>CAMVFE010000013.1 GCA_947166705.1 uncultured Clostridia bacterium
GCGACGTTCCGCTTAGGAGGCGGACCCTCTATCCTGCTGAGGTACGGGACCATGTTCTCGAAAGTCCTTATTTTTCAAGGCTTCCGAGGATTCGGTGACTGTTCACCGTGGAGGTTGGAGTGCTTTTTTCTAATCAGGAAAGGTCGATTTCTAATCAGCTTTTCTAACTTTGGCGGTAGGACATTTTCCCACATGCTGATTTCGACCTTGCTGAGTAAGGGTGTCGGAGTAACTGGGAAACCGGGGCACTTCCGAACGCTGTTCCCGTTTTCAGTTTCCGGAAAAGCGGTAGTCGGCCTACTTCTTAGGAGGCGATCGCTCTATCCTGCTGAGCTACGGGTGCAGGCACAAGCATGATTATATTTCTTAAGGAAGCGTTTGTCAATGATTACGGGAACAATGACCGCGGTGCCCGTAAATGATTGCGAAAATGATCACAGATGGTTACAGGAACGTTCGCCCCGGCATAAAAAGAAACAGGGAGAAGCGTCAGGCGTAAAGGAAACCGTAAGCGCCCCGCTTCTCCCTGTTCGTTCATTTCAGGCTTCTCGGCGCAAAGCCGATCTTTTTCTGTACCTTGCGCAAGGTTCTGATGGCAATTGAATTCGCTTTTTCTGCGCCCGACAGCAGCGTATCCAGCAGGTACTGCTTATCTGCGATCAGCCTCTTATATTCGCTCTGCAGCGGCTCAAGCGCCGCAATCACCGCGTCGGATGTCCGGTTTTTCAGATCCCCGTATCCTTTGCCCGCCATTTCCCCGCAGATCGTTTCCATGTCTTCCCCGGTCAGCGTGCTGATGATACTGAGCAAATTGCTCACGCCGGGTTTGTTCTCCGGATCAAAGCGAATCTCCCCGTCGGAATCCGTCATGGCTCTTTTAATCTTCCGGCGCACCGCATCCGGCTCATCCAGCAGTGAAATGAAGCACTCCTCCGGATCGCTCTTGCTCATTTTTCTCGTCGGATCCTGAAGGCTCATCACCCGGCTGCCCACTTTGGTAATCAGCGGTTCCGGAACGGTAAACACATCGCCGTATATGCTGTTGAAGCGCTGCGCAATGTCCCGGGTGATTTCCAGATGCTGCTTCTGATCCGCACCGACCGGAACCGCGTCCGCCTGATACAGCAGGATATCCGCCGCCATCAGAACGGGATAGGTAAACAGTCCGGCATTGATATTGTCCGCGTGTTTCGCCGCTTTATCCTTGAACTGCGTCATTCTCTGCAGCTCTCCCATATAGGTAAAGCAGTTCAGGATCCATGCCAGCTCGGCATGCGCGCTGACATGGCTCTGGCAGTAGATAATGCATTTTTCCGGGTCGATGCCGCTGGCGAGATAAACAGCCGCAAGCTCCAGGCAGCGTCTCCGAAGGTCCGCGGGGTTCTGCCGCACCGTGATGGCGTGCTCATCCACAATACAGTAAATGCAGTTGTAGGTTTCCTGAAGCTCGGGAAAATGGCGCAGCGCTCCGATGTAGTTGCCGATGGTCAGGGTGCCGCTGGGCTGAATTCCCGAAAAAATGGTTTTCTTTGCCGTTTCCTGCTTATCCATCATTCATTCCTGCCTTCTGTCTGTTAGTATGTCTTCCCTCGCCCGAAGGGGTTCGGGCGGTTCCGTATCAAAGCGCCTTCAGGATAGCCTCCAGCAAATCCCCGTAGGATTCGAAGGCCTTCAGCTCCGGATGGTCCTTCCGGATCTGCGCCGTGGAGCGGAACAGGAAGCCGGCTCTGCTGGCCTGAATCATGCCCAGATCGTTGAAGCTGTCCCCCACCGCGATCGTATCGAAGCCAACGGACTGCAGCGCCCGGACCGTGCTCAGCTTGCTCTTCTCGCAGCGCATGCGGAATCCCGTAACCTCTCCGGACTCCGCGACCTCCAGCTCGTTACAGAACAGCGTGGGCCATCCGAGCTTTTTCATCAGCGGCGTCGCGAACTGGGTGAAGGTGTCGCTCAGAATGAGCACCTGCGTTTTCTCGCGCAGGGAATCAAGAAATTCGCGGGCTCCGGGCATGGGATCGATCTTCTCGATCGTCGCCTGGATCTCCCGCAGGCCCAGCCCATGCTCCTTCAGAATTTTCAGCCGGAACTTCATCAGCTTGTCGTAATCCGGCTCGTCCCTGGTTGTGCGCCGCAGTTCCGGAATACCTGAAGCTTCCGAAAAAGCAATCCAGATTTCCGGGACCAGAACTCCTTCCAGATCCAGGCAAACAATATTCATGGCGTCATCCTCCCGCATCCTGGCTTTCGTGGTATGGAATGAAAGGATGATACCACGTTTTTCACCGGCAGGTCAATGATAACAGGATGAATCATCTTTTCCCGGAATCAATTCTTCGGATTCGTATCCTTCAGAGAACTGTCCGTTCCCCCGATCAGTCCGTCTTTTTTCAGCCCGGCAGTCCGGAAACATTCAGCCGGTCAGTCCGACTTGAATTGCCCCGGAAAATGAATATAATTGAACTGTGAATCCAATCCCCGGATAAAGGATGTGATGGTTTCCGTGAAAAAGGAAAATCTGTCTTTTCAGTCCGTCCAGGGCCAGCTCCTGCAGGGACGAAAATGGATCCCGGACGGTTCGCCCCGCGGGATCGTCCAGCTTGTGCACGGCATGGCTGAGCACATCGACCGGTATGATCAGGCGGCTTCCTTCCTGAACTCCCGGGGCTTTTTGGTTGTCGGCCACAATCATCTGGGGCATGGGGACGGCGCACCCCTTCCCGGCTATTTCGGGGATCGGGACGGATGGCGCGCCCTGGTGGAGGATGTCCATACCCTGCGGGAAAAGGTTCAGGCGGAACATCCCGGCCTTCCTTACTTCCTGCTGGGTCACAGCATGGGGTCCTTTGTCGTCCGGTGCTGTCTGACGGAGCATGGCACGGGCCTCGCCGGAGCGGTTCTTTCCGGAACCGGTTTTTTTCCTTCCGGCGTCGTTACCGCCGGCCTGGCGCTGTCGGGGCTGATCTGCCTTGCCGGCGGGAAGAAAAAGGAATCCCCGCTGATCAACAAAGTCGGCTTCAGCAGCTCCAACAAGCCCTTCGCGCCGAACCGGACGGACTTTGACTGGCTCAGCCGGGATGAGAAGGAAGTGGATAAATACGTGGCGGATCCCCGCTGCGGCTTCCTGTTTACCGCCGGCGGATACCGGGATCTTTTCCGCGGGCTGAAGTGGATGGGCGATCCGGAGAAACTGAAAGCCATGCCCAGGGATCTCCCGGTTCTCTTCATCAGCGGGGAAAAGGATCCCGTCGGAAGCATGGGCTCGGGCGTGAAAAAGGTCGCGGAAGAATTCAGGAATCTGGGCCTCGCCGATGTTGAAGTACGCCTCTACCCGGAGGCCCGGCATGAGCTTTTCAATGAACTGAACCGTCAGGATGTCTACCTGGATCTTTCGGACTGGCTGGTCCGGCATCTGCCCTGACGCGCTCCCCGGAAGGGCGTGCCCCGCGTCCCTTCCGATCCATCAATTTCAGTCCTGGAGAGGATTATGAATCGGGATTTTCCATGGATAAACCCCTGGCGTCTGGAGCTTCAGCGCCTCTTCCCCGCCTCCGTCCGGCGCAGGCCCGCTCTGAGGCGCAGCCTGAATCCGGAGGATCTCTTTTCCGTGGATCTTCCGGCATGCGCAAGTCCCGCCGACTGCCTGGTTTTTCTGGACAGGGTGCAGGAAGCCGGCTGGCAGGCCTTCCAGGCGGACGGATGGATCCAGCTGCGCCCTCCGGAAGGGCGGGCGCCGGAAGGCTGGTTCCCGGAGGAACCGCGGGGCGAAGCGGCCTGCCTGCTCGCGCTGCTCAGCCGTCATCCCGGTACAGCCTCCTCTTCGAGGGAAATGACGGCGTTGCTGAAAGCCCGCGAACAGGGGGCTTCCGAATGGGAACGGGCATGCCGGATTCTCCACGAAAACCTAGCGGCGCGCCTCCGCCTTCACCAGGCGCTTCCTCAGCTTGTATTCAGTGAAAAGGAGTGAGACCATGCTTATTCAGCACATCGGGCACGCGGAATTTCTGCTGACCCTGGAAAGCGGATTCCGCATCGTCACGGATCCCTACGACGCTTCCACCGGATACCCTGTTTCTGAAATCGAAGCGGACGGCGTTCTGGTTTCGCATCATCATCATGACCATGACGCCGTGGAAAATATCAAAGGCCTTCCGCAGATCATCGATTACGCCGGCGTCCATACCTTTGCCCCGGGAATTCAGGTCACGGGAATCCTGGCGGACCACGATGATGCCGAAGGCGCCAAGCGCGGCAAAACGCTGCTGTTCCTGCTGGAGGCGGAAGATCTGCGCGTGGTGCATCTCGGCGATCTGGGCTGCCTGCTCAGTGCTGACCAGCTCGAGGCGCTGGGAAGGACGGATATCCTGATGATTCCCGTGGGCGGCTTCTATACCGTTGACGCTTCCGCGGCCATGGAGGTCGTCCGGCAGCTGGATCCGCGGATCATTATCCCCATGCATTACAAAACGGAATACAACGCGGACTGGCCCATCGAACCGCCTGAAGCGTTCCTCTCCTTCTTTGAACCGGCGCAGGTCTGTTCGGGCGGCGAGGCGCTCCGCGTCACCCGCGGGGATCTCGACTGCCATCCCAGAGTCGTCGTTCTGTAATCCTGCGAAGAAAGGAAACCTGTCATGCCCGATGTAGCGCTGCATCACGCTTTCGGAATGGAAGTGTCGGCCTCCCTCCCTCCGGAAATCAGGGAATATCTCGCGGAAGCCCCTTTCGGCTTTGCGCTTTACGGCCCTGACCTGTGGTTTGTCTATCAGTTCTGGAAGCGGCGCCAGGGACGGGGACGCCGGATGCATACAACCCGGACCGGAGACTTCCTGGCATCCCTGGCCCTTCAGGCGCGGGACGGGACCGCCCGCCGCGAAATATTTTCCTATCTGGCGGGCTTTCTCTGTCATTACGCGCTGGATTCGGAAACGCACCCCTATATCATCTGGCAGACGACGGAAACCTGGCCGACGAAGAGGGCCCACCGGGATCTGGAGCACGCGCTGGATGCGGCGCTGCTGAAAAGGGAGGGGTTCTGGGGCGAGAAGCATCCCGTCACGGATCACCATTTCCCCCGTCTTCGGCTTCCGGAAGCCATGGCGGAGGATCTGGACGCCGTCTACGGAAAAGTATACGGATGGCGTCATACGCTTCCGGCGCTGAACCGGTGCTATGCCTTTTACCGCTGGATTTTCAGGCAGCTGGAAAAGCCGCGTTCGGCGCTGACGCTTCTGGCCCGCGTTTTCCCGACGCATCGCCTGCGCTCCCTTCCCTATGCCGAATCCGCCTTTCTGGACCGGGATGTGGAAAACCTTTCCCACGCGTCCTGGCATGAGGCCTACGCCCGGGAGCAGACCTCCCGGCAGAGCTTTCCCGAGCTATACAGCCTGGCGCTTTCCGAAGCGGTTCGCATGATCTCCGACGCCTACGCCTTTCTCTTCGGGAAAGGCGTCACGGAAGCCGATCTGAAAAAAAGCCTGGGCAACAGATCTTACCTCAGCGGCCTGGATGTTGACGATCCGAGGAACTATCTGGTGCGCAGCCTCCGCCCGCCCGCGGACTGAGGAGGCTGCATGAAGACGGATTTCACATCGGGGAAAATCGCCCCGGAGCTGATCAGGTTCACCGTTCCGCTGGTTCTCGGGCATATTTTTCAGCTTCTGTACAACGCGGTGGACAGCATGATCGTCGGCCGTTTCGTGGGCCGGGAGGCGCTGGCGGCCATCGGCACGTCGAACCCGCTGATGACGCTGGTGATTCTCTTTATGAACGGCATCACGCTGGGAGCCGGCATCCTGATCGGAACGCATTACGGAGCCGGAGATTACGATACCCTACGCCGCCAGATCAGCACCACGATGCTGGGCGGGCTGGGCTTTACGGCGGTCATTTCCATCCTCTTTGCGGCGCTGGCCCGTCCGCTCTTCAGGCTCCTGCAGGTGGACGCCTCCGTTCTGGAAATGTCCGTAAGCTATATGCGGATCATTTTTCTCGGGCTCGTCTTTACCTTCGTATACAATTGTCTGGCCAGCATTCTCCGCGCGCTGGGCGACAGCGCCGGCCCGCTGCTTTTCCTGATCGTCAGCGCGGTGCTGAACGTGGCCGGCGACCTGCTGCTGGTCGCCTGGCTGGGGCTTGGCTGCAGCGGCGCCGCGGTTTCCACGGTGGTCTGCGAGGCGGTCAGCTGCGTCCTGTGCCTGATTTACCTGCAGAAAAAGGTCCCGTTCCTCCGCCTCGGCCGGGAATGGCTCGTTTTTGACCGCTCGCTCCTCCGGGCCACGGTCTCCTACGGCTGGACTTCCGCCATGCAGCAGGCCACGGTGCAGCTTGGCAAAATTGCCGTGCAGGCGGTCGTGAACACCATGGGCGTACCGGTGATGGCGGCCTTCACCATCGTCAGCCGGATCGATGACTTTGCATATATTCCCCAGCAGAATATCGGCCACGCAATGACCTCCTTCATGGCCATCAACCGGGGAGCGGGAAAGCCTGCCCGGGTCAGGGAGGGCTTCCGCAGCGGCATGGCCATCGAGCTGGTCTACGGGCTTCTGATTGCCCTGATCTGTTTTTTCTTCGCGCGCCCCCTCGTCAGCCTGTCCACCACGGACCCGCTGGTCATTTCCCACGGCGTGAAGTATCTCCGCCTGATTGCGTTCTTCTATCTGCTTCCGGCTGTCACCAACGGCGTCCAGGGGTTCTTCCGCGGGATGGGCGATCTCCGCATAACCCTCGTCAGCTCCCTGACCAATATGGGCGTCCGGGCCGCCGTGGCCCTGCTGCTGGTCTTTGGGATGAAGCTGGCCATGGAAGCGCTTCCCCTCAGTTACCTGGCGGGCTGGATCGGAATGCTTCTGGTGGAGCTCCCTCTGCTGAAAAAATCGCTGGACGGCCTGTCCGCTCCCTGATTCCGCCGGTTTTCTTCCTCTTAATCATTCAGTTTTCTTCCTCTTAATCATTCATTGCTTTTCGCCTTATTTCGTGCTATTCTTCCCATGGGGCTGTCCCGGACCCGTACGGTTCGCGCTTCCCCGATCCGACTATTATAAGCAGGAGGTTCCGATGTCTGCTTCTTCCCTCCCCTCCTCCGTCTCCGTCTTTCTGGGGGCTCACGGCTGGAAGCCTGCCGACGGGGAAGGGCCCGGCAATCCCGCCGGGCTGGTTCGCGTCTTCCGTGCCTCCGCTCCGTCGGATCCGGTCTCTTCCCTCTCTCCGGAGGATCATGCCTGGGCCTCGGCGGTCCTTGACTGCCTGCGGGTGATGGATGAGCGCCTTTATGAGCATTACCGCGCGATGATCGATCTGCTTCGCGCTTACTTTTTCCGCGCCGACAGGGAGGATCTCCTCTCCCTCTCCGCATGGGACGACGTCCGGATCGGGGCGGTTCGGCTGGGAATCCTGCCGGAGGATCTTTTCGGCCAGGCCCGGCCGCGGCCGCACCTGGCCGTTCCCGAAATCCTGCCCCGCGTTCTGGGAGGGCGCCTCTGATGAAAACGCTTTTTGTTTCCGCGCGCAGCGCGTCCGTCCTGCTGGACGGCGAAGGGGATTACACCATGCCCGCCCCCGTCTCCCTCTCCCTGAACGGAATGGACCTGGGGGCTGAATGCCGCTCCGTCGTTTCGCTGTTCGATCTCTTTCCGGAGACGGATTACCGCCTGGAGCTCAGGCGGGATGGCCGTGCTCCGGAGGTTCTGTGTTTCCGCACGGAATCGGAATCCTTCACGCTGGACGTGCGCCGCTTCGGAGCGGTCGGCGACGGCGTCGCGGACGATACCTCCGCCCTCCAGGCCGCGCTGCTCTGCTGCCCGGAAGGCGGGCGGGTCCTGATTCCCGAAGGGACTTACCGGACCGGGCCTCTTTTCCTGAAAAGCCATATGACCCTTGAGCTCCGGAAAGGCGCCCGGCTCTCCCTGCTTGACAAAAAGGATGTCCGGGCCGTTCTGCCGGGCCTGGTCTTCCCCACCGGCGGCGGGGACGATCTGCTGCTCGGCTCTCAGGAAGGCAATCCGTTGGATTCCTTCGCGTCCCTTCTGACAGGGATCGGCCTGGAGGATGTCCGAATCATCGGCGAGGGCGTGCTGGACGGCCGCGGCCGGGAGGGCGGCTGGTGGAAATGTCCCAAGGAGAAGGACCGGGCATTCCGGGGCCATCTTCTGTTCCTGAGCCGCTGCCGGGATATCACGGTCCAGGGCATCGGATTTCTGAACAGCCCGTTCTGGAACATTCATCCGCTCTTCAGCCGGAACCTGGCCTTCCTGAACATCACGGTGCAGGCTCCCGCGGACAGTCCCAACACGGACGGGTTCGATCCTGAAAGCTGCGAAGGCGTCCGTCTTTACGGAGCCCTGTTCTCCGTGGGGGATGACTGTATCGCCATCAAGTCCGGCAAGATCTGGCAGGGGATGAAATACCATATGCCTTCGCGGGATCTGGAGATCGCGTGGTGCGCCATGCTCGACGGGCACGGCGGGGTAACCGTCGGCAGCGAGATGGCCGGCGGCGTGTACCGGGTCCGGGTGCATCACTGCTGGATGAGGGGGAATGACCGGGGGCTTCGGATCAAATCCCGCCGCGGCCGCGGCCGGTATGCCGTGGTGGACGATATCCGCTTCGAGGATATCCGGATGGAGGGCGTCAAAATGCCCCTGGTGGTCAACTGCATGTACTTCTGCGATCCGGACGGCCACTCCCCCTGGGTTCAGACATGGGAGCCTCAGCCGGTGGACGAGACGACCCCGACCATCGGTTCCGTCGTTTTCGAGCGGGTTCGGGCCGAGGGCTGCCAGGCCTGTGCCGCGTACATTCTCGGGCTGCCAGAGCGCCCGGTTCGAAGCGTTTCGATCCGAGGCTGCCGCTTCAGCTTTCAGGAAAACAGCGAGCCGCTGGTTCCCGCGATGGCGGATCATGTTCCCGCCCTCCATAACCGGGGAATCGTCGCGCGGTTTGTCGGGGAGCTGACGGTTGAGGACGTCTCCATGGAAAATGTGGAGGGTGAAACGGTTCAGCGGTTGTAATCTGTTTCCTGGAAAACATGACACATATTTGAAGGAGGAAAGGTACCATGGACATTCGTTATTCCTGCAGCCAGCGTGATTTCAGGCGCTATACCACAGAGGAGACGCGCCGGGAGTTTCTGATCGAAACCCTGTTCGTTCCGGACGAGGTGCAGGCCGTCTACAGCCATGTGGACCGCATGGTGACGCTGGGCATCATGCCTGTCCGGGAAAAGGTTTCCATCGACAAAGGCATCGATATCTGGAAGAATTTCGGAACGGATTATTTCCTCGAGCGCAGGGAATACGGCATGTTCAACGTCGGCGGACCCGGAAAGGTTTACGCGGACGATCAGGTGTACAGCCTGGAGTATAAGGACTGCCTCTACATCACCAGGGGCGCGAAGTCCGTCTTTTTCCAAAGCGACGATCCCGCTCATCCCGCCAAATTCTATCTGGTTTCCGCCCCGGCGCACTGCAGCTACGAGAACCGCCTGATCCGGATCGCGGACGCGGCGAAGAAGCCCCTCGGCGCCCTGGAGACCAGCAACAAGCGGACCATCAACCAGTTTATCCATCCCTCCGTGCTGAAAACCTGCCAGCTGTCCATGGGCATGACCGTGCTGGAGCCCGGCTCCGTCTGGAACACCATGCCGGCGCATACCCATGAGCGCAGGATGGAGATTTACTTCTATTTCGAAGTCCCCGAAAACAACGTCGTCTTCCATATGATGGGCGAAGGGCAGGAAACCCGGCACATCGTCATGCAGAACGAGCAGGCCGTCATCTCCCCCTCCTGGTCCATCCACGCGGGCGCGGGCACCAGCAACTACACCTTCATCTGGGCCATGGGCGGCGAGAATCAGGCCTTCGACGACATGGATGAAATTCCGACCACTGAGCTTCGCTGACCCGGTTCCGCCGCCTCGCGAAGGGGCCCCGCTTCCCCGCCGGCTCCGGCCGGGCCCGGCGTGCCGGCCGCTGAAGCGGGAATCCGGAACGAACGGCATGGATGAACATACAAACAATACGATTTGGAAAGGAAGGATTCGAACATGAACATGAAGGATTTCAGCCTCACCGGCAAAATCGCCTGGATCACCGGCGCCTCCTACGGCATCGGCTTTGCAATTGCGGAGGCGTTCCACGCGGCGGGCGCCACCATCGTTTTCAACGATATCAACCAGGATCTGGTGAACCGCGGCCTGGCCGCCTATCAGGAGAAGGGCATCCCCGCCCATGGATATGTGTGCGACGTCACGAACGAGGAGGCTGTGCAGGCCCTCGTCGCGCAGATTGAGAAGGAAGTCGGCGTCATCGATATCCTGGTCAACAACGCGGGCATTATCCGCCGCATCCCCATGATCGAGATGAGCGCCGCGGACTTCCGGAAGGTCATCGATGTGGATCTGAACGCTCCCTTCATCTGCGCCAAGGCAGTCATCCCCTCCATGATTCAGAAGGGGCACGGAAAGATCATCAACATCTGCTCCATGATGAGCGAGCTGGGCAGGGAGACGGTTTCCGCCTACGCGGCGGCCAAGGGCGGCCTGAAGATGCTGACCCGGAACATCTGCTCCGAATACGGCGGGCACAACATCCAGTGCAATGGCATCGGGCCGGGATACATCGCCACGCCCCAGACCGCGCCGCTCCGGGAGCGCCAGGCGGATGGAAGCCGGCACCCCTTCGACCAGTTCATCGTTTCCAAGACCCCGGCCGCCCGCTGGGGAAATCCGGAGGATCTCCAGGGCCCCGCTGTTTTCCTGGCCTCCGACGCGAGCAATTTCGTCAACGGCCATATCCTCTATGTGGACGGCGGTATTCTGGCCTATATCGGCAAGCAGCCCTGACCTGTTATGTTTTGTCTTATCCCGCGGGCCCGGCCCGCGGGTTTTTTTATGCCGCGCGCCCCGGAAATCCCTCCCTTTTCCGTTTCTGTGCCCGCCAAATTATACTTATTATTTGCTGTTTCTTTCTTCAATATTTGTCTTATGTAACAAAATTGAAACATCTTTCCCCTGTACAAAAAACGGGAAAAACTTTATAATACCTGAGACTGAATTGGACAGTTTGTCTATGCTTCGGAGGACGAGCGTTGAATAAGCGGCGGAGCCCCGAACAGTACAGAAGGGTGGACCTTCTCCTGTTCGCCCTGATGCTCCTGGTTTTCGAAAGTATGATTCTCCTGGCCTCCAGCCGCTGGTTTCCGGCGGAGCCGTACACGGTCTCCCTCGTCCCGGCCGTCGTCGCGATCGTTCTGGTCCGGTGGGGGCCCTGGGCCGCGGTGCACGCGCTGCTCGGGGGGGCGGTCGTCTGCCTTCACCTGCACGCCTCCGCTTCCCAGTTCCTGATCTACGGCCTCGGGAATCTCTTTCCGCTTCTGCTCCTTCCCCTGCTGGCCCGCTGGCGGAAGGCCGGAGGCGTCTGGAAGGAATCCCTGCCGGCGCTGGCCTTCGGCCTGGCGGTCCTCCTGCTGATGCAGGGCGGCCGCGCGGCCGTCTCACTTCTGACGGGGGCGGAGCCTTCGCTGGCGGCGGGGTACTTTACGACGGAGGCGGTCACGGATCTGTTTACCCTGGTGATTCTCTGGATCGTCCGCCGGCTGGACGGCATGCTGGAGGATCAGCTGCATTATATGGCGCGCGTTCAGGCGGAGCAGTCCGATTCCTGATCCCGGCTTTCCTGATTAAATCGGCCCGGTTTCCGCGGGCCGGAGAACGGAGGAATGTGCATGAAGCATCCAGCGGGGGATTATCTGATCCACGACGAAGCGGCAGGAACCTGGCGGGAGGATCCCGAGCAGGCTGTCCGGGACGACGTGGAAAAGCACTACTGGCTTCACGTGGGGCGTACCATTCTGAAGGACTGGCGTCTCTACGTCATGCTGGTGCCGATGCTGCTGGTGTTCCTGTTCTGGCGCTATTTTCCCATGTATGAACTGCTGGGAAGCTTCAAGGTTCCGGACGGGATTCTTCCGGTCAATGAACAGCTCTTCTCCGGCTTCAGCTATTTCAAGCGCCTCCTGGTGGGCGGGGACAGCCTGAGCGTGGATTTCTGGCGGGCGATGCGGAACACCTTCCTGCTCAGCTTCTACGGCCTGTGCTTCGGTTTCCCGATGCCCATCATCCTGGCGCTGTTCTTCAATGAAGTCCGGTCCAACTGGGCCCGCAGCACCCTGCAGGTCATGACCTACCTGCCGAAGTTCATGTCCACGGTCGTCATGACCTCCCTGGTCACCATGCTGGTGAAGCAGGGCTCCATCATCGGCCAGATGGGCATCGTCAGCCAGGCGCTGGTCAGGCTGGGCATCATCAGCGCGGAGATCGGAAACGCCGGCCTGCTGAACAATCCGGACTACTTCCGGGCCATCTACCAGATCAGCGGCATCTGGGAGGAAGCCGGCTACGGCAGCATCGTCTTCTTCGCGGCCATCATCGCCATCTCGCCGACCAGCTATGAGGCGGCGCAGATCGACGGCGCCAACAAATGGGCGCAGATGCGCTACGTGGTGCTTCCCAGCATCCTGTCCACCATCGTGATCATGCTGATCACGCGGATCGGCTCCCTGCTGAACATCGGCTATGAAAAGGTCATGCTGCTCTATAACACCAAGACCTACATGACGGCGGACGTGATTTCGACGCTGGCCTACAGGACGGGCCTGGGCGGCGGCGCCGGGACCGGCATCGCCAGCGCGGCGGAAATGATGAATAATGTGGTGGGCATGCTGCTGGTAATCGGTGCGAACACCATTGCCCGCAAGGCGGCCAACACCTCGCTGTATTAAGGAGGGATCCGGGATGAAAAGAAAGCTCGAAATCTCCGAGCTGATCTTCAAGGTTCTCAGCTACGTGCTGCTGACCGTGTTTGCCCTGATGTGCCTGTATCCCTTCGTCTATGCGGTCTCCGCCGCCATGAGCGGGCGGCACGCGGTGGAATACAGCGAAGTGGTGCTGTTCCCGAAGGACGTTCAGTTCGAAGCCTTCGCCAGCATGTTTTCCAACAACATGTTCTGGAACTCCTACGCCAACACCCTGTTCCTGACCTTTTACGGAACCCTGTGGGCGCTGGGGGTCTCCATTCTCGGCGCCTATGCCCTGAGCAAGAAAAGGCTGCTGTTCCGGAAGGCCTTCAACTTCTTCCTGGTATTCACCATGTGGTTCAGCGCCGGTATCGTTCCCCAGTACCTGAATTACCTGGATACCCAGCGGGTCTTCAACTCCATCGGCATCATGGATGACAAGTGGCTGGTCGTGATCGCCATGGGTATGGCGGCCATGAACATCATCCTCCTGCGGAACGCGTTCGAAAACGTTCCCGGGGAGATCGAGGAAGCCGCCATCGTGGACGGAGCCACGGAGCTGCAGGTGCTCAACAAGGTCTACATCCCCATGAGCAAGAGCACGATCGCCACAGTGGCGCTGTTCTTCGCCATCAGCCGGTGGAACGGTTACTTCTGGGCCCGGCAGATGATTTCCAACGGAAATGAGCATCCCCTGCAGGTGTTTATCCGGCTCCAGCTGGAGATGTATACGGATCCGGACCAGATGACGGGCTGGGACCGGGTGTACGCGCCGGACTCCATGATCTACGCGCTGATCGTCTGCTCCATTATCCCGATCCTCATCATCTATCCCTTCATTCAGAAATATTTCGCCAAGGGCACGAACGTCGGCGGCGTAAAGGAGTGATCCCGCGGGCGTTCGGAAAGGTCCATACCCTGCCCGGCATGCGCGGCTCCCCTCTCGGAAGGAAAGGCTCCGGGATGGGGCGGAAACAGTTCCCCATCGGTTGATAAGCAACCGTTATATAAAAAGGAGGTATTTCCAAGATGAAAAAGGTTCTCTCTTTGGCACTTGCGCTGGCCATGGTCCTGACCATGTTCAGCCTCGCTTCCGCGGAAAGCGCCCTGCCCTACGCGGCAGGAACCGAGCTCCGCATGGGCACCGGCTATAACAACGCGAAGACCGGTCTGGTCTTTGACGCTGAGGTAGCCGGCGAGGGGATCACCCTGGCTGACGGCAAGACCTACAACACCGGCGACCTGAAGCCCACCTGGGTAGCCATTCAGGACACCCTGGGCATCAAGTTCATCAGCGTGTACCAGGGCAACGGCGCTTCTGCCGAGTTCGATTACTGGAAAGAGCAGATGGACAACGTGGACGTGCTGTCCGGCACGGCGGCGAAGCTGAGCGAAGCGGGCGAAGCCGGCCTGGTTGTGAACATCGCCGAATATCTGGACCAGATGCCGAACTTCAAGGCCTATCTGGACGCCAACCCCATCGTCAAGCTCTCCATCACCGGCAACACCGACACCGGCGCGATCTACTTCAGCCCGTACTTCGACGGCGTGAACGACATCGAGCGGATGCCCCTGATGCGGATTGACTGGGTCAAGAAGCTGCTTGACGGCGAAGGCGCCTTCACCGCCGCGGACGGCTGCGGCACCACCGCCGCCCCCGTCTATCAGCCCTATATGCCCACCAGCGGGAAGATCGAGATCGAGACGCCCAACCTGGAAGGCACCGCGGTTGAAATCGTGACCAAGGACTACGACGCCTACGGCAACATCGTGGCCAAGATGAATGAAAAGGGCAGCATGACCGGCGAGGAAGCCGTGAATATGCTGAGGGAGTACATCGACAAGACCTACAACGGATACTACGGCACCGAACGCAGCAACCTGTTCATCGGCCAGAACGCCGCGTGGGACGCGGACGAGCTGGTAGCCCTGCTGCGCTGCGTCGTTTCCAACGCGAAGACGCTGAACGGCACCGACACTGTCCAGGGCCTGTTCTCCCGTGAGGATGCCAACAACCAGCGCCGGGTGGATATGTTCCGGTTTGCCGGCCACCTCTTCGGCGTGCGCGGCCTGGAATCCCGCCAGGATTACCTGTATGTGGACACGGATGGCACGCTGAAGGATGCACGTCAGGAAGTGGCCACCTACGAAGCGCTGGCCCGGATGAACACCCTGGTGCAGGAAGGCCTGATCTCCGCGGCGTTTGTCAACGGCGAGGATGTCAAGACCAAGGATTACCTGTCCAACGACCTCGGCTTCATGCACTATGACTACAACCAGACCCAGACCATCTACAACGACGATGACAGCGTCCTGCAGGATGGCGAGGCCTATGAGGCGGTTATGGTTCCTGTCGCCCTGTGGCAGGATGGCGCCGAAGGCGGCACCTACATGCGGTTTACCGAGTCCTGGCGTTCCGTGAAGACGGACGGCTGGGGAATCTCCATCGCCGGCGTGGGCTCCAGCACCGATAAGCTGAACGCCGCCCTGGCCCTGATCGACTATGCCTACTCTCCCGAAGGCACCATCCGCATGAGCTACGGTCCCGACGAGTTCATCAAGAAGAACGACGACGGCTCCTATGTGACCTTCAGCTTCAACGGCCAGGAGATGCCTGAAATCGCCGACGCCACCCGCGCCGAACTGTGGGAGAAGGCCAGCGGCAACTACACGAACTATGCGCGTCAGTTCCTGGGCTCCACGCTGAGCTTCATGAAGAGCCAGGCCTTCGAGTTCCAGTGCACGACGGAAGCCGGCCGTGAAGGCGCCGGGAAGATCTCCAAGGCCATCGCCCTGGGCACCATCAAGCATCCGGAGCTGGCTCTGGCGGAGAATTCCTGGTACACCTCCGTGCCCACCATTCTGCCCACCACCAAGGCGGAAAATGACGAGCTGGGCGGCTTCACGGATCTGACCTCCAAGTTCCAGTCCGGCAAGGATCAGGAGAACATCCTGGTCGACATCATTGCCAAGGGCTTCGTCGTCGAAGGCATGGGCTCTCCCGAGGAAGCCGCGGCCTTTGTGGCGGACAACATGAAGGGCAGCCAGTACCTGATCATCAAGGAAGGCGCGTGGGAAGCCCTGGTGGACTACGCTGCTGAAATGAAGTAATCACACCCGGGCCGGTCACGGCTCCGGTACGAACCCTGAAACCGTCCCGCCCGGAGGGGGCTTCTCCCCTCCGGGCGGGCAGACCCGGAATACAGAAAAAGGATGTGGTCGGTTATGTATAAGAAGCAGGTCAGGCTGCAAAAGATTCTCTGCCTGGCGCTCCTTGGCGTCAGCGCAATGATCTTTATCTATTCGCTGGGAATCATGACCGACCTGTATGACGCGCTGTACAGTACGATCCGCAGCGCGAAAAACCTGGATAAGTCCACGGTGACGGGCTCCCGGGTTTATTACGACATGCAGGATTTCAACAAGCTCTTCCTGAAGCTGTCCATCGGCATGATCCTGCTGTGCGCGACGCTGTTCGTCACCAATACCCACAGCCGCAGGAAGTATTACATCGGCAACTACTGCTCCATCGCCCTGGTTTCGGCCGGCGGTATCGCGCTGACCGTCTGGGCGCACGGGCAGATCGAGGCCTTCAAAGCCCAGTTCCTGGCCATCAACTTTGAGGAGCTGGCGGAACACGCGGCCAAGCGGAAAACGCTTTATACGGAATCCACCTTCTGGTTTGATATCCACTATCTGGTCTTCGGGCTGCTGGTGGTCGGCATCATCCTGCTGATTGCCAACGCCGTCTGGAAACGCAAACTCATGAAAGACGAACAGGCCCTGATTGCGGGGGGAAAGGAGACGGTCGCATGACGCAGGCCATGAACGATCGCGAAATCCGGACGGACCGGATGCGCTTTGTCAAGAACACTTCTTCATCCCGCCTCTGCTATCTGGCGATTCTGCTGAATGTTCTGTATTTCATTTCCATATATAAATCGGACGTCGGTTCCTGGTACTACCAGATCCTGGTAGGCGGGAGCATCGTATACAATCTGCTGTTCATGCTGATGGCTTTCCTGGCTTCGGAGGGCGTCAAGAATTATCAGGCGAATTTCTCCTGGCTGCTGTATGCCCTTGGAATTCTCCAGGTGGCAAGGATCTTCATCCTGCCGATGCAGGCGCATCAGGCGGTCATTAAGATCGGCAGCGCGGAGACGGTGGTCATGCAGACGCCGCAGTTTATCCGCTGCGTCGTCTACCTGGCCGGCAGTGCGGCCTGCCTGATCGCGGCGGCCGTGATTAACCAGCGGAAAGCCGCCGCCCTCGCCCGGCATACCGGCATGATCGGGAAGGAGGCTGCGTAATGGCTGAACTGCAACTTCAGCATCTGGACAAAATTTATGACAACAACGTCCAGGCTGTTTTCGACTTCAACATGGATGTCAGGGACGGAGAGCTGATCGTGCTGGTCGGCCCCTCCGGATGCGGGAAATCCACTACGCTGCGGATGGTGGCCGGGCTGGAGGACATCTCTGCCGGCCATCTGCTGCTGGACGGAAAGGATATCACCCAGACGCCCGCCAAGGACCGGGACATGGCCATGGTGTTCCAGAATTATGCCCTTTACGGCCATATGACCATCTATGAAAACATGGCGTTCTCCCTGACCCTGCGGAAGGAAGATCCCAATGTGATTCACAAGAAGGTGCTGGCCGCGGCGGAAATCCTGGGCCTGACCAGCCAGCTGAACAAGAAGCCCTCCCAGCTGTCCGGCGGACAGCGTCAGCGGGTGGCCATGGGCCGCAGCATCGTACGGAATCCGAAGGTTTTCCTGTTCGATGAGCCGCTGAGCAACCTGGACGCGAAGCTGCGCGGCGCAACCCGGCGTGAAATCCTGCTGCTCCATAAGCGGCTGAAGGCCACCATGCTCTACGTGACCCACGACCAGACTGAGGCGCTGACGCTGGCGGATCGGATCGTCTGCATGAGCATGGGCCATGTGCAGCAGATCGGCACGCCGCTGGAGCTCTATGACCGTCCCGATAACACTTTCGTCGCCGGCTTCATCGGGCTGCCTCCCATGAATTTCTATCAGGGGATGGGCTTTGAGGACGGAATGCTGAAGGGGAACGGTTTCGAAGTCCCCCTGACGGATGAGGAAAAGGAAACGCTGAAGGATTATTACGGCCGGGAAATCATCCTGGGCATCCGGCCGGAGGATATCAGCGCCGACGGTCCCCTGCAGATCCGCGTCACCAACAACGAGAATCTGGGCATGAATACCCTGGTGCACGGCTTTGTCGGCGACAGCGCCCACATCGTGGCCAAGCTCAGGGGATGGGCGGATTACCGCGCCGGCGATACGGCCGGGATGAAGTTCGGCCGCAAGCACTTTTTTGATAAGGATACCACCCTGGCGATCCGCTGAAGCAGGCCTGAATCCCGCGCCCTCCCGAATACGGCAGGGTGCCGGCGGAACCGATCATCGCGAATGGAAAGGTGAAGTGACATGGCAAAAGCTCCTTCGACAAAACCGGAATTTTTCCGTAAATGGATGGTAGCGCTGAAGCGGAAGCCTCAAATGATTGCCCTGGCGGTGCTGGCGGCTTCCTTCGTCTACTACAGCTTTAACCTGACGCAGATTTCCAATACCACCGCAAAGATTTACGGGAACGGGATGGGCCTGGCGGAATTTGTCACCATGCTGATGAGCATGCTCGGGCTTCTGTGCTTCCTGAACGCCTTTCCGCACCGCAAAAAGACGAATATCCCGATGCTGGTGCTGACGTTCCTGATGCTGGGAATCGTCTTCTTCTGCGATATCTATTACGGAAATCGGATCACGGACGCCCTGACCCGGGCGGAGAATCCCATCGTGCTGGACAGCACGAACACCTATATCGCCAATGCTCTGCGGGTCCTCAGGGTCCATCGGGTCCTGCTGGTGATCGCCGCGGCCCTGACGGCGCTTCTGCCCGTTTACAGGACTCTGATCAAGCGGATCAACACCAGCGTCGAGGTGGAGGCCAACGAGGATATGGCAACCATCGATATCAGCGGCGAGGATGCCTGACGGGCGATGGGCAGAAAGGACGGAAGGATCACGCCGGATGAACCCCGGGACGCCGCGGACTACTATCGTCTGAACCGCCAGGCTGTGGAGGATCTGGTGAATGCGACGCCGGAGAACAGCCCGAAGGTTTCCGAAAAGGAGCTGCGCAAATACCGCTCCGGGCCGAAAATCCGCCTGAGGGACTGGATGAAGGTCGTCCTGGTCAAATGGTGGTTCGGCGGCGCGGTCTGCTTCTTCTTCTACTGGGGCCTGGGCCTGCTGGTCCCCAGCATGGAGAATATGCTGCTGATCCTCGGCGCCGCGCTGGGAATGGTGACCAACCTGCTCACCAATAACGTGCTGCGGTTCTGGGCAAAGGTTCCCGGTGGAAACGACCGGTGGATGATGGTAACCCGGAGGGGCGCGCCGGGGCTGCTGCTGGATGTCCTCTACGGGTATGCCGTTCTCGCATGCGTCGTTGCATCCTACCAGGCGGTGAACCGGCTCCTGATCGCCCTGACGGGCGCGGCCGCGGACAGCGTTCCCCTGGGCGTGGAACCGATCCTGTTCGGCGCGCTCGCGGCGGGATGGGATATCCTGTGGATCCGGGTTCGCCGGACCGCCGTGAAAATACTGGCGGACGCCAGATCAGGAAGACAGTCCGGAGGCTGAGGAGAGCGGAATGCACGAGAAGATTGAGCAGTACATCCTGGAGCTGATCCGGCGCAGCACGCCCAGGCGTACCGCCTGGAATCTGGAAAAGGTCCGCGCCGGCCAGGATGTGGAGTGGAACTATATTGACGGATGCATGCTGACCGCCCTGGCGGCCATGACGGAGATCACCGGGGACGAAAGGTACCTGGACTTCGTTGAGCAGGTGGCCGACAGCTTCGTCGGGGAGGACGGAACCATCGATACCTTCCGGCCGGAGAAGCATGCCCTGGATGATTACAACGAAGGCCGCATCCTTTTCCCCCTGTATGCCCGCAGCGGGAAGGAAAAATACCGGAAAGCGGCGGAGTACCTGTACCGAAGCCTGATGGAGCAGCCCCGCACTTTTGAGGGAAACTTCTGGCATAAGCAGATCTATCCCGACCAGGTGTGGCTGGACGGAACCTATATGGCCCTTCCCTTCCTGGTCACGTATGAGCGTACCTTCGGCCGGGGGGACATCCGGGACGCGATGGACCAGCTTCGGGTGGTCCGCCGGCGGATGCGGGATCCGGTAACCGGGCTGTACTATCATGGCTATGATGCCAGCCGGAAAGCCTTCTGGGCGGATCCCGTGACCGGGCTGAGCAGGAGCTTCTGGCTGCGCGCCATCGGATGGTATTCCCTGGCGCTGGCGGACCTGATCGGCCTGATTCCCGGGGACACGGAGGAATGGCGGGAACTGGCGGAAACGCTCCGCGAGCTGATGGAAAGCGTCTCCGCCTATGCCGATCCCGAAACCGGGATGTACTGGCAGGTCGTTGACCAGCCCGGGAGGGAAGGAAACTATCCCGAGACCAGCGGCAGCGCGATGATCGCCTGCGCCATGCTGAAGGGCGCGAGGCTCGGCGCGCTGGAAAGCCGCTTCCGGGATCTGGGACGCGGGACCTTTGAAGGGATCCTGAATCATCACCTGAAGGTACGGGACGGAATGATCGGTCTGGACCATATCTGCCTCGTGGCCGGCCTGGGGCCGGAGAATAACCGCAGGCGGGACGGAACCTACGAATACTACATCTCCGAACCGGTGGTATCCGATGACGCGAAGGGCGCGGCGCCGTTTGTCCTTTGCTACACGGAGATCCGCCGGCTGGAGAAATGACAAAACCATGGAGGAGGCGCGGGCCTGATGTTCATTGAACTGAAAAACGTCAACAAGATTTACCCCAACGGTTTCCACGCGGTGCATAACTTTAACCTGGAAATCGAAAAGGGCGAATTTGTCGTCTTTGTCGGTCCGTCCGGCTGCGGAAAATCCACGACGCTGCGGATGATCGCCGGGCTGGAGAACATTTCCAGCGGCGAATTCCTGATCAACGGGATCCGGGCCAATGAAAAAAGCCCCCGCGAGCGGGAGGTCGCCATGGTCTTTCAGAGCTACGCCCTGTATCCGCAGATGACGGTTTTCGACAACATCGCCTTCGGGCTGACGCTGCAGGGCGTGGATGAGGACGTGATCGAGGAGCGGGTGAAGAAAACCGCGAAGATCCTCGGCCTGACGGATTACCTGGACCGCCTGCCCCGGGCCCTTTCCGGCGGGCAGCGCCAGCGCGTCGCCATCGGCCGGGCGCTGATCCGGAAGGTGGGCATCTTCCTGATGGATGAGCCGCTCTCCAACCTGGATGCCAAGCAGCGGGTGACCATGCGCTCCGAAATCGCCCAGATTCATCAGGAAACCGGCGCCACCACCATCTATGTCACGCATGACCAGACGGAAGCCATGACGCTCGCAGACCGCATCGTAGTCATGAAGGCCGGCTACGTCATGCAGGTTGGCTCGCCCTACGATCTGTACTTTAACCCGGAGAATGTTTTCGTGGCCGGCTTCATCGGCGAGCCTCCGATGAATTTTATCCGCGGCACGGTCCGCGGCGGCGCGATTCCCTTCGGGGACAATTCGCTGGACCTGAGCCTGAAGATGGGCTCCCGGGTCGGTGAATACGAAGGGAAGGAGATCATTCTCGGCTTCCGTCCGGAGCATGTTTCCCTCCTCCCTGTGGAGAAGGGCTACCGCATCGGCTGCCGCGTCGAGCTGACGGAGATGCTCGGGGACAACACGAATATCTATATCACCGCCGGCGACAGCCAGGCCATTCTGAAGGTGGACAGCCATGATACGCCTGAAACGGATATCGACTTCACCTTCCATGTTCCCCTTGAATCCGTCTACCTCTTTGACGCTGAAACGGAAAGCAGGATCCACCTGGACTGACGGAATCCTGTCTGCGAAGAATCCCCCGGCCGCGGCCGGGGGATTCTTCCTTTTGCTTTTCGTTTTTGCTTTCCGTTTTCTGCTTTCCGTTTTCTGCGGGACCTTACCCCAGGTGGGCAAGCACAGCGTTCCGGACCCTGCGGGTCAGCGGGCCCGTGCCGGTATCCGCCACGTTCTGGTTCAGCAGCATCGTCATCTCCAGGTCCGGGAAATTGGCGAAGTAGGTTCCGAGCCATCCGTCCCAGCCGTATTCGCCCGTTCTGGCCAACCCGGGGACCTGCCCGGGATTCTCGCACACGCGCATCAGCTTGCCGTACTGATAGCCTTCCAGGCCTCCCCAGCGCCATTTCAGGTCGATCTGGCTCCTTGTCATCCAGTCCACCGTCGCCCGGGAGAGGATTCGGTTTCCTTTGTACTCTCCCCCGTGAAGCAGCATCGCCGCGAAATGGCGGTAGTCGTCCAGCGTGGACACGAGCCCCGCTCCGCCGGATTCGAAGGCCGGCCTGCGGGAATAGTTCCCTACGTTCAGATGGCGGCAGGGGATGACGCGGATCCCTTCCGGGGATCTCTGCGCGCAGGTGACCAGCCTGGGAAGCTTCTCCTCCGGCAGCCAGAAGCCGGTGTCCTTCATCTCCAGGGGATCAAAAAACTCCTCCTGCAGGAAGTCCCCGAACCGCTTTCCGCTGGCCGCTTCCACCACGGCCCCGAGCACGTCCGCGCAGGTGGAGTAGCGGAAATTCGTCCCCGGCTGGAAGGCGAGCGGCAGCTTTCCGATTTCGTTCGCCATCTCCAGCGTGGTGAGGCCCGGTTTGCCTTCATCCATGGCTTTCTGATTGGAGTCAAACAGTTCCGCCGCGTACCTTCCGGGCGCGTCCTCCATGGGATAGCACAACCCCGCGCACATGCCCATCAGATCCATCAGCTTGACGGAGCGCGCGGCCGGCGCCGTTTTCCCGTCCTCCGTCAGCACCTTCGGATCCGCGAAGCCCGGCAGATAGTTCTCCACAGGGTCGTTCATGTCGATCACCCCGCGCTCCGTCAGCAGGCACACCGCCGCGGACGTAATGGGCTTGGTCTGGCTGTAGAGGCGGAAGATGGTATCCCGGCTGATCTCCTTCCCCGTTCCCGGGTCCTTCCCGGCCTGCGTATAGCAAATCACCCGGTCGCGCTGCAGGATCATGGCGTTTGCGCAGGGAATCTCTCCCCGGTCGATTCCCTGCTCCAGCAGCTCCCTGACCTTTTGCTCCAGCTCTGCGTCTCTGGACATCCGTATCCTCCCCTTTCGGCGTTTCTCCGGTTCCGTATTCCTTTTCCCTTATCGGGATCTGCTTTCCAATACGACAAAAACCCGGATCTGCTTTCATGCAGCCCGGGAATTTGTTCAATGAAATCATCAGCCCTGCTTCTGCTTATGCTTCGGATTCTCGCAGATGACCATGACACGGCCCTTCCGCTTGATAATCTTGCACTTCTCGCAGATCGGCTTCACTGACGGACGTACTTTCATGGGCTTTTACCTCCTTCATGGAATGCGCCCCGGCACCCGCCGGGACAGCTCAGTTTTTGCTGCGCCAGGTGATCCGGCCGCGGGTCAGATCATAGGGCGAAAGTTCAATCGTTACCTTATCCCCGGGATAAATCCGGATGAAATTCATCCGCATCTTTCCGGAGATATGCGCCAGAATCTGGTGGCCGTTCTGAAGCTCCACCTGAAACATGGCGTTGGGCAGGGCTTCAACAACCTTGCCTTCCATTTCGATCACGTCGCTCTTGGACAAATATTCAGCCCTCCTCGCACAGCGAACGTTTCACCGCGAACCCGTTCTTTTCCAATGCTCTTCTCAGATCACTGTCCTGAACTTTTCCGCCTTCGGGACGGATCGTTTCTAAGTTTACCACAATTGGTTCCGCGTGTAAATGCTTCGTCTTCTTTTTTTTCGGGCGTGAAAGCGGATGGGCCAGGCCGTCCGCAATCAGCACGATTCCCTGTCCCCGGTTTTCCAGGATCAGGAAATACCTGCCTTTGTCACGCCCCTGGATGCTCCGGACAACGCGTCCCCTTTCGAATGAAAAAGGCTCCTTCATGCTCTCCCCTCCTCCGGATCCTCCGCAAGGTGGGAAATCCGGGGATAGCCCTTCGCGTTCATCGGGGTGCTTTCCCAGCTGAAGCCGGGCAGCGTCAGGATCTCGGGGTAACCGTCCGCGGTAATGGCGATCGTGTGCTCGTAGTGGGAGCACAGCCCGTGGTCCCGCGTGGTCACGGTCCAGCCGTCCGCCGCGGTATCCACCCGCCAGTCGCCCTGGACGATCATCGGCTCCACGGCGATGGTCATGCCGGGTCTCAGCCGAAGGCCCCGTCCGGGTTCGCCGTAGTTGAACACGGAGGGATCCTCGTGCATTTCCCGGCCGATTCCGTGCCCGGTGTATTCCCGGACGGGCGCGAATCCCGCGGCCCGGGCGTGCGCCTCAACCGCGTGTCCCACGTCGCCGAGCCTCAGGCCGGTGACGCACTGCCGGATTCCTTCCCAGAAGCATTCCTCGGTCGTCACGATCAGCTTTTCCGCTTCCGGGCTGATCTTCCCGACGCCGACCGTGAAGGCTGAATCCGCCTGCCATCCGTCCAGCAGCAGTGTGCAGTCGATGGAGATGATATCTCCCTCCTTCAGCACCTGCGTGTCGCTGGGGATCCCGTGGACGACGACGTCGTTGATGCTGGCGCAGATGGAGCAGGGATAGCCTTCATAGCCCTTTTCGGAGGGAATGGCGCCGCCCTTCCGGATCAGCTGTTCAGCCAGCACATCCAGGTCCGCGGTGGTCATGCCGGGCCTGATCTGCTCCCGTACCTGGCTCTCCACCTCGTACAGCAGCTTTCCCGCATCGCGCATTTTCCGGATCTGCGCGGCGTTCTTCAGGTAGATCATGCCTCAGCTCCCAGGGCGCTGAGAATAGCGTGGGTGGTCAGCTCCAGGCCCTGCGCGCCGTCGATCTTCTTCAGGATTCCCTTCTGCCCGTAGTATCCGATCAGGGGTGCCGTCTGGTCGTGGTAAACCTTCAGCCTCGCCAGCACGGTTTCCGCCTTGTCGTCATTGCGCTGAATCAGCTCTTCTCCGCAGTTCGCGCACCGGGTCTGGCCGTTCAGCATGCTCAGATGGTAGGTCGCTCCGCACTTCACGCAGACGCGGCGTCCGCTCAGTCGGTCGACCAGCACCTGGTCCGCCACGTCCAGCTCGATCACGCAGTCGATCTTCGCGAAGGTATCCAGGGCTTCCGCCTGCGGAACCGTGCGGGGGAATCCGTCCAGGATATATCCGCCCTGGCAGTCGTCCATCTGGAGCCTTTCCTTCACGATATCGATGATCACTTCGTCCGGCACCAGCTGTCCGGCGTCGATATAGCTCTTCGCCTTCAGCCCGGTCTCGGTTCCTTCCTTCATGGCCCGCCGAAGGATATCGCCCGTGGAAATCTGGGGAATATTCAGCGCGGCGCAGATCTTCTGGGCCTGGGTGCCCTTCCCGGCTCCGGGAGGTCCAAGGAAAATGATATTCATCCTGCCGGTCTCCTTTCGAGAAAAATGAAAGGAAGAGGCGAGGCATAACCCCCGCCTCTTCGAGGTAGACTGATTACATAAATCCGACGTTGTCCATATCCATATCGATGCCGCGGACGCTCATCTCGCCCTGCAGCGTGCGGATGGTTTCCAGCGACACGCTCACAGCGATCAGGATGGAGCTGGCGGCGAACGGAACGCTGACGCCGGCCAGCCGGAGCAGCAGCGTAGGCACCGCGCTCAGCACAGCCAGGAACAGCGCCGCGAACAGGTTCAGCCTGCTCACAATGTTCTGCAGGTACTGCCGGATATTCTTGCCGCGCTGTCCGGGGATCACCGCGCCCTGCTGCTGCAGCTGCTCAGCCTGCTGTTTGGGGTCAAAGCTGATGCTGGAGTAGAAGAAGGTGAATGCGATGATCAGCAGCGCGCTGATGATCATGTACCAGACGGAGCCCGTCTGCATATTCCGCAGCCAGAACTGGGTGAACCAGCCCTCAGCCTTGGGATCGACCAGCTGCGCGATCGTTCCGGGGAACGCCAGGAAGCTGTAGGCGAAGATCAGCGGAAGCACGCCGACGGAAACGACCTTCAGGCTCATGTGGGTGCTCTGTCCGCCGTAAACCCTGCGGCCCTTCACCTGCTTCGCGATCTGAAGCGGAATTCTCCGCTCGCCCAGCTCGACGAAGGTCACCACGGCCGTCATCAGGATGGTGGTCACGATGATGACCAGCAGGTTGATCCACCCGGAGGTGGTTCCGGAGGTCGCCGCCGTGTTGAATCCGGCGATGATTCCGTTGAACAGGTTGGAAATAATGCCGACGAAGATCAGCAGGCTGACGCCGTTTCCGACGCCCTTCTCGGTGATCCGCTCGCCGATCCACATGGCCAGGGCGGTGCCGCCCGCCATGGTGACGCCGACCAGGATGTGATTCATGGCGCCGCTCTTGACGTAGCCGAGTCCGCGGACCAGGCCGATCGCCTGAAGTGCCGCGAGGCCGACCGTCACGTACCGGGTAATCCGGTTGATCTTCTGCCGTCCGTCCTCCTCCTTGGAGAGGCGCTCCAGCGCGGGGATCGCGATGGTCAGCAGCTGCATAATAATGCTGGCGTTGATGTAGGGCGTAATACCCATGGCCATCAGCGTCATCTGGCTGAAGTTGTTACCGGTCATCATGTTGACCAGCTCCAGCAGCGGCAGGTTGCTCGTCGCGTTGGACGTCATGACCTTGACGGCGTCAACGCCCGGCGCGGGAATCACGCCGACCAGCCGGTAAAGAACCAGCATCAGGAAAGTGTAGATGATTTTCTTGCGGACCTCTCCGATTTTCCACATCTTACGGATGCTTTCAATCATGTCAGATCACCTCGGCTTTCCCACCAGCGGCCTCAATCTTTTCCTTCGCGCCGGCCGTAAATTTCTGGGCCTGCACGGTCAGCTTCTTCGTCAGATCGCCGTTGCCCAGAATCTTCACTCCGTCCAGGGTCTTCTTGATAATTCCGGCTTCCAGGAGCTTCTCAACCGTAACGGTATCGCCGTCGTTGAACTTCTCCTCCAGGCTTTCCACATTCACCTCGGCGAACTCGGTGCCGAAGATGTTGTTGAAGCCGCGCTTCGGAATACGGCGGTACAGGGGCATCTGGCCGCCCTCGAATCCGGGCCGCTTGCCGCCGCCGCTGCGGGCCTTCGCGCCCTTATGGCCTTTACCGGAGGTCTTTCCCAGACCGGAACCGGTACCGCGGCCCAGCCGCTTCTGCGCGGTCGTGGACCCTTCAGCGGGATGCAGTTCATGCAGTTTCATGGGGTATTCCTCCTTTATTCGTCAACTTCCTCAACCTTCACCATGTGCTTCACGGCGAAGATCTGGCCGCGGATCGCGGCATTGTCGGGCTGGGTAACCGTCTGGCCGACCTTGCGGAGGCCCAGGGCGGCAACCGTCGCCTTGTGCTTGGGAAGGCTGGCGATCGGAGACTTGACCAGAGTAATCTTCAGCTTCATCTCTTCGTCCTCCTTATCCCAGAATCTCTTCCACGGTCTTGCCGCGCATCTTGGCGACTTGCTCGGCGCTGCGCAGCTTCTTCAGGGCCTCCATCGTGGCCTTGACCATGTTAATGGGGTTGTTGCTGCCGTAGCTCTTGGTCCGGATATCCCGGATGCCGGCCATTTCGAGCACCGCGCGCGCCGCGCCGCCGGCGATGACGCCGGTTCCTTCGGGAGCGGGCATCAGCACGGACTTGGCGGTGGAGTAGTATCCGGTCATTTCATGGGGAATGGTGGTTCCGTCGATCGGCACGTTCACCAGATGCTTCTTGGCATCCTCCCCGGCTTTGCGGATGGCTTCCGGAATTTCCGCGGCCTTGCCCATACCGGCGCCTACGCGGCCATTCTCATCGCCCACGACGACCAGCGCGCTGAACCGCATGTTGCGGCCGCCCTTAACGGTCTTGGATACGCGGTTTACGGAAACCAGGCGCTCTTTGAATTCGCTCTCCTGTTCAAACCTGGGCATTTGCGTAGTCCTCCTTCATCAGAATTCAAGTCCGGCTTCCCGGGCGCCGTCAGCCACGGAGGCTACACGGCCGGTATAGACATACCCGCCCCGGTCGAAGACCACGTTCTTGATACCAGCCTGGACAGCGCGCTCGCCGATGAGCTTGCCAACCAGTTTCGCAGCACCCTTCTTGTCCACTTCATCCAGCTGGCCCTTCAGCGCGGCCTCCAGCGTGCTGGCGGAAACCAGCGTCACGCCCTTGGTGTCGTCGATGATCTGAGCCTGGATGTGCTTGTTGCTGCGGTATACGGACAGACGCGGCATTTCAGGGGTGCCGCTGATCTTTTTACGGACCCGCGCATGACGAATCACGCGAACTTCATTCCGGTCACGTTTCTTGAACATTTGCAGTCACTCCCTCTCTTACTTCTTGCCGGCCTTGCCTTCCTTACGGCGGATATGCTCTTCGTGATACTTGATGCCCTTGCCCAGATAGGGTTCCGGCTTCCGGATGGCACGAATGTCCGCGGCAAGGTTGCCGACCTGCTGCTTGTTGGAGCCCTTCACCAGGATCGTGGTCTGGTTCGGAGTCTCGTAGGTGATTCCTTCAGGCGCTTCCAGCACAACGGGATGGCTGAAGCCGATGTTGATGGTCAGCGTCTTGCCCTCGGCGCTGGCGCGGTAACCGGTACCGACCAGCTCCAGGGTCTTGGTGAATCCGTCGGTCACGCCGACGACCATGTTGTGGATCAGCGCCCTGTACAGGCCGTGCATGGCCTTGTGGGGCTTGGCATCCGAGGGGCGTTCGAGGGTCAGTACATTGCCCTCCTGCTTCACGGTGATGATCGGGTTCACCTGCTGGGTCAGCGTGCCCTTGGGGCCCTTGACTGTCACCAGGTTGTTATCGTCCACCGTAACCGTCACGCCCGCGGGGACAGTGATCGGAAGCTTTCCGATTCGAGACATTTTGTCACACCTCCTATTGCGTGTCGGTTCTTACCAGATATAGGCAAGCACTTCGCCGCCCACTTCGTTCTTTCTGGCCTCTTTATCCGTCATCAGTCCCTTGCTGGTGCTGATGATGGCAATACCCAGTCCGCCGAGGACCTTGGGCAGCTCTTCGCATTTCGCGTAGACCCGGAGACCGGGCTTGCTGATCCTCTTCAGTCCGGCAATCACAGGCTGCTGTTTGCCGTTGACATACTTCAGCGTGATCTTGATCTCACCCTGAAGTCCGTCGTCGATAAAATCCACAGCCTTCACATAGCCCTCGTTCAGCAGAATCTTCGCGATGGCCTTTTTGGTGTTGCTGGCGGGCACAGTCACGAAATCATGACGGGCCACCTGACCATTCCGGATGCGGGTGAGCATATCGGCAATGGGATCGTTCACTACCATGGTTTTGACCTCCTTGTATCATCATCTCGCAGGCGGTTCGGTTCTTCTTCCGCCTTTCCTGCGATCCGCGGGCGGTTCGTATCGGTATGTACGCCTGTCCGCGAGTTACCAAAACCCGAAACTCCGCCGGGGCGGTGCGCTGTGCGTCCCTCCCCGCTTCGTTCCCTTTCCCGGCCGGCAGGCCGGCCCGGGAAAACCTCTCCGGCCGGTTGCTTACCAGCTGGCCTTGCGTACGCCGGGGATCTGGCCCTTGTAAGCCAGTTCCCGGAAGCAGATCCTGCATACGCCGTACTTGCGCAGAACGCTGTGGGGGCGTCCGCAGATGCGGCAGCGGGTGTAGGCGCGGGTCGAGAACTTCGGCGCTCTGGACTGCTTGAGTTTCATGCTCAGCTTAGCCACTTTTTTTCTCCTCCTTCAACCTGGTTCTTACGCCTGGGCAAAGGGCATGCCCAGCAGCTTCAGCAGTTCCATACATTCCTCATCGGTCTTGGCGGTGGTGACGAAGATCATTTCCATGCCGCGGATCTTCTCCACCTTGTCGTACTCGATTTCGGGGAACAGCAGCTGCTCACGAATGCCCAGCGCGTAATTGCCGCGGCCGTCGAAGGCCTTGGTGCTTACGCCCCGGAAGTCACGGACGCGGGGCAGCGCGACGGACACGAGCTTATCCATGAACTCTTCCATCCGATCGCCGCGCAGCGTGACCTTCGCGCCGACGTTCATCCCCTCGCGGACCTTGAAGTTCGCGATGGATTTCTTGGCCTTGGTGACCATGGGCTTCTGGCCCGCGATGGTGGTCAGCTCGTTCACCGCCATCTCCATGGCCTTGGCGTTGTCCTTGCAGTCTCCCAGGCCCATGTTGATGACGATCTTGCTGAGCTTCGGAATTTCCATCACATTCTTGTAGCCGAACTTCTGCTGCAAAGCAGGAACAGCCTCGGCCAGATATTTTTCCTTGATTCTGGTAGCCATATGGGCGCTCCTCCTTTATCAGTCGATTTCCGCGCCGCACTTCTTGCATACGCGGATCATCCTGCGGCGTGCTTTTCCGTTCTCATCGGCGGTCTTGTCCACCTTGTGGGAAACGCGGGCGGCCTTGCCGCACTTCGGGCACACGAGCATCACGTTGCTGGCGTCGATGGGCATCTCCTTGTGGATGATGCCGCCGGGCTGCATCTGGTTGCGGGCCTTCTGGTGCTTGGTCACCACGTTGACGCCTTCGACGGTCACCCGGTTCAGCTTCGGGAACGCGGCGGAAATCTTCCCCTTCTTTCCCTTATCCTTGCCGGAAATGACGATGACGGTATCGTTGGATTTTACATGCATAACCGTTCCGCCTCCTTACAGTACTTCGGGAGCCAGAGAGACGATCTTCATGAAATCCTTCTCACGCAGCTCGCGAGCCACGGGCCCGAAGATACGGGTTCCGCGGGGCATTTTCTGATCGTTGATGATGACGGCGGCGTTATCGTCAAACTTGATGTAGCTGCCATCAGGGCGACGTTTGTTTTTGCGCATCCGGACGATCACGGCCTTGACGACCTCGCCCTTCTTGACTGTGCCGCCGGGGGTCGCGGTTTTCACGCTGGCAACGATGACATCACCGATGCTGCCGTCACGCCGGAAAGAACCGCCCAGGACACGGATGCACATGATTTCCTTGGCGCCGGAATTATCGGCTACCTTAAGCCGGGTTTGCGGCTGAATCATTGCGGTTTTCCTCCTTATTTCTGCTTGGGGATGCTGTTCCTTCCCCGTTCCTTTCGGAACCGAAACCGGCAGGCATCTGTTTGCAAAGGCTCAAACAAACCGGTTTCGCGGGAAATCCCATCCCTCGTGTCCGCTTACTTCGCCTTCTCGATGATCTCGACCAGGCGCCAGCGTTTATCCTTGCTCAGCGGGCGGGTTTCCATCACGCGGATGGTATCGCCGATGCCGCATTCGTTATTTTCGTCATGAACCTTCAGCTTGCTGGTCCGGTTCATAATTTTGCCATACAGCGGATGACGGACGCGGGTCTTGATCTGAATGACGCAGGTCTTATCCATCTTGTCACTGATCACAACGCCGATCCTGGTCTTGCGCAGTCCTCTTTCTTCCATTTTCCAGCTGCCTCCTTTCTAAATCAGGCCTGTTCCTTCTGGCGAAGGATGGTCTTGCACCGTGCTATATCGCGCTTGGTTTCGCTGATCTGCATGGTGTTCTGCAGCTGGCCTGTAGCAAGCTGGAAGCGAAGGCTGAACAGCTGGCTCTTCAGCTCCTTGACCTTTTCCTCCAGCTGCTCCTTGGTCATTGCAGTCATTTCGTTTGCCTTCATGCTTCTTCACCACCCGCTTCAGTCTTGGCCTCGGGGGCCTTCATGATAAACTTGGTCTTCAGGGGAAGCTTGTGAGCTGCCAGGCGGAGCGCCTCGCGGGCGGTCTCTTCCGGCACGCCCTTGACCTCGAACAGCACGCGGCCGGGCTTCACAACAGCAACCCAGTACTCCGGAGCGCCCTTACCGGAACCCATGCGGGTTTCAGCAGGCTTCGCGGTGACAGGCTTGTCGGGGAAAATCTTGATCCACACCTGGCCGCCGCGCCTGGTGTAACGGGTCAGAGCGATACGGGCGGCTTCGATCTGCTGGCTGGTAATCCAGCAGGGTTCCGTCGCCTGAAGGCCGTAATCTCCGTATGCCAGGAAATTACCGCGCTGGGCCTTGCCCTTCATGCGTCCGCGGAAAACCTTGCGGCGCTTTACTCTTTTCGGCATCAGCATTGGTTACTTTCCCTCCTTCACGATGGGAGCCTTCTTGGACTTGGGAAGGATCTGTCCCTTGTAGATCCAGACCTTCACGCCCAGGCGGCCGTAGGTGGTCTTTGCTTCGGCGAATCCGTAGTCAATGTTCGCGCGCAGCGTCTGCAGCGGGGTGGAACCCTCGTGATACCGCTCCGTCCGGGCGATATCGGCGCCGCCGAGCCGTCCGCCGACGGCCGTCTTGATTCCCTTGACGCCGGGAATCTTCATGGCGCGCTGCTGGCTCTGCTTCATGGCCCTGCGGAAGCTGATGCGCTTCTCGAGCTGCTGGGCGATGTTCTCGGCGACCAGCTGGGCGTCCGCGTCGGGCTGCTTGATCTCCATCACGTTGATGTGGGCGGGATGGCCCAGGAAATCGTGGATGGTCTTCTTCAGCTCTTCGATGCCGGCGCCGCCGCGGCCAATGATCATGCCGGGCTTCGCGGTGAAGATGTTCACGGTCATGGTCTGCGCGGTCCGCTCGATATCGATGTGAGAAATACCGGTAGCAAAGTACTTGTCCTTCAGCATCTTGCGGAGCTTGTAATCCTCTACCAGGTTATCGGCAAAATTCTTTTTCCCGGCGTACCAGCGGGTGCTCCAGTCGTAGATTACACCGACGCGCGCGCCATGGGGATTAACCTTGTGACCCATGTTGAATCCTCCTTCACCTTACTTCTGGTCAAGCACCACGCTGATATGGCTGGTGCGCTTGAGCATGGGAGATGCGCTGCCGCGGCTGCGGGCCACGTACCGCTTCAGGGTGGGGCCGGGATTGGCATACACCTCCGCGACATAAAGGTTCTGACGGTTCAACTCCTGGTTGTTCACCGCGTTGGCGATCGCGCTGTTCAGCAGCTTCGCGACAACGGGGCTCGCAGCCTTGGGGGTATACTGCAGAATGGCCAGAGCTTCATCCACATCCTTACCGCGGATCAGATCGATCACGATCTTAACCTTGCGGGGAGAGATGCGAACGTACCTGGCATGAGCCTGCGGCCGCTTGTCGGCGTTCGCCCTGCGGGCTGCCGCTTTTTCCTTGGAACGGGTAGCCATCGACTTTCAACTCCTCTCCTTATTTGCGATTGCTGTTCTTGTCGCCCGCGTGCCCGCGGAAAGTGCGGGTGGGAGCGAACTCGCCCAGCTTGTGGCCGACCATGTCCTCGGTCACGTAGACCGGCACATGCTTGCGTCCGTCATGGACGGCGATGGTGTGGCCGACGAAATCCGGGAAGATGGTGCTGGAACGGCTCCAGGTCTTCACGACGCTCTTCTTGCCGGAATTGTTCATTTCCGTAATGCGCTTCATCAGCGCGCCCTCTACATAGGGGCCCTTTTTAATGGAACGACTCATTTCCTCTCAGTAGCCTCCTTCCGATTACTTGTTGCCGGCGCGCTTGACGATCATCTTGTTGGAATACTTCTTGTGCTTACGCGTCTTGTAACCCAGCGCGGGCTTGCCCCACGGAGTCACAGGAGCGGGCATGCCGACAGGGCTCTTGCCCTCGCCGCCGCCGTGCGGATGGTCATTGGGGTTCATGACGACGCCGCGGACGGTGGGACGGACGCCCATGTGGCGGACGCGGCCGGCCTTGCCCAGGCGGACGTTCTCATGATCCGTGTTGCCGACGGTGCCGATGGTGGCCTTGGCGTTCAGCGGCAGCTTCCGCATCTCGCCGCTGGGCAGGCGGACCTGCGCGTAACCGTTCTCCTTCGCCATCAGCTGGGCGCTCATGCCGGCGCTGCGAACCAGCTGTCCGCCGCGGCCGGGCTTGATCTCCAGGTTGTGGATCAGGGTACCGACGGGGATGTTGCTGATGGGCAGCGCGTTGCCGGGCTTGATGTCCGCGTTGTCGCTGGAGATCACGGTATCCCCGACCTTCAGGCCCAGAGGCGCCAGGATGTAACGCTTCTCGCCGTCGGCGTAGAACAGCAGGGCGATGAAGGCGCTGCGGTTCGGGTCATACTCAATCGCGCTGACTTTGGCGGGGATATCCGTCTTGTCCCGCTTGAAGTCAATGATGCGGTACTTGACTTTGTTGCCGCCGCCCTGGTGGCGGACGGTGATCTTGCCCTGGTTGTTGCGGCCGGCGTTCTTCTTGAGATACTCGGTGAGGCTCTTTTCGGGCGTCTTCTTGGTAATCTCCTCATAGGTCAGAACCGACATAAACCGCCGGGCGGGCGAAGTCGGCTTGTAAACTCGAATAGCCATGTTTTCGTCTCCTCCCTGCTGTTACTGGGCCATGCCTTCGAAGAACTTGATGGGCTTGGAGTCCTTCTTCAGCGTGACATAAGCCTTTTTGGTCTCGGGCGTTCTGCCCTGGGTGCGGCCCTGGCGCTTGATCTTGCCGATGGTCCGCAGCGTGTTAACCTTGTCCACCTTCACGCCGTCGTCCGCGAAAACGGTCTCGATGGCCGCCTTGATCTCGGCTTTGTTCGCGTGAATGTCCACCTCAAAGACGTACCGCTTGTCCTCAATACCTTCGTAGGCTTTCTCGGTAAGGACGGGACGCTTGATGATATCGTAGGGATTCTTCATTATGCGTACACCTCCTCGACGCCTTCCTTGGCGGCTTTGGTCAGGATGATCTTACCCGCGTTCAGGATCTCGTACACATTCAGGGTATTGACGTAGGTGGTGCAGGCTTCAGCCAGGTTCGCCGTGGCGCGGACGACGTTCTCGTCCCGCTCGGGCAGCACCACGAGGGCCTTGCTTCCGGCGTTCAGCTTCTTCAGCGCTTCGGCCATCAGCTTGGTCTTGCCTTCCTTCAGGCTCAGGGCGTCGACGACGATAATCTCGCCGGCGTTGAACTTCGCGGTCAGCGCGCTGCGGAACGCCAGGCGGCGGACCTTCTTGTTCACCGCGATCGTATAATCGCGGGGCTTGGGCGCGAACACCACGCCGCCATGCTTGAACTGAGGCGCGCGGTTGCCATGGTGCCGGGCGTTGCCGGTGCCCTTCTGGCGGTAAATCTTCCGGCCGCCCCCGCGGACCTCTCCGCGGGTCAGGGCGCTCTGGGTGCCCTGGCGCTGGGCTGCCAGGTAGGAGCGGACGACCAGGTGCATCGCGGCTTCATTGACGGGAGCGGCAAAAATCGCGTCGCTCATCTCCACTTCGCCGATGGTCGCTCCTTCCATATTATAAAGAGCAGTCTTAGCCATTGTTCTTCTCCTTCCCTTCGCCTTACGCCTTCACGGTATCGCGGATCAGCAGCAGGCCTTCGTTGGGTCCGGGCACCGCGCCCTTGACCAGCAGCAGGTTGCGCTCCGCGTCCACCTGGACGACTTCCAGATTCTGCACCGTCACCCGGTCCACACCGTACTGGCCGGCCATGTGCTTGTTCTTGAACACGCGGCTCGGATCGGAGTTGGCGCTCAGGGAACCTACGCCGCGGTGATACTTGGAGCCGTGCGCCATAGGTCCGGTATGCTGGTTCCAGCGCTGGATGGCACCGGTGTAGCCGTGGCCCTTGCTGGTGCCGGTAATGTCGATCTTGTCGCCGCTGGCGAACTGATCGGCCTTCAGCACGTCGCCCACTTTGTAGCCGCTGCAGTCGTCGAACCGGAATTCCCGCAGATGGCGCTTGGCGTCAACGCCGGCCTTCTTGAAGTGGCCGAGTTCCGGCTTGGTCAGCAGCTTCTTCGCCCGGTTTTCGGTCAGATCGCCGAAACCGACCTGGACGGCGTCGTAGCCGTCGCTTTCCTTATTCTTGGTCTGCACCACGGTGCAGGGGCCCGCTTCGATGACGGTGACCGGAATCAGGCGCCCGTCCTCCGCGAAGACCTGGGTCATCCCGATCTTCTTGCCCACGATCGCTTTCTTCATCTTTCCAACCTCCCGCTTACAGCTTCATTTCGATTTCGACACCAGCAGGAAGATCCAGCTTCATCATGGCGTCCACCGTTTTGGCATTCGGGTTAATGATGTCGATCAGGCGCTTGTGAGTCCGCCGCTCGAACTGTTCCCGGCTGTCCTTGTACTTGTGCACGGCGCGCAGGATGGTCACGACCTCGCGCTCAGTGGGCAGCGGGATGGGTCCGGAGACACGGGCGCCGGTGCGCTTGGCGGTCTCCACGATCCGCTCGGCGCTCTGATCGATCAGTTTGTGCTCGTAGCTCTTCAGCTTGATCCGAATTTTCTGGTTGGCCATTACCTTTTAACCTCCTCGATTTCGTTCTCGTTTTCGCCGCGTTTGGGAGGCGCTCGCAGGTGCGCTTCCGGGTTCGGCTTTCGAGTCCGTCGCCCGATTGACGGGCTGGTCCGTGATAATTACCCGCCTGGCCTGGCGGCAACTTACCACTTCATCCCTGTACAGACAACAGTCGCATTATACATGAGTCGGGCATCCAAATCAAGGGGGAAAAGGGCGTTTTTTGAAATTTTTTTCCTCTTTTTTGCGGCCGCCCGGCCGCCGGAATCACGGTTTCATGCGAGCTCTGTCTTTTCGCCATGTACACCGATCCGTGTGTATCCATCCATTCCCCGCTTTGACGCTCCGTTCCCCGTTTCCACTCCGCAAAAAGAAAAGGAATCCCTGAAAACCCGTGTTGTTTCAGGGATTCCCGTTCCCGCATATTGTACACGCACTCACGTGTATCCATACCTATATCCGCTTTACGCCTGCGCCCCGTCCTCCGCTTCGGCCCAGGCCTCGTAAAGCCCGTCGATCCTTTCCTTCTGCCGGTTGTACTCCCGCGTCAGCCGGGCGCCCTCCTCCGGATCCCTGTAGGTCTCCGGATCCGCCAGCCGCTCCTCCAGCTTCCGCGCGGCGTCCTCCGCCTCCGCGATTTCCTTCTCCAGCGCCTTCAGCCTTTCCAGGCGTTCCTTTTCCTTCCGCTGCTCCTCGCGGCTTTTCCGCTTTTCCTTTTCCAGCGCCGTCCGGGTCACGCCGGCCATTTCTCCGTCCGGCGCCTGCTCCCGGCTGACCTTCCGGAAGTACTCGTCGTAATTGCCGAGGTACTCCTTCAGGCGTCCTTCCTCAAGAACGCAGACCTTCGTGGCAAAGCGGTTGATAAAGTAGCGGTCGTGGCTGATGGCGATGATCGTCCCCTCGAAGCCTTCCAGCGCTTCCTCCAGCACCTCCCGGCTGTCCATGTCCAGGTGGTTCGTCGGCTCGTCCAGCAGCAGCACGTTGTCCTTCCGAAGCATCAGCTCCGTCAGCGCGACCCGGCCCTTCTCGCCGCCGCTCAGGGTGGAAACCGGGCTGAACACTTCCTCTCCCGTGAACAGGAACTGTCCCAGCGCGCCGCGGATCTCGTACTGCTCCATCTTCCTGAACTTGTCCCACACCTCGTCCAGGATGGTCTTCCTTTCGTCCAGCCCCGCCTGGTGCTGGTCGTAGTATCCGATATCCACGCCAGCGCCCCACCGGATCATGCCCGCGTCCGGCTTCTCCTGGGCGGTGAGGCATCTGAAAAGCGTAGTCTTTCCGCATCCGTTGTCCCCGATCAGCGCGATCCGGTCGCCGGCCCGCACATGCAGCTTCAGGTCCTCGAACAGGGTCCGGCCCTGGTAGCCCTTCTTTAGTCCCTCCGCGATCAGCACGTCGTCGCCGGTGCGCCGGCGGGTTTCGAAGCGGAAGCGGATCGTTCCCTCCTCCTGCGGCTTTTCGAGGCGTTCCATTTTTTCCAGCCGCTTTTCCCGGCTCTCCGCGGCGCGGATGCTCTTTTCCCGGTTGAACCGCCGGTAGGTGGCGATGATCGCTTCCTCCCGGGCGATTTCCTTCTGCTGCGTCTTCCAGGCCTTCATCCGGATTTCGTAAACGGCGGTCCGCTTTTCCAGGTATTCCGTATAGTTCCCGCTGTAGGTCTCGATGCTTCCCATCAGCAGCTCGGCCATTTTTCCGCAGACATGGTCCATGAAATACCGGTCGTGGCTGACGACCAGCACCGATCCCCGGTAATTCTGCAGGTATTCCTCCAGCCAGGTGATGCTTTTCAGGTCCAGGTGGTTGGTGGGTTCGTCCAGCAGCAGCAGCTCCGGGTTGCTCAGCAGCATTCTCCCCAGGCACAGCCGCGTCCGCTCCCCGCCGGAGAGGACGGAGGTCTTCTGATCCTCGTAGCCCCGGAGATTCAGGCCGGCCAGCACGCCCTGGACCCTGCTCCGCCATCCGTATCCTTCCTCCGCCTCGAAGGCGCGGGTCAGGCTGTCGTATTTCCCGCCCAGCCTGCGCAGCTCCGCCTCGTCGCCGGAGGCTTCGGCCATGCGGACTTCCGTGTCCCGCATCTCCTGCTCCAGGGCGACCAGGGGATCAAATACGCTCTCCAGGGCCCGCAGCACGGTTTCCTCCCCGCTCAGGTCCCCCTGCTGCGCAAGGTAACCGATCCGCATGCCCTTCTGCAGGCTGACGGTTCCCCCGTCGGCCTGCTCCTGCCCGGCGATGATCTTCATCAGCGTGCTCTTTCCGCTGCCGTTCACCCCGACCAGGCCCATTCGTTCCCCATCCTGCAGGGTCAGGGAAGCGTCCCGGAGCACCTCATGGGTTCCGAAGCTCTTTCTGACGCCCTGCAATGACAGAATAATCATTTCTTTCCTTTCCGTCCGCCCCGGTCAGGGGCCCGTTTCCGGATCCGCGGCGGCTCCGTCGCCCTGTTTGTCCCGGATGACGTACACGGGGCCGGTCCGGTCCCGCAGCGCGACTTCCAGCCGGATGTCCCTTCCGGCCCGGATGCCCTCCCGGGCGAGCGCCCCGGTGGATACCGCCCGCGCCAGCTCCGGCGTATTGTTTTCTCCGCTCAGATGGCCGAGCAGCACCGTGCCCGTGCCCGAGCGGATCAGCTTCAGCAGGGCCTCCGCGCAGCTTTCGTTGCTCAGATGCCCGTACTGTCCCAGGATCCGGGCCTTCAGCCGCGCGTTGTAGTGGGGATTGGCCCGCAGCATGTCCCGGTCGTGGTTGCTTTCCAGCAGGACCAGGTCGCTTCCCGCGATCTGGCCGTAGACGTATTCGGAAAAATGCCCCAGGTCCGTCGCGGTGGAAATGCTCAGGTTCCCGCCGTACAGCCTGAATCCGACCGGATCCGCCGCGTCATGGGGAATCGGAAAGGGAACGACGCCCAGGTCGCCCAGGTAAAAATCCTGCCCCGCCTGGATTTCCCGGCGCAGCCCGCCGTCCACCTTTCCCAGCTTGCCTTCCATCGCCGCCCAGGTTCCCGGCGTGGCATACAGCGGCAGGCCGTACTTCCGGGCCAGCACGCCGGCCCCGTGGATGTGGTCGCTGTGCTCGTGCGTGATCAGCACGCCCGCGAGGGTTCCCGGATCCACGCCGATGGACCGCAGCGCGTCCTCCATCTGCCGGCCCGGCTTGCCGGCGTCTATGATCAGCCGCGTGCTCCCGTACTGGCAGAACAGGGCGTTCCCGCTGGAGCCGGAGAACAGCGGACAAAAATACATCTCCATACATCAGCCTCAAACATCCAGATGCTTCGCCACCCGCTCTTCCGGCGGCGGCGGGGTCATGTAGTCCGGTCCGAAGAGAACCGTCAGCACCTCGTCGTACCTTTTCGGAATCAGGCATTCCAGGTTCTCGAAGGGCGCGCTGATCTTCTCCGCGAACTGGTCCGGATGCCACACGTGGGTCATCAGCTCAAAGGCGCCGTTGCTCATGTGCAGGTCGTTTCCGGTCCGGATCCTGCTCGAGATCCTTTCGTACCGGGCGGCCTTCCACCGGTAGCTGAACGGCAGGCCCATCAGGTGCGTGGCCCGCAGCAGGACCCTGTTCTTCAGGCCGAAACGGCTGTAGTCCGTGTTCTTTTTCATCATGCCCTGCAGCAGGTGCAGGTGCAGGATATGCAGCTTCCTGCGCCAGCCCTCGGGGGGCAGCGGGTCCAGGATGAAAAGGTCCGTGAAGGCCGCCGCCTTCTCCGGGTCCCGGTTCATGATCCGGGGCGTCCACGTGTCCAGGAAGGTCAGCTCGAACCTCGGGTCGCATTCCTTCGGGTAAACCTCCCGCAGCCGGTTGAATTCCGCCCGGGTCAGCAGCAGGTCCACGTCGTCGTCCCAGGGAATAAAGCCGCGGTGCCTCACCGCGCCCAGCAGCGTCCCGCACATCAGGTTGTACTGGATGCCGTGCTTTTCGCAGACGGCCTTGATATCCCGCAGCTGTTCCAGCAGCTCCTCATGGATTTCTTCCAGGCTCAGTTCCTTCTTCATGGGCTGGTCCAGATCCCTTCCGTTTCATTTTCTGACAAGGCGCTCCGCGAGCTCCGCGACGGCGTCCGCGTCCATCCCGTACCGATGGCGCAGGTAGGCCTGGTCCCCGACCTCCGTGGCAAAGCAGTCCTTCAGCCCCAGCCTGTGCACCCGGCAGCCGGAGCCGCTCTCCGCGATCACCTCGCACACCGCGGAGCCGAATCCTCCCGTGATGCCGTGCTCCTCGACGGTGATGATGTCGCCGTACCGCCGCGCCAGGTCGAGAATGGTCCCCCGGTCAATGGGCTTCAGGCACGGAAAGCTGACCACCTCCGCCTCGATCCCCTTCTCCGCCAGCCGTTCCGCCGCGCGCTTCAGCTCGATCAGGATGCCCCCGGCGGAAAGCAGGGCGATATCCTTTCCCGCCCGGAGCCGCACCGCCTGCGGAAAAACCCATCCGGTAATCTCCCCCTCGTGCGCCCTGGGCTCGTTTCCGCGTCCCAGCCGCAGGTAGCAGGTTCCCGGCGTGGCAAACATCACGGGAACCGCCGCCTCCGTTTCCGCCGGATCTCCGGGGGTGAAGCAGGTAATGCCGGGAATCGCCCGCATCACCGCCATGTCCTCCGTCGCGTGGTGGCTCATGCCGAGGCTTCCGTAGACGAAGCCCCCGCCGACGCATACGATTTTGACGTCCAGCGCGTGATAGGCGCAGTCGTTCCGGATCTGCTCCAGCGGCCGCAGGGTCGGAAAGTTGCCGATGGAATACACCACGACGCGGCGCCCGGTCATCGCCAGTCCCGCCGCCAGCCCGACCATGCTCTGCTCCGCGATGCCGGCGTTGATCAGCCTGTCCGGGAAGCGCTCCTTCACCGGGCGGAGCACCCCGAAGCCCAGGTCGCCCGTCACCAGCACGACCCGGGAATCCTTTTCCATTTCGCGCAAAAGCGCCCGCACAAAAGCGTCCCTCATGGCCTCTGCGCCTCCAGTTCCCTCAGCGCCGCCTCATACTCTTCCCCCTGCGGGGTCCGGTAGTGCCAGAGGATGTTGTTCTCCATAAAGCTGACGCCCTTTCCCTTGACCGTGTGCGCCAGAATGACGGAAGGCCTGCCGCTGCCCGCGCCCTCCCAGGCCCGCCCGAAGGCGGCCTTCAGCGCGTCCGTGTCATGGCCGTCGCAGCTTTCCGCGCGCCAGCCGAAATCGCGCCATTTCGCCTCGAAGGGCTCCAGCCGCAGCGTCCTGTCGACGAAATCGAGGCTCTGCATGTGGTTGTAATCCACCACGGCGATCAGCCGGTCAAGCCCGTACTGGGCCGCCTGCAGCGCGCTCTCCCAGACGGCGCCCTCGTCGCATTCCCCGTCCCCGAGCACGACGACGGTCCGCCAGCTCTTCCCGTCCATCGCGGCCCCCAGCGCCAGCCCGGCGCCGATCGCGAGCCCGTGGCCAAGCGCCCCGGTGGAAACCTCCACGCCCGGCACGCCCTTGTGGCTGACGTGCCCGCTCAGCCGGGATCCGTTCGCGTAGTGCTCCTTCAGCTCCTCCACCGGGAAAAAGCCGGTTTCCGCCAGCGCGGAATAAACCGCGCTTCCCGCGTGGCCCTTGCTGAGGATCAGCCGGTCCCGCTCCGGCCACCGGGGATCCTCCGGCCGGACGTTCAGCACGCCGCTGTAGAGCACCGCCATGATCTCGGCCACGCTGAAGATGCTGCCGATATGGCTTCCCCGGCTCAGATGGGTCATCTCCAGCCCGTTCCGGCGGATCAGCCAGGCCAGCACCCTGGGGTCCCTGACATCCGGCTTTCCGTCCGGAAAGGCGCTGTGCACCCTTGCCTCATAGCTGTCCACGTTCATTCTCCTTGCTTCGCCTTCCGCGCGTCCTTCCGCCGTCCCGGCGTATTCCTTCGCGGCGTCCTCCGCGTGTCCCGGCGTTTTCCTTCGCGGCGTCCTTCCGCCGTCCCGGCGTATTCCTTCGCGGCGTCCTCCGCCGTCTCAGCCCTTTTCCTTCGCCGCGTTCTCCGCCTTCCGGAACACGCCCGCGATCGTCTCCCAGAAGAGCTTCCAGTCCAGGGAAAAGCTCTGGTTCCTCGCGTATTCCACCCGCAGCCGGTTTTTCCTCGGCAGCACCAGCCTCTCAAAATTGCCGACGGGATCCTCCTCGCCCACGATCTCGTCCTGCGAGATGTATTCGATGCTGCTCCGGTCCGTCACGCCGGGGCGGACCCACATGATGCACTGCTGTTCCTTCGTGTAGCGGTTCGTATACAGCAGCAGCTCGGGGCGCGGCCCGACGAAGCTCATATCCCCCCTGAGGATGTTGAACAGCTGGGGCAGCTCGTCCAGCTTCAGCTTCCGCATCACGCGTCCCGCGCGGGTCACCCGGCTGTCGTTCTTGGCGGTCGTCCCGCCTGTCCGGTCCGCGCCGACAACCATGCTCCGGAACTTGAAGATCCGGAAGGGCTGGTTGTGGTATCCCCCGCGCACCGCCCGGTAAAAAACGGGCCCCGGCGAATCCAGCTTCACCCATACGGCCAGCGGAACCATCAGAAGAAGGCCGGGGATCAGCAGGATCAGCGCCAGCAGCAGATCCAGCGCCCTCTTGACCACCCGGCTGTAAAAGGGATGGCTCAGCGGGCCATCCAGGTACGGAAGCTTCGGTAAATCCTCTCTGCTCATGCCGTCTCGCCGCGGAGTCCAGCTCCGCCTCCTGTTCCCGCGGGCTTTCAGCCCCGCGTCTCCTCCAGTATCTCGTACAGCCGGTTCAGCTCCTCCAGGCTGCTGTACTGCAGGATGATCCTTCCCTTCCGGGATGTCCCGGTGAGGGTCGCCCGCATGCCCGTCCTTTCCAGCAGGCGGTCCTGCAGCTCGCGCAGCTCCGGCTCCAGCTCCCGGCTTCCGGTCTTCCGCTTCTTCGCGGGCGCCTTCATCCTGGCCGCCAGCATCTCCAGCTGCCGGACGTTCAGCCCTTCCTCCGCGGCCTTTCTCCCAAGGCGCAGCTGGTCCTCCCGCTCCGGCAGCCCGGCCAGCACCCGGGCGTGCCCGGCGCTCAGCTGCCCGGACTGAACCATATCCGTAATCTCCTCCGGAAGGTTCAGCATCCGCAGCAGGTTGGCCACCGCCGGCCGGCTCTTCCCCAGGCGGGCGGCCACCTTGTCCTGCGTGTAGCCGCACTGGGTCATCAGCGCGCGGATTCCCCTGGCCGCGTCCACCGGGTTCAGGTCCTCCCGCTGCAGGTTTTCAATCAGCGCGATCTCCATCTGGTGGACGATGTCCAGCTCCCGCACGATGCAGGGAAGCTTCTCCAGCCCCGCCTGCCGTCCCGCGCGGTAGCGCCGCTCGCCCGCCACGATCCGGTAGCGGCCGCCGCTGGAGGGCACCACGATCAGGGGCTGCAGCACGCCCTGGTCCCGGATGCTTTCCGCAAGCAGCGCGATGCTCTCCTCGTCGAAGGCTTTCCGGGGCTGGTCCGGGTTCACGTCCAGCTCGCCCACGGGGATCTCCTGAATCCCCGTGCCTTCCCATTCCTCGGTCTCGGCGAACAGGGAGTCCAGTCCGCGGCCCAGGCCGTGCGTTTTCCTTGCCATGACTCGCGTTCCTCCTTATCCTTTCGTCCGGTTCCGGGCGATGACTTCCTTGGCCAGGCTTTCATAAGCCCTGGCGCCGCTGCTCTTGGGATCGTACAGATGAATCGGTTCCCCGTGGCTGGGCGCCTCGCCCAGCCGGACGTTCCGGGGAATGGTCGTCGCAAATACTTCCTTTTTGAAATGCTTCTTGACCTGGTCCACCACCTGAAGCCCCAGGTTGGTCCTTCCGTCCAGCATGGTCAGCAGCACGCCCTCGATCTCCAGATGGGGATTCATGGTCTTTTTCACGCGGCTGATGGTGTTCATCAGGCTCGTCACGCCCTCCAGCGCGTAGTACTCGCACTGGATCGGAACGAGCGCCGAATCCGCCGCGGCCAGCGCGTTCAGCGTCAGCAGGCTCAGGCTGGGCGGGCAGTCGATCAGGATGAAATCGTAGTTCTCGCGGATCGGCGCCAGGATCGTTTTCAGATAGTAGTCCCGCCGGCTCTCGCCGACCAGCTCCACCTCCGCCCCGGCCAGCCGGATATCGGATCCGATCAGCTTCAGCTTCTTGACGGCGGTCTTCTGGATGCAGTCCTCCGTCTTCGCGCGGCCCATCAGCGCGTCGTACACGGAATTGTTCTCCTTCACCCGGCATCCGAGGCCGCTGGTCGTGTTCCCCTGGGGATCCAGGTCCACCATCAGCGTCTTTTTCCCCTTTTCCGCCAGCCACGCGGACAAATTCACGGCGGTCGTCGTTTTTCCGACGCCGCCCTTCTGATTCGTAATCGCAATAATCTTGCCCATGGAAGCCGCTCTTCCCCCTCCTGCTGATTTCGGCAGAAATCAACAAGATGTATCATACATCATAATCAGCTGTTTTTCAAGAACGCCGGAGTGCGCCTCGCAGGCCGGAAAGGGAATGGCCGTAACTGTTCATGGCAGCCGCCGTACGGTGTTTGGTTGCACGTATCCCGCGGGATGCAGGAAAAAAATGCCGTCCGGGGCGGGCGTAAAACCGTTCCGGTCTGCCCAGGTTTACATCGTTTTCTTCCTTATGATATAATGAGTCCGGTATGTTCCCCATCCCGGAATGACTCAAGGAGTGAACTGATTTCATGCATCTTCATCGCTGTGCCCTGTGCCATATCGATCTGGACGGGGTTTCGGTCCGCCGGGGCGGACAGACGCTGCTGCAGGATGTCTCCATGCATATTCACTGCGGCCAGCTCACCGTTCTCATCGGGCAGAACGGCGCCGGCAAAACCACCCTCATCCGTGCCCTGCTGGGGGAGATCCCCCACGCCGGCTCCATCCGCCATGTGGACAGCGCCGGGCGGAACCTCGCCCATCTGACCACGGGGTATGTCCCGCAGCATCTTTCCTTTGACCCGGAAATGCCCGTGACCGTCCGGGATTTTCTCGCCTCCTCGATGACCCGCCGTCCGGTCTGGACGGGTGTGGGCCGGAAGGTGCGCGAAGAGGTGCGCCGGGCGCTGGCGGACGTGAACGCCGCGGACCTGGAGGAAACGCCCCTCGGCCGCTGCTCCGGGGGTGAGCTGCAGCGCGTCATGCTGGCGCTCGCCCTTCATCCCGCGCCGGACCTGCTGGTGCTGGATGAGCCGGTCAGCGGCGTGGACCGGAACGGGCTCAGGCTCTTCCTGGATACGGTGACCCGGCTGAAGGAAACCCGGCATATGGCGATCCTGCTGGTCAGCCATGACCTGCGGCTCGTCCGGGAATACGCGGATCACGTCGTCCTGCTGGAGAAAAACGTGCTCGTCCAGGGCTCCGCGGATCAGGTATTTCAGTCTCCGGAGTTTGAGTCCGTCTTCGGCTCCGGAACAGGTGAGGAGGTGGAAGCCTGATGGATGCGGTCTATGCGGTGATGGACGCGCTTCTCCCGCTGGAGGCGCTCCGCTTCTCCTTTATGAAGAACGCCTTCCTCGCGGTGCTGCTCCTGACGCCGCTCCTGGGCCTGCTGGGCACCATGGCGGTCAATCATCAGATGGCCTTCTTCTCCGACGCGCTCGGGCATTCCGCCATCACGGGAATCGGCCTGGGCATCCTCCTCGGCCTGCGCAGCGACCTGCTGGCCATGCTGGTCTTCGGAATCGTCTGGGCTGTGCTCATCTGCCTGATCAAGCAGAGCGGCTCCGCCTCCGTGGATACGGTCATCTCCGTTTTTTCCTCAACCTCCATTGCCGCCGGGCTGATCATCCTGGCGCGGGGCGGTAAATTCGCGCGCTATTCCACGCTGCTCATCGGCGACATTCTCGCCGTCACGCCGCAGGATCTGCTGTTCCTGGCCCTGGCGCTCCCCGTCGGGGTCCTGCTTTGGGCCCTGATGTACAATCCCCTGCTGATGACCAGTGTCTCCCCCTCCCTGGCACGCTCCAGGGGAATCCGGACCCGGCTGGTCGAATGCGCCTTCGTGGTTCTGGTGGCCGTGGCGGTCATGCTGGCCATCCGCTGGGTCGGCGTCATGCTGATCAACGCGCTGCTGATCCTGCCCGCCGCCGCGGGAAGAAACCTGGCGCGCAATTCCAGGCAGCACGCGGTTTTCTCCGTCCTGATCGCGCTGGCGAGCGGCATCCTGGGGCTGTTCCTCGCCTATGCGCTGGATACGAGCGCCGGCGCCTCGATCGTGCTGGTCGCGGCCGCCGTATACGCGCTTTCCCTGCTGCTTCGCCGCTGGCGCAAATAAGCGCCGCGCGCTTCCCTCCCCTTCATCCTTTTGCCCCATCGACCGCGTCTGGAGGATCTGACTGATGAAAACGATGGCAATTACCCCCGGCGACCCGAATCTTCGCCTGCTTGGCCGCCTGGACGTCTCCCGTACCCCCGTCTGCCTGGACTGGACGGGAAGCGGCGTGGAATTCCGTCTCCGGGGCTCCGATGCCTGGGCCGAGCTGGAGGCGCCGGAGCAGTCCCCGGTCTTTTACATGATCGTGCTGGCGGACGGCTGTCCCGTCTGCCGCTTCCCCGTGGAGCCCGGCGTGCGCTTTTATCCGCTGCTGCTCGGCATGGAGCCGGAAAGGGAGCGGACGATTACCCTTCTGAAGGAAACTCAGTGCATGCCTTCCTTCCCGGCCGCGACCGTCCGTCTCCGTTCCCTCCGCTGGGAGGGTGAGCTGCTGCCTCCGCCGTCCTATGGCTTGCGGATCGAATTCATCGGCGACAGCCTGACCAGCGGGGAGGGCGCGCTCGCCCCCATGGGAAACGAGGAGTGGGTCACGGCCTGGTTCAGCGCCCGGGGCAATTATGCCTGGTACGCCTGCCGCTTGCTGAACGCGGAGCCGCGCCTCCTCAGCCAGAGCGGCTACGGCGCCGTCTGGAACTACCTGCATGACGAATCCCAGAATATGACCGACGGCTATGAGAAAACCGTCGGCGTCCTCCACGGCCCGGAGGCGGAAGCCCGCGGCTGCGCCGCTGAATACGACTTTGCTTCCTGGCCCGCGGATATCGTCTGCATCCGCCTGCTGAGCAATGACGCGGGGGGCATGAAGCTGAAGGAGTCCTTCGATCAGGATCACGCTCCCCTCGTGCAGGGCTGCCTGACGCTGCTTCGGAAGGTCCGCGCCCATAACCCCGGCGCGAAGATCGTCTGGATCAAACCCGCGTCCGACTGCTTCCCGGAAATTGCCGACGAAGCGGCGGAGCTCGCCCGCGCGGAGGGCATCCGGGATCTGTACACCTTCGCCCTGCCGGATTACCGTCCGGAGGACTGCGGGGCCCGGTTCCACCCCTCCGCGGCCTGGAACAGGAAGGCGGGAGAGCTGCTCGGAAACTTCCTGAAGGGCATCCTGTAATTCCGCGGCGTCTCCCCGGTCTCCCGTCCCCGTGTGATGCTTCTCCGGGTCCGGCGCTTCGCCGGATCCGGCGTTCTTCTGTTTCCGGATCCGTCTTTCCCGGGTTTTTTCCTGTTTTTTATTTGACGGATCCATTCCCGACCCCTATAATGCTTTTTAACCCTAATGTTAAGGAGGCGTTTCTGCCATGGCTCAGCTGACCATCGCGCGGGAAACCTGCAAGGGCTGCGGCCTCTGTGCCGATGTCTGCCCGAAGCAGATCCTTGCCCTGAGCAGGGAAATCAATTCCAAAGGCTATCACCCCATCGCCGTCACGGATCAGAGCAAATGCATCGGCTGCGCATTCTGCGCCCGCATGTGCCCGGATGCCGTCATTAAAGTGGAAAAGTAAAAGGAGGAAGCGTTACCGTGAGTCAGAAAATGCTCATGAAGGGAAATGAGGCCATCGCCGAAGCCGCCATCCAGGCGGGATGCCGCTTCTTCTTTGGCTACCCCATCACCCCCCAGAACCAGATCCCGGAATACATGTCCAAGCGGCTGCCGAAAATTGAGGGCGGCTGCTTCCTGCAGGCGGAGAGCGAAGTCGCCGCCATCAACATGGTTTACGGCGCGGCCGGCGCGGGCGCCCGCGTCATGACCTCGTCCTCCTCCCCGGGAATCTCCCTCAAGCAGGAGGGCATCAGCTACATCGTCGGCGCCGAGCTTCCCTGTGTCATCGTGAACATGGTCCGCGGCGGCCCCGGCCTGGGATCCATCCAGCCCGCCCAGAGCGATTACTATCAGTCCACCCGCGGCGGCGGCCACGGGGACTACCGCATGCTCGTGCTGGCTCCCTCCTCCGTCCAGGAGGCGGTGGAGCTCACCCAGCTCGCCTTCGATCTGGCGGATAAATACCGCAATCCTGTCCTGGTCATGGGCGACGGCCTGATCGGCCAGATGATGGAGCCCGTCGAAATGCCGGACTATCAGAAGCCGGCCGACCTCCCGCCCAAAACCTGGGCGGCCACCGGCTGGACGCCCCAGTCCGACCGGGAGCGGGCGATCATCAATTCCCTGTATATCGATCCCGCCGTGCTGGAAAAGCATGTCAATCATCTGTATGAGAAATACGCCGTCATGGAGCAGACCGAATGCCGCTGGCAGGAGGAGATGACGGAGGACGCGGATTACGTGATCGTCGCCTACGGCACCACGGCCCGCATCGCGCGCTCCGCCATGCGGAAGCTGCGGGAGGAAGGCATCAAGGCCGGCCTCATCCGGCCCATCACCCTCTGGCCGTTCCCGTCCGCGCCCATCGCGAAGGCCGCGGATCACGCGAAGGCCTTCCTCACGGTGGAAATGAGCATGGGCCAGATGGTGGATGACGTCCGCCTGGCGGTGGAAGGAAAGCGCCCCGTGCATTTCTTCGGCCGGACGGGCGGCATCGTGCCCACGGTCCGCGAGATCATCACCCAGGTCGAAAATCTGGCAAAGGAGGGGAAGTAACATGGCCGTTGTCTATGAAAAAACCGGGCTCCTGACGGATACGCCCCTTCACTACTGCCCCGGCTGCACCCACGGCATCATTCACCGCCTGGTGGCGGAAGCCATCGACGAGCTGGGCATTCAGGGCAGGACGGTCGGTATCGCCCCCGTGGGCTGCGCCGTCTTCGCCTACAACTATTTCAATGTGGATATGATGGAGGCCGCCCATGGCCGGGCTCCGGCGGTGGCGACGGGCTGCAAGCGCGTCAATCCGGACAACATCGTCTTCACCTACCAGGGCGACGGCGACCTCGCCTCCATCGGCGCGGCGGAGATCACCCATGCCGCCACCCGCGGGGAAAACATCACCGTCATCTTCGTCAACAATGCGATTTACGGCATGACCGGCGGCCAGATGGCGCCGACCACCCTGCCCGGCCAGGTGACCACCACCTCGCCCTACGGGCGGGATCCCGCCCTATGCGGCTACCCCATCCGCGTCAGCGAAATGCTCGCGACGCTGGACGGCCCGGCGTACATCGCCCGCTGCTCCGTCCATGATGTCAAGCACATCATGGAAGCCAAGAAGTATATCCGGAAAGCCTTCGAAACGCAGATCGCGAAGAAGGGCTTCTCCATGGTGGAAGTGCTCTCCGCCTGCCCGACCAACTGGGGCATGGCGCCCCGGGAGGCGCTGAACTGGCTGGAAGCAAACATGATTCCCCAGTATCCTCTGGGCGTAAAGAAGGAGGTCGAGTGATTCCATGGAAGCTCAGTTCCTGATTGCAGGCTTCGGCGGGCAGGGCGTGCTGCTGATCGGCCAGCTGCTGGCCAAGGCCGCCATGCACGAGGGCATGAACGTTTCCTGGATGCCCTCCTACGGCCCGGAAATGCGCGGCGGAGAAGCGAACTGCGCCGTGGTCATCTCCGATGAGCCCATCGGTTCCCCGCTGGTCACGGAGATTCCCTTCGCGGTCATCATGAACAAGCCCAGCATGATCAAGTTCACCCCGGCCATGGAAAAGGGCGGCGTCATGCTGTACAATTCCTCCCTGATCGATATCAAGCCGGACCGTGACGATATTACCGCCATCCCGGTTGACTGCAACGGCATCGCGGAGCAGCTGGGCAACTCCCGCGTCGCGAACATGGTCATGCTCGGCGCCATCCTGAAAAAGACCGGCGTCGTCTCCATCGATTCCGCGATGGAGGCCCTGAAGGCCACCTTCGGCCCGAAGAAGGAGCATCTCCTTCCCATCAACCGCCAGGCGATGGAAAAGGGCGCCGAATGCGTTCTGTGATGTGATTTCCAAAAACCCGGAGCTTCGGCTCCGGTTTTTTGATTTCCGTCCGGGGCCGGCATCGTCCTGAGCCCGGCTGATCCTGCAGTTTTCGAAATAAAGCGTTCAGAAAAGGCCGTACCGATGTGCCGGTACGGCCTTTCCCTTATGTCCGGGGCTCCTTAAATGTCCCCTTCATCCTTCTGATCCGCTTCTCCTGCGGACTCCGCGTCTTCTCCGTCCGCCGGGATTCCCGCGGCTTCCGCGTTCTCTCCGGCTCCGACATAATCCATGCTATCCGCGTACTCCGTGCCTTCCCCGGTCTCCTGTCCCTCGGTCTCCTCCGCGGCTTCCTCCTCCGGCTCGGCCCGGCAGACAGCGACCACCTGCGCGCCCTCGGACAGCTTCATGATCCGGACGCCCTGGGTGTTCCGGCCGCAGAGGCGCACGTCCGCCGCCCGCGCGCGGATGATGGTTCCGTCGTCGGTAATCAGCAGGATATCCTCGTCCTCATGAACGAGCAGCAGTGCCGCCAGGTCGCCCGTCTTCTCGGTCAGGTTGACCGCCCGGATTCCCTTTCCGTTCCTTCCCTGCTCCCTGTATTCCTCGGGGTCGGTCCGCTTTCCGAATCCGTTGCTGGTGATGGCCAGGATCGTCGTATCCGGCTCAATCACCGCGATATCGATCACCTCGTCGTCCCCCGCCAGCTTCATGGAGCGGACGCCGATGCTGTTCCGGCCCAGGTTGCGGACATGCTTCTCGTTAAACCGGATGGACATGCCCTTCCGGCTGCTCAGCAGCATATCGTCGTTCCCCGTGCTCAGCCGCACGCCAATCAGCTCGTCCTCTTCCCGCAGGGCGATGGCGATCAGGCCGTTCTTCCGCAGGTTGCGGAACTCGTCCAGGGCCGTCTTCTTGATCATCGCGCCGCGCGTGGCCATGACGAGGTTGTATTCCTCTTCGCTCTCCCTCGGCATGGGCAGCATGGTGGAAACCTTCTCCCCGGCCGTGATCTGCAGCAGGTTGATGATGGCCGTCCCGCGGGCCTGCCGTCCGGCTTCCGGAATCTGGTAGCACTTCAGGCTGTAGACCCTGCCGCGGTTGGTGAAGAACATGATCTCCTGGTGCGTGGAAACGACGCACATCTGCACCGTGTAGTCCGTGTCCTTCACGTTCATGCCGCTCACGCCGCGGCCGCCGCGGTGCTGCGCACGGTACACGCTGGACGGCACGCGCTTCACGTAGCCTTCGTGGGTCAGCGTGACGACCATGTTTTCTTCCTGGATCAGGTCCTCGACGTCGATCTCGTCCTCGACGATGGTCAGCTCGCTCCGGCGGGGATCGCCGTACTTGTCCCGGATCTCCGAAATTTCCGTCTTGATGACGTTCATCAGCTCATGCTCGTCCGCGAGGATTTCCTGCAGCCGGGCAATGGTCTTCTCCAGCTCCTGGTATTCCTCCATCAGGCGCTCCCGCTCCAGTCCGGTCAG
>CAMVFE010000014.1 GCA_947166705.1 uncultured Clostridia bacterium
GTAGGGCAGCTCCATGATCACGCTCTCGATCTCAAACGGCCCGATGCGGTAACCGCTGCTCTTGATGACGTCGTCCGCCCGGCCCACGTACCAGTAGAAGCCGTCCTCATCCCGCCAGGCCACGTCCCCGGTGTGATACCATCCGTCGTGCATGACCTCCCGGGTCTTCTCCTCGTCCCGGTAGTACTCGCGGAACAGGCCGATCGGAATCCCCCTGGAAATATCGATGCAGATCTCTCCGGGCGTGCCGGGGGAAACCGGCTTCCCGTCGGGATCCAGCAGCTCGACCCGGTAGATGGGCGTCACCTTGCCCATGGAGCCCAGCTTGTGGTCCGCGCCGGCCAGGTTGCCGATGATCATGGTGCTCTCGCTCTGTCCAAAGCCCTCCATGACCTGCAGCCCCGTCTGCTTTTCGATCTGCCGGTAAACCTCCGGGTTCAGCGCCTCGCCGGCGCTGGAGGCATGCGTCACGGAGGACAGGTCGTATTTGCTCAGATCCTGCTTGATCAGCATGCGGTACATCGTGGGCGGCGCGCAGAAGGTGGTGATGTGGTATTTCGCGAACAGCGGCAGGATGTCCGCCGCGTCGAACCGGTCGAAGTCGTACACGAAGATGGCCGCCTCGCACAGCCACTGGCCGTAGATCTTTCCCCATCCCGCCTTGGCCCATCCGGTGTCGGAGATGGTCAGGTGCAGTCCGTTCGGGTTGACGCAGTGCCAGTATTTCGCCGTGTGCAGGTGACCCAGCGGGTGGGTGAAGCTGTGGGCCGCGATCTTGGGATATCCCGTCGTGCCGGATGTGAAGTACATCAGCATCAGGTCCTCGCCGCAGGCCGCGTCCTCCGGCCGGTTGAAGTGGGTGGAATACATCAGGTATTCCTCGTCGAAGGTGTGCCAGCCCTCCCGCGTTCCGTTGACGATCAGCTTCAGCTCCAGGCTCGGGGCGTCCTTCGCCGCCAGGTCCGCCTGGTGGGCGGTGTCCCCGTCGGCGGTGCAGAGGATGGCCTTCACGCCCGCCGCGTTGAAGCGGTATTCAAAGTCGTGCTCCTGCAACTGGGCCGTCGCCGGAATGGCGATGGCGCCGATTTTCTCCAGCGCCAGGATGGAGAACCAGAACTGGTAGTGCCGCTTCAGCACCAGCATCACCCGGTCGCCCTTTTTGATTCCCAGCGCCTTGAAGTAGTTGGCGCACCGGTTGGATGCCCGCTGGATGTCCCGGAAGGTGAAGCGCCGCTCGGTCTTGTTGTGGTCCAGGTGCAGCATGGCCAGCTTGTTCGGGACCTCCTCCGCGATGGCGTCCATGACGTCGAAGGCGAAGTTGAACTTTTCGGTGTTCTTGAAGGTGATCTTCGTGGGCGTCCCGTGCTCGTCCTTGACCACATCCGCGAACCGGTGCCACACCCGGGTGCGCCCGTTCTCCGCGGGGAATTCCTGCAGCGCGGGGCCGGAGGTAATCTTTTCCGGCATCAGCTCGGGAATCGGCGCCCCGGTGGGGTTCAGCACGATGGCATAGAACAGGCAGTCCTGCCCTCCGACGGCGATCATGCCGTGGGGCGTTCCGCTGTCGTAGTAGATGGAGTCCCCGGGATTCAGCACGGAGCTGTGCTCACCGACCTGGACCTTCAGCTGGCCCTCGATCACGATGTCGCATTCCTGCCCCTCGTGGGTCGTCAGCTTGATGTCCTCCCGCTCGGCCTCCGCGCTGTATTCCGCGTGGACATACAGGGGCTCGGCGATCCGGTTGCGGAAGGACGCCGCCAGGTTGTAGTACACCATGTCGTGGGCTTCCTCGATGCGCTGCCCCTCTCCCCGCCGGGTCACGGTGAAGGAGTTCAGGTTCGGGCGGGAGCCCTCGATGATCTCTGTCACGTCCACGCCGAAGGCCAGGGCGCAGCGGTACAGGAAGGCGAAGTTCAGGTCGTTCCGGCCCAGCTCGCAGTCGATGTACTCCTGCTCGGAGACGCCGGTCTTCATGGCCATCTCCGCGATGGTGTAGTTCTCGATCTCCCGCAGCTCCCGGATCCGGTGCGCCATCTCCTGAATCTTAAAATTCAGCCCTGTCGTCTGCTCCATGCTCATTCCTCCTCGTCCGCGGCAAAAAAAACGTCTCAAAGCATTGCTTTGAGACGAGTATAAGCCTATACCCGCGGTACCACTCAAATTGCGGAGCCGCGCTCCGCCCCTTCAGGCTCCCTCCGGTATCCCGGCAAGCCCTTTGCCCTGACGCGGCAGGATCGGGAAGGCTCTACTCAGGCGGACCCTTTCTTCCTTCCGGCTCAGGAGCGACTGATCTCCGGCCCCTTCCCGCGGCTCGCACCGTCCGCCGCGTCTCTGAAGCGGGGCTGCCGGACATCCTCTCCGTCACAGCTTTGCGGACAGTCTACCGCATCTTCCGCGCCCTTGTCAACAGAAAAACGAAAAATGTACCGTCGCTTCCTGTTGGTTTGTCTTGCACAGGTTATATTAGTTCCGAGGCCAGGGGCAGCCCTTGTCAGTCCAGATTCACATCGCTGCAGGGAATCCAGCTGCGAAGGATCTTCCCGTCCGTGTGATAGCTTTCCACCATATAGTAATCGTTCTCCGAAGCAATGACAGCCACGCGGTCGCCGCGGCGATAATCCCGGTCCCCGTAGGAAGCGAAAATGCTGTCCGGGCCGAAGCGGGGTGCAACGTTCGTATTTACGGTTCCGTATCCGATATATGTAAAGGCATCCTGTTCCGGGAGGCTTTTCAGCCGGGACATGCTGATGTCCAGCCGTTTGGCTCCCGTCCACGCTCTGCGGTATCCTCCTCCGTAGGAGAATTCAACCTCGACCCACATCACGCCTCCGTTGTCGTAAGCCCGGGATACGGCCGTGACATACTGGCCCTTCATTTTGTAGGTGCCGCAGCCCGTATAGTCCGTGGAAGGGCCGCTGCGGGTTGCTAAGTCCTCTGTCAGCTTCGCCTGCACGGTGGCCGTATTATTCCGGCTGTCCGTTCCCGAAGCATGGTTGTTGGGTACGCTCCACCCGCCCGCGGAAGCGGCCGTGAAGATCAGGCACAGACAAACCGCCGTCACCACGCAAAGAATTCTTTTCATTCCGATGCCTCCCTGCTCTTCATTTTCCGGATGTCTTCATCCTTCTCTGTCAGCATTATATCCGGGCTTTTCCCTACCGTCAAGGCGGAATAGCCCATCCGTCAGGGATGGTCTGGGTCTGGGTTCATATCTTGAAAGAAATGCTCGGGTATGATATGTTCTGTAATAGATTATCTTCCAGCGGGCGACCGGATCCCCTTGTGATAACAAAAGTCACCGATTAAGCTTTACCCGGAGGTAGGAGAATGCAGGATTTTCAGTTCGGTAATCGTCTGTGCATGCTTCGGCAAAAGGCGCATTTGTCCCAGTCCCAGCTGGGTGAGAAGCTGGGCGTTTCCGGCAAAGCCGTGTCAAAATGGGAAAACGGCAAAGCAAAGCCGGGGCTTGATCTCGTAAGCCGGCTGGCCGACGCGCTCGGCGTTTCCCTGGATGAACTGCTGCGCACTGCTCCGGAGGAAAAGGTAATCACGAAAATCGTGATTACCGGCGGTCCCTGTGCAGGAAAAACCACAGCCATGAGCTGGATTCAGAACGCTTTTACCAAAATGGGCTACGCGGTACTGTTTGTGGACGAAACCGCAACGCAGCTGATTACCGGCGGTGCGGCGCCGTGGCTCAACGGATCCAACAGGGATTTCCAATGGCATCTGATTCAGCTGCAGAAAGCAAAGGAAGCTGCATTCGAGGAGATTGCCCGAACGATGACGAGCGACAAGGTCCTCATCGTCTGCGACAGGGCGGCCATGGACAACTGCGCCTACATGTCGGATCAGGAATTTGCCTGGGTGCTCCGAAAGCTGCAGACCAACAAGGTAGCGCTGCGCGATCATTATGACGCGGTGTTCCATCTGGTCACGGCTGCGAAGGGAGCCGAAAAATATTATACCCTGGCGAACAACCAGGCGAGGACGGAGACCGTGGAGGAAGCCGCGGCGCTGGATGACAGGCTCATCGCTTCCTGGACGGGGCATCCGCACCTTCGGGTAATTGATAACTCCACCGGCTTTGACGAAAAGATGCTTCGGCTCATCCGCGAAATCACCGTCTTCCTGGGCGAACCCAGTCCACTGGAAATTGAACGGAAGTTCCTGATTGAACGGCCGGGCCTCCGCATGCTGGAAGCGCTGCCCCGCTGCGAGCGCGTGGACATTATTCAGACTTATCTCAAAGCAGATAAGAACGCTGACGAAGTGCGTGTTCGTCAGCGTGGGGTCAACGGTCATTATATCTACTTCAGAACAAGAAAAAAGAAGCTGTCCGACATGAAGCGGGTGGAAGAGGAAGAGAGGCTGACTCAGGAGGAATATCTTTCCCTGCTGGTCCAGGCTGATCCCGCTTACCGCCCGATCCATAAGGAACGTTACTGTCTGAGTGAAAACGGTTTCTATTATGAGATTGACATTTATCCGGAATGGCCGGATAAGGCCATCATGGAGATAGAGCTTCACAGCGAGCAGCAGAAAATCGTGTTTCCGGAAGGAATCAACGTGATTCGCGAAGTGACAGACTGCCCGGAGTTTTCCAACCGTGAAATCGCGAGGATCAGGTAGCGGATCCTCCCGTTACACGTCAAACTCTTCCTTCAGGTCCATCATGCCCCGAATCTCGGCATGGCCGTCCTCCAGGTAGAACAGTCCCATCTCCCAGCCGTTCTGATCGTACATGGCCATAATCTGCGGCATGGCTTCGCGCACCTTATCAAGCAGCGCGGCATCCTTCACGACTTTGGCCTTCCCGTCGTAGCGCATAAATTCGCCCCCGTTCACTGCCAGGACTTCGACCCTGGGGTTCGCCGTGAGCTGTCTGAATACGTTCTTGAAGGTCCCGCAGCCGAAATACAGTTTGCCATCCGCCATCATCTGGAAGCCGAAGGGCCGGCCTTTGGGCTGATCCCCGTCCGTCGTCAGAAAATAGAAGGTCTTTGCGTTGTTCAGGAACTCATGTACTTTTTCCGCGTTCGTCATGTTCGTCATGCTCCTTCTGTTTTGTTGCTTTCTTGAACCGCCTGAATTGGCGGTTGTTTCTTTGAGCCGACCTGATTATACGGGTTTTTCCCCGTACGCGCAAGCATATCCCCGTACGCGCCGCGGCGCCTTCTCTTCGTCCCTTACAGCGCGATGGTCAGGCAGTTGCCCTGCAGTTTCAGGCGCGCCGGGAAGCGCGGCAGCCGCTTCCCGCGGATAAGTTGGTTTATACTATCACGCGGATACTTCGGCATCAATGCCGGCATGCGTTTGGGGGCCGAAAGCGGATAATATTACCGCTGCGCGTCGTCAGAGAAGGGCGCCGCTCTGTTCAGAACGGCGCCCTTCTGCCCGGGATTCGTTTCGGAATCCGCTTTCCCGGCTGAGCGGATCCAGTATCCGGACTGATTTCGGCCTTCCCTTTCCCGCCGCGGCTCTGCCCCGCGCCGGGCCTGCCCCGCCGCTTACCTGACTGCCTCGAACGCGGTCTCCAGCGCGGCGATCAGGTCGTTTGCGTTTTCTGTGCCGATGGAGAGTCGGATGGTGTTCGGCCTGATGCCCTGGTCCAGCAGCTCCTCGTCCGTCAGCTGGCTGTGGGTGGTCGTGTAGGGATGGATCACCAGGGACTTGACATCCGCCACATTGGCCAGCAGGGAGAAGATGGCCAGATTGTCGATGAACTTCTTGGCAGTGTCGCTATCTCCCCTGATTTCAAAAGTGAAGATGCTGCCGCCACCGTTCGGGAAATACTTTTTGTACAGCGCGTGGCTCGGCTCGGAGGGCAGCGAAGGATGATGCACCGCCTCCACCTGGGGATGCTTCGAGAGGAAATCCACGATCTTCAGCGCGTTCTCCACATGCCTTTCCACCCGCAGGGAGAGGGTCTCCAGCCCCTGCAGGAAGATGAACGCGTGGAACGGGGACAGGGTGGATCCGGTGTCCCGCAGCAGGATCGCCCGGATATAGGTGGCGAAGGCGGCGGGGCCAACCGCGTCGTAGAAGGAAATGCCGTGGTAGCTGGGGTTGGGCTCGCTGATCCAGGGATATTTTCCGCTGGCCTTCCAGTCGAACTTTCCGCCCTCGACGATGACCCCGCCGATGGCCGTGCCGTGGCCGCCGATGAACTTGGTGGCGGAGTGGACGACGATGTCCGCGCCCCACTCGAAAGGCCTGACCAGGTAGGGCGTGGCGAAGGTGGAATCAACCACCAGCGGAATCCCGTGGGCGTGGGCGATCTTCGCGATTTTCTCGATATCAACGATATTGCTGTTGGGATTGCCCAGCGTTTCGATGAAAATGGCCTTGGTGTTTTCCTGAATGGCGGCTTCGAAGCTTCCCTCCTGATCGGGATCCACGAAGGTCGTCGTAATCCCGGAAGTCAGCGGAAGCGTATGCGCTAGCAGGTTGAATGTGCCGCCGTAGATCGTCTTGGACGCGACGATGTGCTCGCCGGCCCGGGCCAGCGCCTGGAAGGTGTAGTTGATGGCCGCCGCCCCGGAGGCCACCGCCAGCGCGGCGGTGCCGTTCTCGAGGGCCGCGATGCGCGCCTCAAAGACGCTCTGGGTCGGATTGGTCAGCCGGCCGTAGATATTCCCCGCGTCCCGGAGGCCGAAGCGGTCCGAGGCGTGCTGGCTGTCATGGAAGACGTAGGAGGTGGTGGCGTAGATCGGCACGGCCCGGGCGTCGGTGACGGGGTCGGCCTGCTCCTGCCCGATGTGAAGCTGCTTGGTTTCAAAGGACCAGCTGGCGGAATTCTTTATATCTGACATTTTCTTATTCTCCTTCTCATTTTATTTTTACTGTTTTTGCCTGTCCCCTCCCGGGCCGGGAAGGACAGGCCTGCAGATTTCATTCTTTTCTTCGCCGCGCATTCGGTCCCGGCTCAGGGCCGAGGCCCGCAGGCAGCTTCGACATCGCATTCCCGTCACTTCCCTTCTCTTGATGCGCTGATTTTATCCGCATCCCGGGCGCCTGTCCAATACAGAAATACAATCCTCCGCCATAGGCTCAGGCTATAAGGAAGCTCAATTTGGAAAAATAACCGGGGATATTTTTCCGACCTGATCCTTTATTTCCCCCTCCCCATCGCGTATTCTTTACACGTACCGATAAGGTGCCTGCAGAATCCCGGTTCGCGGGCTCCGGTCGGGAACCGCGTCGGTACAGGTGAAACAACGAAACGGAGGGACTCAAAAATGCTGCGTCTGCTTGGAATTCTGACTCTGGGGAATCTGCTCTTCTGCGACGGCCGTCATGCCCGTCACGGCGGCCTCCTCGGCGGTCTCTTTTTCCTGCCCGCGCTGCTGTTCGGCGGATGGATCGCTGTCGCGGTGGTCTGCGGAGTCCTGAGCCTGGTCGCCGCTGTGATCGGCGGCGTCTTCTCGGGCCTGGCTTCCCTTGCCTCCGGTGCGTTCTCGGGCGGCGGCGTGCTTCTCGGAATCGTGATCGGCCTGGCTGCCTTCTACGGCTTCCGGAGCCGGAGGGTCGCGGAAACCGCCGATGGCCGGGAGTAAACGGATAAGAAAGACTGCCTGCTGCGGAAATCTGCCCGCGGATTCCCGGCAGGCTGAAGTTGAACGATAAAAAAGGAGGAAACAAAAATGGCAAAGACTTTTCTGGATGAACTGACCGGATACCGCGTCAAGGTTGAGAAGGATGGCCGGGAAATCGTGAACGTGCCTGGAATTCTGGTCCTGCCCGGCCTGCTGCTGGCTCCGAAGGCGAGCCTGATCGGGATGGTCGCCGCGCCGCTGCTTGGCTGCAGCGTCCATCTGGAGAACGACGAAGGCCGGGAAATCGACATGGGCAAGGCCGTGAAGGACGCGGCGGACACCGTCGCCGATACAGCGGCCACCGCCGCGCGGAGCGTCCGGGAGGAGATTGAGAAGGCCTGGGACGCCCTTTCCGCCGATGATCCGGAGGGCTGCCCCGAAGGGCAGGAGAACGGGGAGGACGAGGAGGACGCCGGGGCGCAGGAAGCTCCGGAGGAGAACGAGCCCCGGATTCATGTCAACCCGGAAGATAACGAGAAAGTGTAAGCCTATGGGGCCGGCCGTCAGGCCGGTCCCCTTTCGTTTGTCTCCCCCCTCTTCGATGCGTCGGGAAGCTTCCGCCCGCGAAAGGCGCAATAAAGGAACCCGGACGTCTTCCGGGCTGAAATGCCCGGAAATCCATGGATGAAAAGCCCGGGGATTCCGGAATGAATCCGCATCGGAAAAGCCCTGAACAGCCCGGATACGGTTGACCCCGCGGGGAATCTGACTATAATGGTGTCGTCTGAAACTGCGCTCCGGAGGCATGGAGATGGGTAAGCATTTTTACGCGGCTGCGATCCCGCTGGTACGGCTGTTTATTCCGAAACTGAAGGTGGAATGGGAGGTTCCCTATGACGGGGAACCCTGTGTTTTTGTGGCGAACCACGAGCGCGCCATCGGGCCGCTGGAGATGGCCGTGAATTTTCCCCTGCGGAAGGAGAGTCACATCTGGATCTTCGCGGATCCCCTGAGCCGGGAGACGACGCCGGCCTATGTGCGCCAGGATCACTGGTGGAATGAAAACGGGAAGCTGGCTCCCCTTTGGAACCGGATCATCCCGCCGGTCGTTTCCTGGATCCTGCCCCCGATTCTCCGCTCCGTGCCCCATGTTCCGGTCTATCACGACGGGCGCGCCGCCACCACCATGAAGGAGAGTCTGCGCCTGCTGCGGGCGGGGCGGAACCTGGTGATCTTTCCGGAGATTCCCACGGGCTACGGGGAGCACGATACCGAAAAGATCAACGAGGGCTGGCTGATGATCCTGCCGATGTTTGAGAAGCGGGAGGGAAAGCCGCTGAAAATCCGGCCCGTCCGGCTGGACCTGGCCTCCAGGCGGATGATCGTCCGCGCGCCCTTCACGATGGACCCCGCGCTTCCGCTGCGGGATCAGGTTCCGGAGCTCTCCCGGAAGGTGCTCCGCGGGATATTCGATTTGTAACGGAATATCACATCTACCCACATTTCAAAATCAGAAAGCCACCCGTCGCCTGACTCCTTTCAGCGCGAAGCGCTTCACCGTAAAAGGCGAAGCGCTGTTTTCTTTATCGGGCTGAAAGCCGCGGATCGGGATCAGAGGACGGAAATCAACTTCTGATTGCAGCGGCGGTAGTAATACAGGCAGATGAACAGGGCCGCCAGCTCCGCCGCCGGGAAGCACCACCACACCGCGTACACGTTTCCGGTCAGCCGGGCGATGAGCCAGGCGGCGGGAAGCAGGATCACCAGCTGGCGGCAGATGCTCATGACCATGCTGTACACGCCCTTCCCGACGGCCTGGAAAACCGTGGAAAGGATGATGCCGACGGCGGCCAGCAGGAAGCTGGAGGAGATGATCCGCATGGCCACGACGCCGATGCTGGTCATCTGGGCGGTGATCTCCGCCTCCGCCTCCGATTCGAAGACAGCCATCAGCTGCCCGGGGAAGATCATGAAGATCAGCGTTCCCGCGAGCATGATGACGCAGGCCCAGGTGAGGGCGACCCGGATGCAGTCGTAAATCCGCTGCCGGATCCGCGCCCCGAAATTATACGCGATGATGGCGATGATGCCGTTGGACAGGCCGAAGACCGGCATGAAGATGAAGGACTGCAGCTTGAAGTAGACCGACATGACGTTCAGCGCAGCGTTGCTCTGCTCAAAGCCGGAAAGGATCCCGTTCATGCCGATATTCATCACCGAACCGATGGACGCCATGACCGTGCTGGGCAGTCCGACGGAGACGATATCGCGCAGATCACCCGGGCTCACGGCAAAGTCCTTCCTGTTCAGCCGCAGCTCCGGATTCTTCTTCTGATTGATGGCAAAGCCGACGATGGCGGAAACGAACTGGCCGATCACGGTGGCGGCGGCCGCGCCCGAAACGCCCATGCGAGGGCAGCCCAGATACCCGAAGATCAGGATCGGATCCAGGACAATGTTCGTCAGGGCCCCGCACAGCTGGGTTACCATGGACAGGACGGAGTTGCCCGTCGCCTGCAGCAGGCGCTCAAAAAAGATCGCCAGAAACAGCCCCAGGCTGAAGACGGTGACGATGCTCAGGTAGTCCTTTCCCATGGCGAGGATACGGTCCGCGCTCGCCAGGTTGTCGGAAACCACGGTCCGCATCACCGGTCCGGCCAGCAGCAGGCCGAAGAGGAGGAACAGCACGCTGCCCAGCGTCTCCACCAGGGCCCCGTTCCATCCGGCGCGGCGCGCCTCCCCCGGGTTCCGCTCGCCCAGCCTGCGGCTCAGCAGGCTGTTGATTCCGGTGCCCATGCCGGTGGACAGCGCGATCATCAGCATCTGGAACGGCGCGGCCAGGGAAACGGCGGTCAGCCCGTTGGGGTCAAACCGGGAGACGAAAATGCTGTCCACCACGTTGTAAAGCGCCTGGATCAGCATGGAAAACATGATGGGAATGCTGACCTTGGGCACCAGACGGGTCATCCGCATGGTCCCGAGGATTTCGGAACGGTCCTGTTTCTGCATGGCTTTCCTTTCCCGCGGTCGGCCGGAATCCGGCCCCCGGTTTGTACATATCTGCGGGAAGGGGCCCGGCCCCGTCCCGGCTGAGGATCATAAAGTCTTGATGTGCTTCTGTCAGGCGGGCGGCGCGTCCGGGGCGGTCATCCCGCTTCCGGCGCAGGGTTCTCCTCCCCCGCCGTCTCCGCGTCCTCCCCGGAGATGCTCAGTCCGCCGTGCTTCCGGATCCAGTAGGCGATCATCAGGAAGAAGCAGCACGCCCAGCCCACCGGGTACCCGAAGCCGACCCACTTCGGCACGTTGGCGATGTACCGCGTCAGCACGAACAGGTAAACCTGCCGGATGCCGACGAAGGCGGCCAGCATGACGATCATGGGCCCCCGGGAGTCCCCCTCTCCCCGCAGCGCGCTGGCCATCACGTGGTTGACGCAGTTGAACAGCAGGAAGAACACGTTCGTCCGCAGGAACAGGGCACCGAACTCAATCACCTGCCCGTCCGACGTAAACAGGCCGACGGAAGGCTCCGCGAAAAGGAAGAGCCCCGCCGCGACCGCCGCGGTCACGCCCACGCTCATCGCGATGGTGATCCACGCGCCCCGGGCGGCCCTTTTTTTCTTGCCCGCGCCCAGATTCTGGGAAACGAAGGTGGTCGCCGCCATGGCCATGCTCTGCATGGGCAGCATGATGAACGTATCCAGCTTGTTGTAGCAGCTCCAGCCCGCCATGCAGGCGGACCCGAAGTAATTCACATAGCTCTGGACGAAGACGTTGGAGAACGCGGTGATCACGCTCTGGATGCCCGCCGGCAGCCCGACGGCGAAGATTCTCTTCAGGATGCCCCGGTCCACGCGCAGGTCCTTCCAGCTCAGCCGGTAGATGTCCTCCGTCCTCGTCAGCAGCGCCAGCACCAGCGCGGCGGACACGAACTGGGACACCACCGTCGCCACCGCCACCCCGCTGATGCCCATGCCGAAGGTGATCACGAACAGCAGGTCCAGCGCGATGTTCAGGACGCTGGTGATGATCAGGAAAATCAGCGGCCGCGTGGAATCCCCCACCGCGCGCAGGATTCCGCTGCCCATATTGTAGATCAGCAGGCCGGAAATGCCCGCGAAATAGATCGTCAGATAGGTTTCCGCGTCCTGAAGCACATCCTCCGGGGTGGACATGAAGCGCAGCATGGGCTTCACCGTCGCCGCCCCGGCGGCGGTGAACGCCGCGCTGAGCAGGAAGGTCGCCATCATCGTGGTCTCGATGGCGTTATGCAGCTCCTTCATGTTCCGCTGGCCGAAGTAGTTGCTGATCACGACCCCCGCGCCGACGGAGAATCCGTTGAAGAAGAACACCGCCATATTGACGATGATCGACGTGGAGCCGACAGCCGCCAGCGCCTGGGTGCTCACGTAGTTGCCGACGACCAGGGTGTCCACCGTGTTGTACAGCATCTGGAAGATGTTGCCCAGCATCAGCGGCAGGGAAAACAGGACGATCTGGCGGACCATGGATCCGCTGGTCATATCCCGGGTGGTGGTTCTGCGGGGTACCGTCTGCAGGTGTTTCATGCTGTCCTTTCAGGAATCTTCCGCTTCGGGGAAAAGGCTCCGTTTTCCGGGGCCGGCTCCCCGCCTTCCGGGCTCTCGCCGCGTTTGTCCGCGGGCCTTATTCGAGCTCGAAGGCGCCGGTGTAAAGCTGGTAGTACTGCCCCTTCGCGGCGATCAGCTGGTCGTGGGTGCCGCGCTCGATGATGCGGCCGTGGTCCAGCACCATGATGACGTCGCTGTTCTGCACCGTGGACAGCCTGTGGGCGATGACGAACACGGTCCGGCCCTGCATAAGCCGGTCCATGCCGCGCTGCACGAGGGCTTCGGTGCGGGTGTCGATGGAGGAGGTCGCCTCGTCGAGGATCATGACCGGCGGGTCGGAGACCGCGGCCCGGGCGATGGAGATCAGCTGCCGCTGTCCCTGGCTCAGCCCGCTTCCGTCCCCGGACAGCATCGTCTGGTAGCCCTCCGGCAGGCGGGTGATGAAGTCATGGGCGTTGGCCATCTTCGCGGCCTCGATGCATTCCTCGTCCGTCGCGTCCAGCTTGCCGTAGCGGATGTTGTCCATGACGGTGCCGGTGAAGAGGTTCACCTCCTGCAGCACGACCCCCAGGGAGTGCCGCAGGTCCGGCTTGGCGATCTTGTTGATGTTGATCCCGTCGTACCTCACCTTGCCGTCCGCGATGTCGTAGAAGCGGTTGATCAGGTTGGTGATCGTGGTCTTCCCGGCGCCGGTGGCGCCGACGAAGGCCACCTTCTGGCCGGGCCGGGCGTACAGCGAGATATCATGCAGCACGGTCTTCTCCGGCACGTAGGCGAAATCCACATCTTCCATCACCACGTCGCCCTGCAGCCGGGTATAGGTGACGGATCCGTCCGCGGAATGGGGATGCTTCCAGGCCCACAGCCCGGTCCGCTCGTCCGTCTCGGTGAGCTCCCCGTCCTGCTCCTTCACGTTGACCAGGTGCACGTACCCGGCGTCCTTCTCGGATTCCTCGTCCATCAGGGCGAAGATCCGCTCCGCGCCGGCCAGCGCCATGGCGATGAAGTTGATCTGCTGCGCGACCTGGTTGATGGGCTGCATGAAGTTGCGGCTCAGGGTCAGGAAGGCGGCGATGGCGCCCAGGCTCAGGGGGCCGGCGCCCCTCAGGCTCAGGTTGGTGGCCCCGGCGATGGCCAGCGCGCCGCCGACGATCGCCAGGATCACGTACAGCAGGTGGCCCATGTTGTTGTTCACCGGGCCGAGGATGTTGGTCAGCTTGTTGGCCTCAGTCATGTTTCCGCAAAGCTCGTCGTTCCGGCGGTCGAATTCCTCCTCCGCTTCGGGCTCGTGGTTGAAGACCTTGACGACCTTCTGGCCGTTGATCATCTCCTCGATATATCCGTTCAGGCTGGCCAGGGAGGTCTGCTGCTTCACAAAGAACGCCGCGCTCCGCCCGCCCAGCTTCGTGGTGGCCTTCAGCATGAAGAAGGTGCCGGCCAGCACCACCAGCGTCAGCCAGACGCTGCAGTTCAGCATGGACACAAACACGACCAGCAGCGTGATGGCCGAGGAAACCGTCTGAGGCAGCACCTGGCTCACCATCTGGCGCAGGGTGTCCGTGTCGTTGGTGTAATGGCTCATGACCTCGCCGTGGGTATGCGTGTCGAAATACCGGATGGGCAGGGTCTGCATGTGGGCGAACATCTCGTCCCGGACGGTGCGCAGGACGCTCTGGGAAACCACGGCCATGATCCTGGCCTGGGTGAAGACCGCCGCGATGGCGAGCAGGTACAGGGCCGCCATCTGCAGGATCGCCCGCAGCAGCCCGCTGAAATCGGGGCTGGACGTCGCCAGCAGCGGCGTGATGTAGTCATCGATGATCCGCCCGAGGAAGGTGGCGGCGGAGGCGGTGGCGACGGCGTTGATCAGGATGCAGGCCAGCACCAGGACCAGCCGCGGCCAGAAGGGCACGATGTATTTCATCAGCCGGGCGACCGTCTCCTTATGGATGGGCTGGCGCGGTCCCATGGCGCGCGGGCCGCGGGGGCCTCCGCCGGCCATCGGCGCGGGCCTGGCCGGGACGTTCTTCTTCTCGCTCATTCCTCCGCGCCTCCCTTCGTCTGCGAATCATGCACCTCGCGGTAGATTTCGCACCGGGTCATCAGCTCCTCGTGGGTACCCGCGTCCGCGACGGTTCCGTTGTCCAGCACGATGATCAGGTCCGCGTCCCGCACGGAGGACACCCGCTGGGCGATGATGATCTTGGTCGTTTCCGGAATGTAGCTGCGGAAGCCCGCCCGGATCAGGGCGTCGGTCTTCGTATCCACCGCGCTGGTGCTGTCGTCGAGGATCAGGATCTTCGGCTTCTTCAGCAGCGCCCGGGCGATGCACAGCCGCTGCTTCTGCCCGCCGGATACGTTGGTGCCGCCCTGCTCGATCCAGGTGTCGTATTTGTCGGGCATCTCCCGGATGAAGGCATCCGCCTGGGCGAGCCGGCAGGCCTCCTCGATCTCCGCGTCGGTCGCCGCCTCGTTTCCCCAGCGCAGGTTGTCCCGGATGGTGCCGGAGAAAAGCTCGTTCTTCTGAAGCACCATGGCCACGCCCTCCCGGAGGGCGGTCAGGTCGTAATCCCTCGTGTCGATCCCGCCGACGCGCACCGCGCCCCCGGAAACGTCGTACAGCCGGGGAATCAGCTGCACCAGCGAGGTCTTGCCCGATCCGGTGCCGCCCAGGATGCCGACCATGGCGCCGGAGGGAATGTGGATGTCGATGCCGCTCAGGGTGTCGCGCTCGCTGGTTTTCGCGTACCGGAAGCTGACATGGTCGAAGTCCACGGAGCCGTCGGGAATCTCCTTCACGGCGTTCTCCGGGCTCAGGATGTCGCTCTTCTCGTCCAGCACCTCGACGATACGCTGGGCGGAAGCGCGGCTCATGGTGATCATCAGGAACACCATGGACACCATCATCAGGCTGGACAGGATCTGGATCACGTAGGTGATCAGGCTCATCAGCTGCCCGGTGGTCATGCCGATGTCCGGGTTGTTGCCGGAGGCCACGATGGCCCGGGCGCCCAGCCAGGAGATCACCAGCGTGCAGGCGTAGATGCAGACCATCATCAGCGGGCTCATGAACGCCAGCTGCTTCTCCGCCTTCGTGAAATCCTGGTAGATGGAGGCGGAGATGCCGTTGAATTTCTGCACCTCGTAATCCTCCCGGACGAAGTTCTTCACCACGCGGATGCCGCGCAGGTTCTCCTGCACAACGTTGTTCAGCCGGTCGTAGGTCTTGAACACCCGCCGGAAGATCGGATGGGTCCGGCTCATGATGAAGTAGATGCCGAAGCCCAGCACCGGCAGCGTGAACAGGAAGACCATGCTGATCCGCGCGTTGATGGTCAGCGCCATGATCATGGAGAAGATCAGCGTCATCGGGGCGCGCACCGCCATCCGGAGGATCATCTGGAAGGCGTTCTGCACGTTGGTCACGTCCGTGGTCAGCCGCGTGATGATGGACGAGGTGCTGAACTTGTCGATGTTGGAGAAGGAATAATCCTGGATGGCATAATACATATCATGCCGCAGGTTCCGCGCGAAGCCGCAGGAGGAAACCGCCGCCATCCTGCCGCTCATGACGCCCGAGAACAGGGAAATCATCGCCGTCACCAGCAGGATGCCGCCGTACAGCCAGATGCAGCTCATATCCCCCCGCTCGATGCCGCGGTCGATCAGGTAGCTCATCACCAGGGGAATAACGGTTTCCATGGAAACCTCCCCCACCATGAACAGTGGGGTGGCGATCGCCTGCCTTTTGTATTGTCGGACATGGGAAGCCAGTTTCTTGATCATCCGCTTTTCTGTTCCTTTCCAGTTTCAGGCCCGGCGGCCGGAAAAAAGCCCGTCCGGGAGCTGCCGTCCCTCCGGAGGGCTCCGGAGCGTCTTCCGCGGTTCCCGGAAGGCCCCGCCGCGCAAAAATCCGCATCTTCAAGATAGAAGCTTTCCCGGCGTTTGTCAAGAATTGTCACAGAATCTTCACAGGGATTCCGTCCTGAAATACCGGCCCTTTTCCGTTTTCTTCCGCTTGACGGGGAGGGAGGGGGGCAGGTTATAATAATATAAAAGGAAGGCGGCGGTTCCGCGCCGCCCCGAAGACGACGTACAGGAGGATTTCCCCATGGCAGTCATCACCCTGGATCCGGCCCGCAGCGCCGGCACCATCAGCAAAAACATCTACGGTCATTTTTCCGAGCATCTGGGCCGCTGTATCTACCAGGGCCTCTACGTCGGGGAGGACAGCCCGATTCCCAATGTCCGCGGCATCCGGACGGACGCGGTGGAGGCGCTGCGGAAGATCGCGGTGCCCGTGCTCCGCTGGCCCGGCGGCTGCTTCGCGGACGAGTACCACTGGCGGGACGGCATCGGCCCGAAGGCGGACCGCCGGCGCATGGTCAACACGAACTGGGGCGGCGTGGTGGAGGATAACTCCTTCGGCACCCATGAGTTCATGGACCTCTGCGAACAGGTGGGCTGCGACGCGTACATCAACGCGAACGTCGGCAGCGGCACCGTCCGGGAGATGGCGGAATGGATCGAGTACATGAATTCCGACGGGGATTCGACGGTGGTCCGGGAGCGCCGGGCCAACGGCCGGCAGGATTCGTGGGGCGTTCGATACTGGGGCATTGGGAACGAGAGCTGGGGCTGCGGCGGCAACATGCGCCCGGAATACTATGCCGATGTCTATAAGCGGTACCAGACCTTCTGCCGCACCTACGGGGAGAACCGTCCCTTCCGCATCGCCTGCGGCGCCAGCGATTTCAATTACCGCTGGACGGAGGTGCTGATGCGGGAGGCCGCGGGCTTCATGGACGGCCTGTCCGTGCATTATTACACCCTCTGCGGGGACACCTGGGACAAAAAGGGAAGCGCCACGGACTTCACCCCGGAGGATTACTACAAGACCCTGAAGAAGGCCTCCCGGATGGACGAGCTGCTCTGCGGCCACGACGCCGTCATGACCCGCTACGATCCGGAGAAGCGCGTCGGCCTGATCGTGGACGAATGGGGCGCCTGGTACGACGTGGAGCCGGGGACAAACCCGGGCTTCCTCTATCAGCAGAACACCATGCGGGACGCCATGATCGCGGCCCTGACCCTGAACATCTTCAACCGGCACTGCGACCGCGTGGTCATGGCCAACCTTGCCCAGACCGTCAACGTGCTCCAGTCCGTGCTGCTGACCGAAGGCGCGCGCACCGTGCTGACCCCCACCTACCATGTCTTTGACCTCTACAGGGCCCACCAGGGCGGCCGGGAGGTCGGCTGCTATGTCACCACCGGGCGCGCCGGGACGGAAGCCTGGTCCCTGGACCAGATTTCCGCCTCCGCCTCGCAGAAGGACGGCGTCCTCACCGTGACCGCCGCCAACCTGGACGCGGAAGCCCCGGCCGGGCTGCGGATCACGGGCTTCCGGGCCGCCCGGATTTCCGCCCGGGCGCTCTCCGGGGAAATGCATCAGAAGAACGATTTTGACGCCTATCCCCTCGCCGTCCGGGAGCTTTCCGCCAGCCTGGACGAAAACGGCGACGCCGTGCTGACGCTTCCCGCCTGCTCGGTGGCGGAAATCACCCTCGCATGAACGCCGGAAAACCCTGCGTCCGCTGTCTCCTCCGGGAGATGCCGGACGCCGCGGCCCTGGCCGCCTCCCTGCGGGAGCTGATCGCGCTGATTCCGGAGGAGGAGCGGGCCCCCGCGCCCCTGGCGGAGGCCCGCCTCGCGGCATGCCGGGCCTGCCCGCACCTCCGCCGGGGCACCTGCGTCCTCTGCGGCTGCTACGTGGAGCACCGGGCGGAGCGGAAAGGCGCCGCCTGTCCGGATGTTCCGGACCGGTGGGCCGGGCGCTGAAAGCCCCGTTATGCTGTTTTCTGCAGATGATTCTTCTGTTTCCCTCAGATTATATTTCCGTTTTTCCGCAGATCATTCTTCGTTATTTTCTTAGGATATCGCCGGCTTGATCATCATCTACGCGGTCTTCCGGCGCCAGTTCATCGAAGGCATCGCCCTGACGGGCATCAAACAATCTCCCGGACTGTCTTCCGCGGGCGGCTTTCCCGCCCGTGTTCTTCTGTTCCGGCGCCGCGCGGAACCGGAAGCGGGAACGTCCGCGGCGGCAGGCCTTTTGCGGGCGCCCCGAAAATGCCCCAAAAGCATCAAAAAAACAGGCGCCGCACCCCTGCGCCGCGCTTGACAGTTCAACACGCTGCTGTTATGATTTTTTATCAGAAGAAAAAAGGAAAGAAGGTCGAACCATGGCAGGCATCTACCGCGGAACCCTGGACCTGATCGGTAACACGCCCCTCGTGGAGGTCGTCAATCTGGAAAAGAAGCTTGCGCTGGAAGCCACGGTCCTGGTGAAGCTGGAATACTTCAATCCCGCCGGCAGCGTCAAGGATCGGATCGCCAAGGCCATGATCGAGGACGCGGAAGCCAGGGGCCTTCTGAAGGAGGGTTCCGTCATCATCGAGCCCACCAGCGGCAACACGGGTATCGGCCTGGCCTCCATCGCCGCCGCGAAGGGGTACCGCGTCATCCTGACCATGCCGGAGACCATGAGCGTGGAGCGCCGGAACATCCTGAGAGCCTACGGGGCGGAGCTGGTGCTCACCGAAGGCTCAAAGGGCATGAAGGGGGCCATTGAAAAGGCGGAGGAGCTGGCGCGGGAAATCCCCGGCGGATTCATTCCGGGTCAGTTTGTGAACCCGGCGAACCCGGCCGCACACAGGGCGGCCACGGGGCCGGAAATCTGGAACGACACCGACGGCCGGGTGGATATCTTCATCGCCGGCGTCGGAACCGGCGGAACGCTGACCGGCGTGGGGGAATACCTGAAGGAAAAAAATCCCGCGGTGAAGGTGGTCGCGCTGGAGCCGGCCGATTCCCCCGTGCTTTCCGAAGGCCGCGGCGGTGCGCATAAGATCCAGGGGATCGGCGCCGGCTTCGTGCCGGAGGTGCTGAACACCGCGGTCTATGACGAAGTGATCAGAGCGCCGCATGAGGAGGCCTTCGCGGCCGCCCGCCTGCTGGCCCGCACCGAGGGCATCTCCGTGGGCATCTCCTCCGGCGCGGCGCTCTGGGGCGCCGTCGAGCTGGCCCGCCGGCCGGAAAACCGGGGCCGGATGATCGTGGCGCTGCTGCCGGACAGCGGGGACCGTTACTATTCCACTCCCCTGTTCACGGAATAAAAGGCTTCCTCACGGTTTTTGCGCAGGGAGTTGAAGCGGATGTCAGAGATGGCCGCAAAGGGAGAATCCGGCATTCTGAAAATCACCGTGGAGGCTTCCATGGATCAGATTCAGACGGTGACGGACTTTGTGAACCGTCAGCTGGAAGCGTACGGATGCCCGGAGCGGACGAGGATTCAGCTGGATGTGGCGATTGACGAAATCTTCGGCAACATCGTCCGGTATGCTTACGGCTCGGAAGCTGGTCGATGGGATGAGCTACGAGCGTGTGGACGGACGCAATATCCTACGTATCACGAAAAAGTTCTGACGGGCGCCGGAGCAGGGAAAACAAAACCGTCTCCGCCTCAGTGAAGGGGCGGAGACGGTTTTTTCTGTACGAGCACGAGCAAATTATGCTGTATATTTCTGATCTCTCCCGGATCTCTGGGCCGCCGGAAACCGGTCCGCTCAATCGGTCGGGATGAACACGAGGTTTTCATCTCCGGCGCTCCCGGGTTTTTTCGTCTGTGAAAGGGGCCCCCGGCCTTCCCGGGCGGTATCGGCGTCCCGAAGATGGCCGTCCGGCTCATGCAATAATCTGGTCAGCCCAGCGCCTGCGCCAGATCCTCGATCAGGTCCTCGGCGCTCTCCAGCCCGACGCTCAGCCGCACCAGGTCCGGGGATACGCCGGCGGCCTCCAGCTCCTCATCGCTCATCTGCCGGTGGGTGGCGCTGGCCGGATGCAGGCAGCAGGTCCGGGCGTCGGCCACATGGGTCTCGATTGCCGCAACCTTCAGCCGCTTCATAAACTCCTCGGCCGCCTTCCTGCCGCCCTTCACCCCGAAGGAGATGACGCCGCAGGATCCGCCCGGCAGATATTTCATCGCGCGTTCGTGATACTTATCCCCCTTCAGCCCGCAGTACCGGACCCAGGCGACCTTCTCATGCCCCGCCAGATACTCCGCGATCCGCTGCGCGCTCTCGCAGTGGCGCTGCATGCGCACATGCAGGCTTTCCAGCCCGATGCCCAGCAGGAAGGCGCTCTGGGGGCTCTGGACGGATCCGAAGTCCCGCATCAGCTGGCTCGTGGCCTTGGTGATGAAGGCCTTTTCCTTCCCGAACTGCCGGGTGTAGACGACCCCGTGGTAGCTTTCGTCCGGCTCCGTCAGCCCCGGATACTTCTCCGCGTGCGCGTCCCAGTCGAAGCGGCCGCTGTCCACGATGCAGCCGCCCACGGCGCTGCCGTGGCCGTCCATGTACTTGGTGGTGGAATGGGTGACGATATCCGCGCCCCACTCAAAGGGCCGGCAGTTCACCGGGGTCGCGAAGGTATTGTCCACGATCAGGGGCACCCCGTGCCGGTGTGCAGCGCTGGCGAACATCTCGATATCCAGCACGCACAGTGCCGGATTGGCGATGGTTTCCCCGAACAGCGCCTTCGTGTTCGGCCGGAAAGCCGCGTCCAGCTCCTCCTCCGTGCAGTCGGGGCTGACGAAGGTGAAGTCGATTCCCATCTTCTTCATCGTCACGGCGAACAGGTTGTAGGTTCCCCCGTAGATGGCGGAGCTCGCCACCACGTGGTCCCCGGCGTTGGCGATGTTGAACACCGCGTAAAAATTCGCCGCCTGGCCGGAGCCCGTCAGCATCGCCGCGGTCCCGCCCTCCAGCTCGCAGATCCGCGCCGCGACGGTGTCGCAGGTCGGGTTCTGCAGCCGGGAGTAAAAATATCCCTCCGCCTGCAGGTCAAAGAGCCTGCCCATGTCCTCGCTCGTATCGTACCTGAAGGTGGTGGACTGAATGATCGGGATCTGGCGGGGCTCGCCGTTCCCGGGCCTGTAGCCCCCCTGCACGCAGCGGGTTTCAATTCGGGACATCTGTCTTTTCCTCCTCCTGCCGGAATCCGGTGCTTATTCCTTCAGCTTCCTTTCGGCGCTCTCGATCGCCGCCAGCACCATGTCCGGGGCCGGCGCGCCCGGAATCCTGCGCTTTTCGACGCAGGCGGTCATGCTCAGGTCCTCGAACACGTCCGCTTCAAAGGCGGGATGGAAGGCCTTCAGCTCCTCCAGGCTCAGATCCAGCAGGGCCTTCTTTTCATTCAGGCAGTGCGCGACCAGCTCTCCCACGACCCGGTGGGCATCCCGGAAGGGAACGCCCCGGCGGACCAGATAATCCGCGCAGTCCGTCGCGTTCGTAAAGCCGCCGGAGGCGCCCCGCTCCATCTCCTCCCGGCGGAAGGTCAGGGTTTTCAGCATCGCCGTGAAGACCGTCAGGCCCTTGACCAGCGTATCCCGGGCGTCGAAGAAGGCTTCCTTGTCCTCCTGCATGTCCTTGTTGTAGGCCAGGGGAATCCCCTTCATCACGGTCAGCAGTGCCGTCAGGTCCCCGTAGACCCGCCCCGTCTTTCCCCGGATCAGCTCCGCCACGTCCGGGTTCTTCTTCTGTGGCATGATGCTCGATCCGGTGGCAAAGCCGTCGTCCATCTCCACGAAGCGGAATTCGTTCGTGTTCCAGAGGATCAACTCCTCGCAGAAGCGGCTCAGATGCATCATGCAGATCGCCGCGGCGGAGAGGTAGTCCAGCAGGAAATCCCGGTCCGATACGCCGTCCAGGCTGTTCTCGGAAATCCGGGAAAAGCCCAGCAGCTCCGCGACCCGCTCCCGGTTCAGGGGATAGGTGGTTCCGGCCAGGGCGCCGGATCCCAGCACCATCACGTCCGCCGCCTCCCCCGCCCTGCGGAAGCGGTCCCGGTCCCGCAGGAACATCTGCACATAGGCCATCATGTGATGAGCCAGGGTGATGGGCTGGGCCTTCTGCAGGTGGGTGTATCCGGGCATGATGGTATACAGGTTCTCCCTCGCGATGCCCAGCAGCGCCCGGATCAGGTCCTCCAGCATGTCCTCGGTCTCGCGGCAGGCGGTTCGCGCGTACATCCGCGTGTCCAGGGCCACCTGGTCGTTCCGGCTCCGGCCGGTATGCAGGCGCTTGCCCGCCTCCCCAATCCGCTCCGTCAGCAGGGACTCCACGTTCATGTGGATGTCCTCCGCGTCCTTCTGCCACTGAATCTTCCCCTCCCGGGCGTCCCGAAGGATGCCCTCCAGGCCCGCGACGATCTTTTCCGCGTCCTCCCGGGGAATGATGCCCTGCTCGCCCAGCATGGTGGCATGGGCGATGGATCCGGCGATATCCTGCTCATAAAGCCGCTGGTCGAAGGAAATGCTGGAATGGAAATCGTCCACCAGCTGATCCGTTGCCTTGCCGAAGCGGCCCGCCCACAGTTTCATATCCCTGTACTCCTTTTTACTGTTCTTCCAGCGTGCAGCCCCCGATGAACTCGCGCAGCAGGCTCAGGGGCGGAATCTCGTCGAGGATCTTCTCCCCCGCGTCCGGCAGGTAGTTCAGCGTCTTGATCAGCCGGCGGGCCAGCAGGTAGTTCGGCGAATCCTCCGGAATCGAGCGCAGCATGTCGTACACGAAGGGCTTGAGCACCGGCAGCTCATAGTGCAGCGCGGTGTTGAACATGCTGTCCGCGTTCTCCTGGTAGGGGAAGATCCACTTTTCCTCTCCGCGGCGCACGCTGGGCCACATGGACAGCGTTTCCTCCGGCGGGGTTCCGCGGAACAGCCGATCCCGCACCACCCGCCTCAGCAGGCGCACGTCCGTGGTCCGGATGCGGTTGTGGTCGTCCAGGTTCAGGCAGGTCAGCGCGGAGACGAAGACCCGGTAGACCTCTTCCGCCGGGAACAGGGAGGATACCTCCGGATTCAGGCCGTGAATGCCCTCGAGGATGATCACCTCGTCCGGCTGGAGCTGGATCTCCTCGTCCCCGTACTCCCGCTTTCCGGTGTTGAAGTTGAAGACGGGCATCTTCACCGGCTGCCCGTCCAGCAGCGCGGCGATCTTTTCCGCCATCAGCGGCAGATCCAGCGCCGACAGGGATTCCAGGTCGACGATGCCGTCCTCGCCCGGCGCGATCGCGTCGCGGTCCAGGTAAAAATCGTCCATGGAAATCCGGCGGGCCGGATGTCCCTGCACCTGCAGGTGAACCGCCAGCCGCCCGGCGAAGGTGGTCTTGCCGCTGGCGGAAGGCCCGGCGACCAGCACGATATGCTTGTACTGCTGGCTGATCTTCTGGGCGATCTCGCTCAGGGCGCCCTCATGCAGCGCCTCGTTCACGCGGATGAAGTTCCGCAGCTCGTTTTTCTCGATCATCCGGGACACGTCGGTGACGTTGCGGATGCCGAGGATGTCGCACCAGCGGGCGCTCTGCTGGAAAATGGCCAGATGCTTCGGCCGGTACAGGTAGGGCGCCGCGTGGTCGAAATCCTTTCCCGCCGGCAGTTGCAGCACGAAGCCGCCCCGCAGCTCGAACAGCGTGAACACCCGCATGTAGCCGGTGGAGGGAGCCATCGCGCCGTAGAAGTATTCCGACATCCCGTCCACGGTGTACATATCGAAGTAGGGCACGGGCCGGCGCTCAAGCAGCTCGACCTTGTCGGGCTGCTGCTCCTCCGTGAAGTAGTCCATGGCCTCCTCCCGGGTCCACCGCTTCTTCTCAAAGGGCAGGTCCAGATCAGTCAGGCGGCGCATCTCGTTCTCGATCCGTACGATATCCTGCCGGTGCAGCGTCCTTCCCGGAAGCCGCACGAACACCCCGTACCCGACGGAGTACTCAATCCGGACCTGCTCGTAGGGGAAAAGGTGCCTCAGCGCCAGCAGCATCACGAAGCGCAGGGACCGCTCGTAGATCCGGCGGCCTTCCTCATGCTCCAGCGTCAGCGGGATCAGGGAACAGTCCGCCGTCACCGGCTCCCGCAGCTCCACGGCCAGCCCGCCCTTCAGCGCGGCCAGCGTCCCGTGGGGAAAGCAGTTCAGCGCCTTCAGGCAATCCTCAACCCTGGTTCCCTCCGGCAGTTCAGCCTCCAGATGATTGCAACGAATAATCATGGCGGTCCTCCTTTTCCTTGCTTCAGATCTCAAACGGCATGGAGGAACGGGCGGCGCTTCCCGGCCGCTCCGGCCCGGGGGCCGAAGCGCCCTCCTCCCGCATCTTTTTCGCCTGGAACTGCTTGGTATGCACGTAGGCGATATGCGAGTGGGTCGCCGGGACAACCGAGCGGCGGAGCAGGATCTGTCCCTCCTCCTCCCGCAGGCCGAGGCGGAGCAGCATCCTTCCGTGGCTCGCGCACTTCCCGATCCCGATGTATTTATCCGGACTCTGGGATACATATTCGCCGTCGAGCGTCAGAATCCTGCCGCAGCGGGGGCAGGCAGGCCTGAGCGCCGTCTCGCTCTCCAGCGCGGCCTCCGCGGTGGGAAAGGGCGTCGCGGGCGTCTTTTCCCGGGTTTTCCGCTGGCGGTGGATCAGCTCCTTCGGCTGCAGCTCGAATTCCGTCGCTGCCGCGGGATCCGGCAGCGTCTGAAACACCAGCGCCGTGTACCAGGCGTCGTTTCTCGCGTTGTGGAAGGCCATGCTCTCGTCCGGCTCAATGCTCACCTTCTCCATCGCACTTCTGAGCGACGGCCGCTCCTTCAGCTCATGGGTCCGGGCGAAGAGCGCCTGGATGTCGCAGATCGGGGCCAGGGGGATATCCTGGCATTCGAAGAAGGTGACGTTCTGGTGCAGGACGCTGATATCGTCGCAGCCCCAGGTGAGCAGCACGTAGTCCTCCCCGCACCAGGCCGCGAACTCCTCCAGCGCCTCCCGGAAGGCGGGCGCGCCGGCCAGCTCCTCAGGTCCCAGGCCGGTCATCCGGCGGATCCGGGGGTGAATCTGCAGGTAGCAGGTAGGCGCGATCGGCAGGCTCAGCGTGTCCAGGATGTTCAGGTTCTCATCCATCTTCACGGCGCCGATCTGAATCATTTCAAAGATCAGCCGGTCTCCCACCTTCCGGTAGGCGGCGCTCTGCCAGGAGATCGGCTGGTTCCATTCCAGGTCGAGGACAATGTAGTGCATCGGTTTTCCAGGCTCCTTCTGTTCCGTCGGATTTTTCAAGTATACGAGAGAAATGCGGGTTTGGCAAGCCGTCTCCCCGCCGCCCGTCCGCGCGTCCCGCCGCTCATTCCGCGGCGCGGGCGCCGGCCAGCGCGCCGGTGGCGAAGGCGATCTGCAGGTTGTATCCCCCCGTATGGGCGTCCACGTCCAGCAGCTCCCCCGCGAAATAAAGGCCCGCCACCCGCCGGCTCTCCATGGTTCCCGGGTTGACGTCCCGGACGCTGACGCCGCCCCGGGTCACGACCGCCTCTTCGACCGGCCGCTTTCCCCGCATGGGCAGCGGCATTTCCTTCATGCCGCGGACCAGGGCTTCCCGCTGGGCTCCCGTCACCTGGCTGCAGGGCAGGTCCCCGGGCAGGCCACACAGCCGCGGAAAGGCCGCGGCCAGGCTGCCGGGCATCAGGGCGCCGAGCATGTTCCGCAGCTGCTTCCTTCCGCCGCTTTCCAGCTCCCGCCGCACCCGGGCGTCCAGCTGTTCCCGGGTCAGCCCGGGCTTCAGGTCCAGCTCCAGCCGGCAGTCTCCGCATTCCGCCGGCAGATGGCAGCTGGCCTCGAGAATCAGTGGGCCCGAATAGCCGAAGTGGGTAAACAGCATCTCCCCCAGCTCCGTGTACAGGGTCTTCCCCTTCTCCCTCAGGGTGATCCGCACGTTTCTCAGGCTCAGCCCCTGCAGGGAGGCGGGCCAGGCTTCCGACGCCGTGATCCCGACCAGCACCGGCTCCGCCGGCGTCAGCGTATGTCCCGTTTCCCGGGCCATCCGGTATCCGTCTCCCCGGGATCCGGTGGACGGATAGCTGAGTCCGCCCGTCGCCAGGATCACCCGGTCCGCTTCGATCACGCTTCCGTCCGCGAAGCGCACCCCCGTCACCCGGGGCCTTCCGCCCTCCGGATCCTCCGCGGTCTCCAGGCTCCGGGCCTCCCGGTTCATCAGGAATTCGACCCCCTGCCGCCGGCAGATCCCGGTCAGCGTCTTCGTCACGTCGCTGGCCTTCATGGACCGCGGGTAGGCGCGCCTTCCCCTCTGGACCTCCACCGGGCAGCCGTTCTCCTCCAGCAGGGCGATCATGTCCTGCGGGGAGAACCAGTGCAGCGCGCTGAACAGGAAGCGGGGATTCCGGGGCACTTCCTTCAGGAATTCCTCCGTCGTGCAGTCGTTGGTGACGTTGCACCGCCCCTTCCCGGTGATGTAGATCTTCTTTCCCGCCTTCTCGTTGTGCTCCGCCACCGTCACGGCGGCTCCGCCGCGGCTGGCGTGCACGGCGGCCATCAGGCCCGCCGCTCCCGCGCCGATGATCAGGATCCGTGTCATTTTCCCTTCCGTCCGCTTTCTCTTCATTCAAAGGCCCGGCGCCGTTCCGCGGGGACGTGCCGGGCCTGTCTTCCCTTTCCGGGGTTTTATCTGCGGTTCCGAACCTCGCTGCGCTCGAGCCGGATCGCGTTGAGCATCTCGCTGATGCTCCGGTCCGCCTCCATCAGCTGCTGGTCCACGAAGTCCACCGCATTCTTCCGCAGCTGGGCGGTCTCCTGCTGCACCTTCTCCCGGATTTCATCGCTTTCCACCCGGGCCCGGCGGACGATGCTTTCCTCCTCCACCATCTGGCGCGCCTTCTTCTCCGCGTCCTCGAGCATCCTGGCGGCCTCGGCGCGGGCGGCCTCCACGCAGGCGGAAGCCTCCTGGTTCGCCTGCTCCATCAGGCGGTTCCCCTCCCGGTTGGCCTGATCCAGCAGGTCCCGGGCATGGGCGTTCGCCTCGCTCACCGCCTGCTGGGCCTGCGCCTGCGCCTCGTTCAGGATCCGGCTCTTCGATTCCTCCGTCTCCCGGCGGATCGTCTCCTCCGCCTTCACGATCTCCGCCGCCTTGCGCACCGTGCCCGGCAGGTTCTCCTCCAGGTAATCCAGCTGGGCCTGCAGAACCGCGCGGTTCACCACGCAGTTTTCCGAGTTCATGAGCGCCTTCTTCGCGTTGCTCAGCTCCCGGCGCATGGCCTTGACCGCCTCAATGCAGTTCTGGGCGCTGCCCGGCTCCACCGGGCGCCTCTCCTGGGCCCTCTCTCCCGCGTTCTCCTCCCGGGCGGGCTGCGCCGCCGTGTTCTGCGCCTGTTCCTCCCGGTTCTGGCTCCTTCTCCTGGGCGTTTCCATTCCTGCTTCGCCTCCCCTGTTTCTGTTCCCTTCAGGGCCGTCTCTCCGACAGCGCCCTCAGAATCTCCTCCGCGCATTCCGGCGGGAGAAACTCCCGTACATCCCCGCCGAAAGCCGCAATCTCCTTCACCGCCGAGGAGGAAATCCACTGCTTTCCCTCTCCCGCCGGCAGCAGCAGCGTCTCCATCTCCGGGTTCAGCGTCCGGTTGGCCTGGGCCGCCGCGCTTTCCGCGTCGTATTCCGTCCCGTTCCGGACGCCCCGGAGCACCGTGCGCTCCCCCTTCTCCCGCATGTAGCCGCTCAGCAGGCCTTCCCACTGTTCGACCCGGACGTTTCCCATCTCCCGGCAGGCCGCCTTCAGCATCTTCACCCGCGCCTCCGGAGGAAACATCCCCTGCTTGTGCACGTTCACCATGACCACGACCGTCACCCGGTCGAACATCTCCGCCGCCCGGCGGATCAGATCCGTGTGTCCCTTCGTCACGGGGTCAAAGGACCCCGGTATCACGCACCCGCTCATAGATTTTCACCCCGCAGTATCCCCAGCTTCTCTCCTTCAAGGCTTCCAGCCCGGGCGCGACGAGCACCTCCGCCCCGGCCTGATGCTCGAGGACGAGCAGCGCCTCCTCCGCCATCAGCGGCTTCATCCGCTCCGTGACCTCCCGCAGATCCGTCATGGCATAGGGCGGATCCAGGAAGATCAGGTCGAAGCGCTCCCCTTCCGCAGCCAGCAGGTCCGCCGTCCGTTCCCACTCGCCACGCAAAAGCCGCGTCCGGTCCGCGAAGCCCAGCGCCTCCGTGTTTTTCTTCTCAATCCTGCAGGCTTCCCGGTCCCGGTCCGCGATCACCGCGCGGGCGGCTCCCCGGCTCAGCGCCTCCAGCGCCAGGGCGCCGCTTCCCCCGAACAGGTCCAGCACCCGCGCGTCCCGCAGGCTTCCCTGCAGCATATTGAACAGGTTTTCCCGCACCCGGTCCAGCGTCGGCCGGGTGTCCCGGCCCTCCGGCGCCTCGATGCGGCGGCCGCGGGCGGTGCCCGCAATAATCCTCAGCATCTCAGTTCAGCTGCTCCGGCGTCCGCGGCTTTCCCGCCGCCCGCTTCTTCCGGGCCTTCCTTTCCCGGCGCGCCCGCTGGCGGATGCTCTCGGCGATGCCCGTGTGGATCCTCGTCCGCTCCCGGCGTCCCTGCAGGTATCCCGTTCCGTAGGCGCAGGCGGGAATCAGCAGGATCAGGGGGCTGAGCCTCTCCAGCAGCAGCATGCCCTGGCGGTTCTCCCCGCCGATCATGGCGACGAAGGGCATCAGCGCCACCCGGACGATCATCCGCAGCGCGTCCTCCGCCGTCAGCCCCGGGGCCGCGGCGTAGGCAGCCAGGGCGTTCCCGATGTCGCTCCGCCGGCGGTAGGCGTTCAGCCACCCCGGCAGGGTTCCCGCCTCCGTCGTCTGCGGCGCGGCCATGACGGCCAGCGCAGCGGCGCACAGCAGGATGGGCAGGCTTCCGATCAGCGCCGTCAGATATCCCTTCAGGGGATGAAAGCAGACCGCCTTCTCCGAGGCGGAATAATCCTTGCCCTTCTCCTTCTTCTGCCACAGGATCTCGCCCCGGGCAACCGCCTCCGCGCCCTTTCCGACCGCGTTGCTGTAAAGCACGGCGGGCCCGGCCAGTGCGACCACGCCGTTGAGCAGGATGCGCAGCGGCAGGCTGTCGAAGCTCAGGGAGCTGCAGACCAGGAACGACATCACCCCGATCAGCAGCAGCATGCCCAGAAAGCCCAGGGCGCCGGGCAGGGTTTTTTCATCCGTCGGTGAGCCCGTGATATAGGGCTTCACCACCTTCTCCGCCGGCTTCTTGTTTTTCTCCGTCATGTTCAACCCTCCGTCCTTTCCCGGGCCTCTCTTTTTTCCCGGGGCGCCGCGATGCGCCTTTCGACCCGGCTTCCGCAGCTGAGCAGCACCTCATAGGAGATCGTGCCGCTCCACCGGGCGATATCCTCCGCGGTGATGGTCTCGCCGCCGTCGGTGCCCATCAGCGTGACGGGATCCTCCTCACGCGCCTCCGGGATATCCGTCACGTCCGCCATCATCTGGTCCATGCAGATCCGGCCGACGACCGGGGCGCGCCTTCCGCGGATCAGCACCTCCGCGCGGCCTCCGGCCGCCCGGTGGTAGCCGTCCCCGTATCCGCAGGTCACCGTCGCGATCCGCGCCGGCTTCTCCGTCCGCCACGTGCGTCCGTAGCTGATGTAGGTTCCCGCCGGCACTTCCTTCACATAGCTGATCCGGGCCCGCCAGGACATGCAGGGCTTCAGGGGAAGCCCCGTCTCCACCGGCGGGTATCCGTAGAGGCTGATGCCCTCCCGCACCATGTCCAGCGCCCATTCCGGATGCCGCAGGGATGCGGCGGAATTGGCGCAGTGCCGGATCACCTTCAGCCCCTCCGTCATTTCCAGAAAGCGCCGGAACTGTTCCCCGGAATAGGCCTCCCCCGCGTCGTCCCCGTCCGCGTCGCTGAAATGGGTATAGGCGCCGGTCAGGCGGACCCGTCCGCACCGCGCCAGCGCCGCCAGCACCGCGTCCCGCTCCTCCCGGGTGCGGACGCCGATGCGGCCCATGCCGCTGTCGATCTTCAGGTGCACCTCCATGGTTCCCGCCCCGCCGAGGGCTTCGGCCGCCTCCTGGCAGGCCTGGACCATCCAGGGCGCGCAGACCGTCGCCGTGAGCCCATGGGCCGCGGAGATCCCCGCATCCTCCCGGCTGACGGCGCCCAGGATCAGAATCGGCGCGCCGATCCCCGCCTCCCGCAGCGCGATGCCTTCCTCCGCCGTGGCCACAGCCAGCGCCTCCGCGCCGCCTGCCAGGGCGGCCCGGGCGGCGGTGGCCGCGCCGTGGCCGTATCCGTCCGCCTTCACGACCGCCATCATCTTCGCGCTCCGGGGCACGGCGCCCCGGAGCGCGGCCATGTTTTCCCGGATGGCTTCCGGGTCGATGATGCGGATATTTCTGGGTGTCATGCTCTCCGTCCTTTCAGGGCCGGCCCGCCCCCGCCGGGGAAACCGCTTCCCCGCTCAGGGAAAGAAATGCCGGTGTATCTGTTCGTTCAGCAGGTTGATATCCCCGCAGCCCATGGTGATCACCAGGTCGCCCGCCTGCCAGTGCTCCCGCAGGTACTTTTCCGTATCGTCGAAGCCCGGCGTCCAGACGGCGTTGATCCCGTTCCGTTTCATCCCCTCCACCAGCATGCCGCTGTTCAGGTCCCCGGGATCCGGCTCCCGGGCGGCGCAGATATCGGTGACCAGGGTGAAGTCCGCCTCGCGCGTACAGGTCAGATAGTCCTCGAACAGAGTGCGCACCCGGCTGAAGGTGTGGGGCTGCATCACGGCCCAGAGCCGGCCGCGGCAGCGCTTCCGGGCAATGCTCAGGGCATTGCGCATCTCCGCGGGGTTATGGCCGTAGTCATGGAAGATCTCGACGCCCTCCACGGTGTCCGTCAGCTCGAAGCGGCGGTGGGCGCCGGTAAAGCGCCCGAGCGTCTCCGCCGCCCGCTCCGCCGGCAGGCCCAACTCCTCCGCCGCGGCCAGGGCGGCCAGTGCGTTGAGCACGTTGAAGTCCCCCGGCACGCCCATCTTCACCCGGGTGATCTCCCGGTCTCCGTGCATCAGGGTGAAGGACGCGTATCCGCGCTCGTCCTCCCGGAGGTCCGCCGGGCGCCATTCGTTATTTTCCCCGAGGCCGAAGAACGCCTTCCGGCATCCCAGCTTTTCAATCTGCCTGCTCACCCGGGGATCGTCCCCGTTGCCCAGGGCGCAGCCGTCCTCCGGCAGCAGGTGCAGGAACTGTCCGAAGGTTTCCTCGATCTCGTCGATATCCCGGTAGCAGTCCAGGTGATCCGCGTCGATGTTCAGCACCACCGCCACCGTCGGGTTCATGTGCAGGAAGCTGCGGTTGAACTCGCAGGCCTCCGCCACGAAGATGCCGCTGTGGCCGACCCGGGTGCTGCCGCCGATGGCGTCCAGCCGCCCGCCGATATGGATGCTCGGATCCATCCCGTGCTCCAGCAGCATCTCGCTGAGCATGGAGGTCACCGTCGTCTTCCCGTGGGCGCCGCATACGCAGGCCGCCTTCGGATATCCCTCCATCAGCTGCCCCAGCAGCCACGCCCGCTCCAGGGACGGAATCCCCAGCCGGTCCGCCTCCTGCCGCTCCGGGTTGTCCGGGCGGATGGCGGCGCTGTAGCACACGAGGTCGGCCCCGTGCACGTTCTCCGGGCGGTGGCCGATCATCACCTCGGCGCCCTTCTCCCGGACGTAGTGAATCAGGTAGCCCTCATCCCGGTCGCTTCCGGAAACCCGGTATCCCTGGTCGATCAGCATCTCCGCCAGCCCGCTCATGCTGCTGCCGCCGATGCCGATCAGATGGATCCGTCCGCCGGCGTAGTCCCTGATCCGGGGTATGCCCATTTTCCTCTCCCCTTTCACTCCAGGGTAATCCGCGGGTTTTCGCGGCTGGGCCGGTACATCACGAAGCGCCTGCCGATCTGCTGGATCGGCTCCGCGTGCGTCCTTTCGCACAGCTCCTGCAGCGCTTCCCGTGCTTCCAGCGGGCATCCCTGCTGCACGCAGCCCTTGATCAGCTCCCGCGCCTCCAGGGCGTCCTCCGCTTCCCGCACGGTGTTCTCCGTGATTCCGTCCTTCCCGATGTACAGGATGGTCTCCAGCGTATTGGCCATCGCCCGCAGCCGGGCTCTCTGCTTTCCGGTCATTCTGCCTCACTCCACAAAATCAAATTCCATTCCGCCGATGCTGACCGTGGCGCCCTCCCCGGCGCCGGCCTCCCGCAGCGCGTCGATGACGCCCCATCTGCGCAGCGTCCGGTGGAACCAGTTCAGGCTGTCCAGGTCGTCGAAATTGACGCTTTCCAGCAGCCGCTCCATCCCGGCGCCCTCGACAAAGTAGGTCGCTCCGTCGAAGACCACCCGGAACTCGTCCTCCTTCCCCCGCTCCGGCAGGGGCTCTTCCTCCTCCTGGTAGTGGAGGACGGGAGGCAGGTCCTCCAGCATCTTCGCCGCCGCGTCCAGCAGCTCGTCAAAGCCCTGATGCGCCGCCGCGCTGACGGGGAACACCGGCGTGCCCATGCCCTCCGCCAGGGCCCGGATCCGCTTCAGGTTCTCCTCCGCGCCGGGCAGGTCCATCTTGTTGCACACGATGATCTGGGGCTTCTGCCCGAGATCTCCGTAGTTCTCCAGCTCCGTGTTGATGCTCTCCAGATCCTCCGCCGGATCCCGGCCCTCGCTGCCGCTGGCGTCCACCACGTGCATCAGCAGCCGGGTCCGTTCCACGTGGCGCAGGAAATCATGCCCCAGCCCGGCGCCTTCCGCCGCGCCCTCGATGAGCCCGGGAATGTCCGCCAGCACGATGTCCTGCCCGTACCGCCGCACGATCCCCAGGTTGGGCGTCAGCGTGGTGAAATGATAGTTGCCGACCTTCGGCCTGGCGCTGGTCACCACGGACAGGATGGAGCTCTTGCCCACGTTGGGGTATCCGACCAGCCCGATGTCCGCGATGGTCTTCAGCTCAAGCTGCAGGGTGCGGATTTCCGTTTTGGTGCCGGGCTTCGCAAAGTTCGGCGCCTGCCGGACGGGGGTCGCGAAATGCCGGTTTCCCCAGCCGCCCCGGCCGCCCCGGAGCAGGACCCGGGTTTCCCCGGCCCGGTCCATGTCCGCCATGATCCTTCCGGTCTCCGCGTCCCGGACCACGGTCCCGACGGGCACCTTGACGGTCAGGTCCTCGCCCCGCTTCCCGCTTCTCAGGCCGCTCATGCCGTCCCCGCCGTTCTCCGCCGTGTACTTGCTGCGGAAGCGGAAGTCCAGCAGGGTGTGCATGTTCTCGTCCGCGTACAGCAGCACGTCCCCGCCCCGGCCGCCGTCCCCGCCGTCGGGGCCGCCGTTCTGGACATACTTCTCCCGGTGAAAGGAGGCGGAACCGTTCCCGCCGTTCCCGGCCTTCGCCGTGATCCTGACCCGATCCACAAAATTGCTCATGCTTCACCTGTTTTCCGTCTTGTTTTCCCCGCTCAGTTCCGCAGGGAGTGCAGCGGCGCGGGAATTCGTCCGCCCCGGGCAATGAAGGCCTCATTCCCGCAGGGATTGACCGGCATCACCGGGGCAAAGCCCAGCAGCCCGCCGAACTCCACCCGGTCCCCCGCCTTCTTCCCGACGGCCGGAATCACCCGGACCGCCGTGGTCTTGTTGTTCACCACGCCGATGGCCGCCTCGTCGGCGATAATGCCGCTGATGGCCGCCGCGCTCGTGTCCCCCGGAATGGCGATCATGTCCAGGCCCACGGAGCACACGCAGGTCATGGCCTCCAGCTTCTCCAGCGTCAGGTTTCCCTTCCCGGCGGCCTCGATCATGCCGATATCCTCGCTCACCGGGATGAAGGCGCCGCTGAGCCCGCCGACATGGCTGCTGGCCATGACGCCGCCCTTCTTGACCGCGTCGTTCAGCAGTGCCAGCGCCGCCGTCGTTCCGGGCGCGCCGGTGCTCTCCAGCCCCATTTCCTCCAGAATGTGCGCCACGGAATCCCCCCGCGCCGGGGTCGGCGCCAGGCTCAGATCCACGATGCCGAAGGGAATGTTCAGCCGCTGGCTGGCCTCCCGGGCCACCAGCTGGCCTACGCGCGTGATCTTGAAGGCGGTCCGTTTCACCGTCTCCGCCACCACGTCGAAGGGCTGGCCCCGGACCTCCTCCAGCGCCCGCTTGACCACGCCGGGGCCGCTTACGCCCACGTTGATGGCGCACTCCGGCTCCCCGACGCCGCAGAAGGCGCCGGCCATGAAGGGGTTGTCCTCCACGGCGTTGGCGAAAACCACCAGCTTCGCGCAGCCCAGCCCGTCGCTGTCGGCGGTGCGCTCCGCGGTCTGCCGGATGATCTCCCCCATCTCCCGCACGGCGTTCATGTTGATGCCCGCCCGGGTGGAGGCCACGTTCACGCTGGCGCACAGGCGCTCCGTCTCGCTCAGCACCTCCGGAATGGAGGCCAGCAGCCTTTCGTCCGCCTTCGTGGCGCCCTTGTGCATCAGGGCGCTGTAGCCGCCCAGGAAATTGACCCCCGTTTCCCGGGCCGCCGCGTCCAGCGCCCGGGCGATGGGCCGCGGATCCCCCTGGCAGATCAGGCTTACCGGGGTCACGCTGATCCGCTTGTTCACGATGGGAATGCCGAACTCCGCCTCGATCCGCTCGCCCACGGAAACCAGGTTCTTCGCCGTGCCGCAGATTTTGTCGTAAACCCGCTCCGCGCAAGCTTCCGCGTCCCGGTCGGAGCAGTCCAGCAGGTTGATGCCCAGCGTGATGGTGCGGACATCGAAATGCTCCTCCTGGATCATGCGCAGGGTCTGCAGTATTTCACCCGTTTCGATCATTTTCCGCCCTCCGCTCAGATCCGGTGCATCGCGTCAAAAATATCCATCCGCTGAATATGGATCTCCATCTTCAGCTCCTCCCGGATGGGCTGAAGCGCCCGGTCGATGCCGTCGAAATCCACCGGCGCCCCGCTGAGGTCCACGATCATCATCATCGTGAAATATCCCCCCAGGATCGTCTGGCTGATGTCCAGAATATTCACGTTCAGCTCGCTCAGGCAGGTCGCCACCCGGGCGATGATGCCCGTCGCGTCCAGTCCCGTCACGCTGATCAGTGCCTTCTTCATGCTTCCACCCCGCATCCACATAAAAATACAGGATATTATAGGTTCCACGGGCTTTTGTTGTCAAGACGCGCGGGACCTTCCGGCCCTTTTCTCCGCGGACTGTATTTATTCGGTTTTTATTCGGCTTTTTCGCAGTTTTTCCCGTGGAACCGCGTTTTCCGGCTTTTTTTCTTCGCTGATCTGTGATAAAATGAATTAGATATTTGTATCGTCCCGGTGTTTTTTGTCAAAGGAGGCACAGAAGCATGAAAAAATGGAAGGGTTTGCTGTCCGCTTTTCTGGCGTTTATGTTCTGCCTTTCCGCCGCTGCGGCGGAGCCGACGGTCATTCAGCCGGACATGAACCTTCAGCTTTCACAGGAGGTGCTCGCCGGCATCGCGCCGTCCAATCCGGAGGAGGAGGGCCTCTGTCCCCTGACCGGCCTTCCCATGGTGGATGAGCCCTACACGCCCATCTCCCTGGTGCTGGATGATTCTCCCGAAGTCTTCCCCCACTGGGGAGTCGCGGATGCGGACTGGATTGCCCAGGTTCCCCTCCGCCGGGACGGGGCCACCCGGCTGGTCGCCGTCTACGGCAGCCGCTACCCGGAACAGGCCGGCGGCGTCCGTTCCGCCCGGATGACCACCTTCTCCGTCGCCACGCTGTTCACCGCCGCCGCGGCGTCCGGCTGCTGGCCGCCCAACTTCATGCCGAACGTGAACGTGGAATACTGGATTGACGAGCTGGATTACAACAAGCCCATCCGGTACTACAACCTGCTGGGCACGAAGTACCGCGAGCGCGTATCCTTCCTGCCGGAGCCCTGGAACCTGAGCGCCCATATCCGCGAGATTCACGACTCGCTGGCGAAGCGGATCAAAAAGGGCACCACGGCCAAGCCCATCAAGTTCGAAAGCAGGTTCTTCCGCTTCGCGGACGAGCCCCTCTCCGCGGGCGACGCGGCCGCTTCCGTCGGCTTCCGCTTTATCAACCGGGACGATCCCACGCTGCAGAACCTGAACAGCGCCTGCACCTTCGCCTACACGGAGGGGCAGGGCTATACCCGGGATTCCTCCACCGGTCCCTACGCCGACCGGGATACCGGCGAGGTGCTTTCCTTCGCCAACGTGATCGTGCTGCGCACGCCCATTGAATGGGAGGAAACCAACTATCCCTACTACCTCGACCAGCTGAAGGGTTGCGGGCAGGCGGAGCTGTTCCAGTCCGGCCGGCACATTACCGGCGCCTGGTACCGCAAGGGCATGAAGAGCCGCCTGGTTCTGCTGGACGACGCCGGGCAGGAAATACCGCTCCAGCGGGGCCGGACCTTCCTGGTCATCGGCGATGAGTTCACCTCCGTTTCCTATGAGTGACGCCCGCGCGGGCTGACCATTGAGGATGAAAAAAGCTTTAATTATGGAAGGCGGGGCCATGCGCGGCATGTTTACATGCGGCGTCCTGGATGTCCTTCTGGAAAAAGGAATCGTTTTTGACGGCGCCGCCGGTATTTCGGCCGGCGCCGTTTTCGGCTGCAATTTCAAATCCGGGCAGGTCGGACGCCCGATCCGCTACAACAAAAAGTACTGCGGCGATCCGAGATACTGCAGTATTCGTTCCTGGCTGAAAACCGGCGACCTGTACGGCGCGGATTTCTGTTACCGGGAGCTTCCGGATGTACTGGATCCGTTTGACCGGGCGGCCTTCGCCCGGAATCCGCTGACCTTTTACGTCGGCGCGACGGATGTCGATACCGGAAAGTGCGTATACCATCTTTGTACGGACGGCGGGGAAAAGGACATGCTCTGGTTCCGGGCTTCAGCCTCCATGCCGGTTGCTTCCAGGCCGGTCCGGATTGACGGCCGCTGCTATCTGGACGGCGGCATAGCGGATTCCGTGCCCTACGCCTGTATGGAGCAATTGGGATATCACCGCAATGTGATCGTGCTCACGCAGCCTAAAGGCTACCGGAAGAAGGCGGGAAACAGGCTGCCGCTGAAGCTTTTCCTTCACCGGTATCCGAAGATCCGTGAAGCGATGGAGTGCCGCCACGAAATGTATAACCGGCAGATGGAAGAGCTGGACCGGATGGCGGCGGAAAAGAGAGCCCTGATCATCCGGCCCCCGGAAGACCTGCGAATCGGGCACACGGAAAAGAACCCGGCGGAACTGGAAAGGGTTTATCTGCTTGGACGGAAAGAGGCGGAAAAGCGCCTTCCGGAGATCCGGCAATGGCTGCGGGAGGGCGTTTGATAATACGGCACCGGGTGTATCATAACTGAAATGTTGTCAGGCGCCATCGGGAGCGGCAGCGATGAAGGTCTGGTGGAGGGCATTCCTGCCCTCCGGGGCAGCTGCATCTGGATGGGCATTAACGGCGACAGTCCCGTCAGACGGCGGATCATCGGCGAAGGAAACTTCCTTTCCCGGGTGAGGAAAAACACGGGAAGAACAGAAAAGCCCTTGATTTTGGACGCCCGTTTTTTCCATAATATTCCCCGACAGCGGGGGAATTCCCCCAAATCGTCAGAGATTTGAGGAGGTAAAAGCATGAACGCATATGTAGCCCGGGTCTACGCGGATCTCGAGAAGAGAAACGCCCATGAAAAGGAATTTCTTCAGGCGGCCAGGGAAGTGCTGGAGGCCCTGAGCCCCGTTTTTGACAAGCACCCCGAGTATGAGGACAAGGGGCTGCTGGAGCGTTTTGTGGAGCCCGACCGGGCCATCCTGTTCCGGGTTCCCTGGGTAGATGATCAGGGCAAGGTGCAGGTCAACCGCGGATACCGCGTGCAGTACAACAACGCCATCGGTCCCTACAAGGGCGGCCTGCGGCTCCATCCCAGCGTCAACCTCAGCGTGATCAAGTTCCTGGGCTTCGAGCAGGTGCTGAAGAACAGCCTCACCAGCCTCCCCATCGGCGGCGGCAAGGGCGGAAGCGATTTTGATCCCAAGGGTAAGAGCGACAACGAGATCATGCGCTTCTGCCAGAGCTTCATGACGGAGCTGTACAAGTATATCGGCAAGGATACGGATGTTCCCGCCGGGGACATCGGCGTAGGCGCCCGGGAAATCGGCTTCCTCTACGGCCAGTACAAGCGGATCACCGGCCTGTATGAAGGCGTGCTCACCGGCAAGGGCCTGAGCTACGGCGGTTCCCTGGCCCGCAAGGAAGCCACCGGCTTCGGCCTGTGCTACCTGACCGCCGCCATGCTGAGGAAGCACGGCATCGACGTCGCCGGCAAGACGGTGGTCGTCTCCGGCAGCGGCAACGTCGCCATCTATGCCGCCCAGAAGATTACCGAGATGGGCGGAAAGGTCGTCGCCATGAGCGACTCCAACGGCTACATCTTCGACGAAAAGGGCGTGGATCTCGCCGTCATCAAGCAAATCAAGGAAGTGGAGCGCGGCCGCATCAGGGAATACGCGGCGCGGGTTCCCGGCGCGGTCTATACCGAGGGCTGCAGGGATATCTGGACCGTGAAGTGCGACATCGCCCTTCCCTGCGCCACCCAGAACGAGCTGGATGAGAACGGCGCGAAGGCCCTGATCGCAAACGGCGTTATCGCCGTGGCGGAAGGCGCGAACATGCCTACCACCTACGAAGCCACCCTGGCCCTGCAGAAGGCCGGCGTGCTCTTCGCCCCCGGCAAGGCCGCCAATGCCGGCGGCGTGGCCACCTCCGCCCTGGAGATGAGCCAGAACAGCCAGCGCCTCTCCTGGACCTTTGAGGAGGTGGACGCGAAGCTGAAGGGCATCATGGAGAACATCTTCGCCGCCATCGACAGCGCCGCGGAGGAATACGACGCGAAGGACAACTATGTCGTCGGCGCGAACATCGCGGGCTTCCTGAAGGTTGCCGACGCCATGCTGGCCCACGGCTGCGTCTGATCCTGCCGGGTTTTCCCCGAAGGATGCTTTCAGGCTGAAAGGGTATTACCGCCGGATCCGGATTCTCCCGGATCCGGTTTTCTTTTCTCCGCCGGGCAGGCGAAAGGCGCGGGCTTCCGTCCGCGCCTTTCATTTCTCTCCCGCTCTTCGCCGGATTCGATGGCTCCCGGTCCGGTTCTTCGCCGGAGCGTTTCCTCAGCCCTCCGGAAGGATCAGCCGCTCCGTCTCCGCCATCCGGACGGTCCCGCACAGCAGCACCTTCGCGATCCTGCCGCCGCTCCGCCGCACCTCCGCCCGGAGGATGCCCCCCGGCTGGGCCGCGGCGGTCCGAAGGCTTCGGCCCTCCCGTTCGCTCATCATGCAGGCGGCGGCCTCCGTGCCGCTTCCGCACGCGGTTTCCCAGACCAGGGTCCCGCTCTCCCGCACCCACACGAGGGGGATCAGGGTCTCCTGCTCCTCCAGCCACTGAATCAGCCCGGCCGCCGGTTCCCGAAAGCGCTTTCCGGCCTCCAGGAGCAGCCGCTCCGCCTCCGCCGGCTCCAGCCTTCCCTCCCGGATCAGGTGAACCATCCCCGGCAGGAACACCGCCGTCAGCGGAATGCCCAGGATCTCGCATTCACGGATCTCCAGCGGCAGGGGCATTTCCACCGTCCCCTCCCAGCTGCCGTCCGCCGCGCGCGCCACGGCGCAGGCGACGGGGCCCTCCGCCCCGGATACCTCCAGGGCGATCTCCCGCCGCCCGTCCGGCGCCCCGTCCCGGTCCGCGATCCAGGCCGCCGCGGCCATGGACGCGTTGCCGCAGAATTCTCCCCCCATCATCCGCAGCCGCGCCCGGACGCCGGGGATCGTCGGCGCCTCCAGGTAGCCCACCTGCTCGCACCGGTCCATCAGCGCCGCGGTCACGCGGGGGCGCACCGCTTCCGTCACCGGATCCAGCACCAGGCAGGTGATGTTGCCCGTCGGATCCAGCCTCACGTATCTGATTTCCCTCACTGTTCGCTCAGCCTCCGAAGGAACTGGATCGTCCGCTCCTGGGTGGGGTGGTCGATCACCTCTCGGGGATCTCCCTGCTCCACGATCACGCCCTCGTTCATGAACACCACCCAGTCCGACACATCGCGGGCGAAGGCCATCTCATGGGTCACGATCACCATGGTCATCTTCTTTTCCGCCAGGGCGCGGATCACCCGCAGGATCTCCCCCGTCAGCTCCGGGTCCAGCGCGGAGGTCGGCTCGTCGAAGAACAGGATCTTCGGGTTCATGGCCAGCGCCCGGGCAATGGAAACCCGCTGCTGCTGCCCGCCGGACAGCTGCCAGGGATAGGCGTCCGCCTTATCGGCCAGCCCCATCCGGTCCAGCAGCTCCCGGGCCTCCTCCTCCACTTCCTTCCGCGCCCGCCGCTGCACCAGCATCGGCGCCTCCATGACGTTCTTCAGCACGGAGTAATGGGGAAACAGATTAAAATTCTGAAACACGAGGCCGAACATGTTCCGCACGGCCTTCAGCTCCTGGGGCGCCGCGTATACGGCCTTTCCCCCGTCGTCCCTCGCCGCGTATTTCCCGTCGTAGATCAGGTCGCCTCCGTCCAGGGTTTCCAGCAGCGTGGCGCAGCGCAGCAGGGTGGATTTCCCGCTGCCGCTGGGGCCGATGATGGAAAGCACCTGGCTCTCCTCCACGCCGAGGGAGATATCCTTCAGCACCTCCACGCCGTCAAAGCTTTTCCGGGCGTGATTGATTTCCAGCAGCTTCTTCATCCCGCAGGCTCCCTCCTCTCAGCGGTAATAGCTCAGGCCCTTCTCAATCCGGCCCATGACGAAATCCACAATCAGGTTGAACACATAGTAGAACGCGCCCGCCACGATAAAGGGAATAAAGCTGGTCTGGGAATTGGCGATCTGCTTGCCGATGGTGAACATCTCCTGGTACGACACGGTGAAGGCCATCGAGGTATCCTTCACCAGCGTCACCACCTCATTGGTCACCGAGGGCAGAATCCGTTTGACAACCTGAGGCAGGATGATCCGCATGAAGGTCTGCCCCCTGGAGTAGCCCAGCACCTCCGCGGCTTCATACTGCCCGGCGGGAATGCTTTCAATGCCGCCCCGGTAGATCTCCGCGAAATAGGCCGCGTAGTTGATGGCAAAGGCGATGACCACGGGGATCAGCTTGTTCCGGGATACGCTGATTCCGAAAAGATAGTAGGGTCCGTAGGTCACGGCCAGCAGCTGCAGCATCAGCGGCGTGCCCCGCAGCACGGAAATCACGCCCCGGGTTGCCGCGGAAACGAATCTGTTTCTGCTCATCCGGAGCAGCGCGACCGCCATGCCCAGCGGCAGGGAAAACAGCAGCGTCAGGAAAAAGATGGCGCAGGTTTTGCCGAAGCCCTCGCCCATCTTAAGCACCATGGTTTCCAGCGTCATGAAATCATCCCTCAACTGTCGAAAAACCCCGGAGGGAGTTCCTCCGGGTGATCAGAATACGGCGTCGGCGGCCTTATTCCGCCTTCAGGAAGAGCAGGTTGTCCACGATCTTCGGATACTTGGCGGCGATCTCCGCGTAGGTGCCGTTTTCCACCAGCGTCTGAACCGCGGCTTCGATCCTGTCGCACAGCTCCTGGTCCTCAGCCCGGAAAAGCATGCCGTACTGTTCCTTGCCCAGCTCCTCGGGCAGGATGGTCAGGCCTTCATGCTCGGAAAGGTATTTCTCCGCCACCGGCAGGTCCACGAAAACCGCGTCCACGGCGTTGCCTTCCAGGTTGGTGAAGGCGGTCAGGAAGTTCTCCGTGGTCACCAGCTCCTGGAACGTGGCCGTCAGATCCGCCAGCTCGCCGTTGAGCAGATCCTCTCCGGAGGTGCCCAGCTGCACGGCCACGATCTTCCCTGCAAGGTCCGCGGAGGACTTGATGCCGCTGTCCGCCTTCACGACCAGCACCTGCGTGCTGTCGTAGTAGGGAGCGGAAATCACATAGCCGTTATCGATCATGGCCTGCTTGATCGTCATGCCGGACCAGATCACGTCGCACTCATGGGCGTCCAGCTGAACCTCCTTGGTGTCCCAGTTCACCGGGAACACTTCGTAATCCAGGCCCGCCACCTCGCAGGCCGCCTTGGCGATTTCAATGTCAAAGCCGGTATATTCCCCGTCCGGTCCCATGTAGCTGAAGGGGTTGTACTCCGGATCAATGCCTTGAATGAGCGTATCCGCCAGAGCGGCTCCGCATCCCAGGGCCATCACGGCCGCCAGCGCCAGCGCCAGTAACTTCTTCATGTGTCTGCCTCCTCACGTGCTTTCGCGGGTTTATTTGTTGCGATAACACATTACCACTTTATCGAATTGAAGTCAACCCTCTTTCCCGGCCTTCTCTGTCTTTTTCCGGTATTCCGCCCCGGGGCTCAGAGGAAGCTTCGACGGGAAGGGAATCGACAATGTCGAAGGATATTCCGCCCGGGCCGCGCAGGGAAGCACCCTGGCAGCGCCGGAAGGTTCCCCGCCATACAGAAAACGGCGCCGCGGAAAGGCGCGGCGCCGGTCTGTGTGAAGGAAAAAGCTACTCCAGCGTTCCGAAGGCCTTCACCGCCTCCTCCGCCGTCAGGGCGCCGTTTGCGACCTGCCATCCCGCCCTGCGCACCTGGGCGTCCGGCTCATCCGCCAGCCCCAGCTCCGACAGGTTGATGAAGCGGTCAGCCGGCACCTTCCCGAACGCCGCGTAAACGCCGTCCAGGGACATGTCCTTGCAAGGGGTGACCATCCGCTTGGCCCGCGCCATCCGGTTCAGCTCCTCCGTGGAAACCAGGAAGCGCATGAACTCGTTGGCCATTTCCAGGTTCTTGCTGTTCCGGTTCACGGAGAAGCCCATGGAGATCGTATTGATGAAATAGCCGCCCTCAGCGGTGGAGGGTACCGGATGGAAACTGTAGCGGAAGGGATGCGCGGAGAAGGCCTCGGACTGGCCCTCCCGCTTCTCCGTGCCGGACACGGTATTGGCCGAGGCCAGCATCATGGGCACGTCGCCCTCGAAGAAGCGCATGATGACCGCGTTGTAATCGTTCTCAAGCTTTCCGCAGCTTTCCGGGTCCAGGAACCCCCGGCCCGCAAAGTCCTCCGCCAGCTCCATCGCGCCGCGGATGTATTCGCCGGCGCCCGGCTTCATCCCGTTCAGGCTCTCCAGCGCCTCCGCGTTTCCCTGGATTCCGGCGCAGAAGAAGGGATAATACAGCGGGAACAGCATCATGCCGCTGCTGTTGTAGGCCATGACCGGGCTGGCATAGCCCGCCTTCTTCAGCGCCTCGCATGCCCGGATCAGCTCCTCATAGGTGGCCGGCGGGGTGATTTTCTCCTTTGTGAACAGGTCCTCGTTCACCAGCATGCCGTAGGTCGTGGTATAGACCGGCACGGACGGCACCCGGCCGTCCGCGGTGCGGTACAGGAGGCCGTCCCGGATGCACCCCAGGCCGATGCCGAGGGCCGGATCGGCCAGATCCTCCGCGTTTTCGTAGACGGAATCGTAGCCTTCCCGGTAGGCCATCCACGGGTAGGAAAAAAAGATGTCCGGAGCCTCGCTGCTCTCCAGCGCGGTCACGATGATGCCGTTATAGTCGTCCAGGAAGGTGTAGCTCATCTCCACCTCCGGATAGTACTCCGCGAAGCGGTTGAATTCCGCCTCCAGCGCCTCGAAGTTGTTGTAATGCCCCACCACGCTGACCTTCCCACGGGTGCTCCTGTCCAGCTTCGGAACGAAGCCCGCGGCGCCTTCCTGCTTCGGGGGCATCTCCCGGCTTCCGCAGGCCGTCAGGCTCAGGGCCAGGATCAGGGCCAGGGCCAGCAGGATTCTGTTCATCTTTCCCTTCTTCATGCCTTGGATTCCTCCTTGATTCTTCTGATCTCCCGGAGCACAAGCTTCATGTCGATCGGCTTGGCGATATGCCCGTTCATGCCGGCCGCCAGGCATTCCGCCACGTTCTCGGAAAAAGCGTCCGCCGTCATCGCGATGATGGGAATACCGGCCGCCCACGGATCGTCCAGCTTCCGGATGGCCCGGGTCGCCTCGATACCGTTCATCTCCGGCATCTGGACGTCCATGAAGATCAGGCTGAACTCCCCTTTTTCGGCGCGGGCCATGCGCTCCACGGCCAGGCGTCCGTTCCCGGCGCGCTCCGTCCCGATGCCGTGCATCTGCAGCAGCATGGAGATGATTTCCCAGTTGATATCGTTGTCCTCCGCCACCAGGACGCGCATCCCTGCCAGGTCGGCGTTTTCGGCGTCCGGATCCGCGGGGGCGGGCTTGCTGCCCATGATCTCGCTGAGCTTTTCATACAGGGTGGACCGGAACAGCGGCTTGCTGATGAAGCCGTTCACGCCGGCCTCCCGCGCCGCATCTTCCATATCAGACAGGTCATAGGCGGAGATCAGCAGAATGGGGAGGTCCCCGCCCGCTCCGGCGCGGATCTGGCGCGCGGCTTCGGTTCCGTCCATGTCCGGCATCTTCCAGTCCAGGATCACCGCCCCGTAATCCTTTCCGGCCGCCGCCATCCGGACGGCCTCCGCGCCGGAGGCGGCGGTATCCGTCTCGGCCCCGATAGAGCGCAGGGTATCCTTTGCGGTTTCCAGCAGCACCGGGTCGTCATCGGCCAGCAGGACGCGGATCGGCGGCAGCATCAGGCTTTCCGCCTGCCGGTCCGCCAGCGGGATGTCCAGCGTCACGGTAAACGTGGTCCCTTTTCCCACCTCGCTCCGGCAGTCGATGGTTCCGTGCATCAGGTCGATCATCTGCCGGGTGATCGCCAGTCCCAGCCCCGTTCCCTGGATGGAGTTCACGCGGCTGTCCGTCTGTCGGGAGAAGGGCTGGTACATCTTCTCCATGAATTCGGGCGTCATGCCCATGCCGGTGTCGGCCACCGTATAGACCAGGCGGGCGTTTTTTTCCGTTTCGCCCGGCTCCTCCCGCATGTCCACGCATACCTGTCCTCCGGGCTGGGTATATTTGATTGCGTTGGACAGCAGGTTGATCAGGATCTGGTTGATCCGCAGCTGGTCGGCGTACAGGTACTCATGCTCGAAGTGGTTGATGCGGAAATTGAAATCGATGTTCTTCTCCCGGACCATCGGCTGGGAAATGTTCACCAGGTTCTCGGCGCATTCCGCGATGGAGAAGGTGACCGGGCTCAGGGTCAGCTTCCCGCTCTCCACCTTGGAGATATCCAGGATGTCGTTGATCAGGGTCAGCAGATGGCTGCTGGCCTGGTTGATCTTGTGCAGCTTGTCCCGAACCGCGGCGGGGTCCTCCACGCTCTTTCCCGCCAGGGTCGTCAGCCCGACGATGGCGTTCATGGGCGTGCGGATGTCATGGGACATGGTGGACAGGAAATCGGTCTTGGCCTGGTTCGCCCGTTCCGCCTCGGCGGCGGCAGCCTTCAGCTGCCGGTTGAACGCCGTCAGGAACGCCAGGTTGAAGGCCAGCAGCAGAAGAAGCCCCGCGGTCACGATGCCGATCAGCGTCCAGTTCACCACCGCGCGGCCCAGCTCATCCTCGGGAATCATCGTCACCAGGATCCAGTCATCAGTGGAGCTGACGCGGGTATGGGCCATCAGGCAGCGCCGCCCCGTGGAATTCCTGATCCCGACGATACCCGGCGCGCCCGCGACGCTCTTTTTCAGCGCTTCCAGCTCCGCGGCGCTGGGGTTGTTGTAGGACTGGTAGAATTCAAACAGGTTGGAATTCTTGAAGGACCGTCCCCGGATGATGTAGTTTCCTGCCGTGTCAATCAGGGATATTTCCGCCTGCCGGTATTCCTCGGTCGGGAAAACCCAGCGCTGTTCAAAGGCGGAGACCGGAATAATCCGGAGCAGCGCCGCCCGGACCTCCCCGCCGGTTTCCACGTCCCGCAGCGTCAGGGGGCTGCAGAAGGCGATGGACTGCAGGGCGTTGACCGGATTCGTATAGGCGCGGGTCACCTTCACCGTGCTGCCCTCCTGCAGGAACGCCTCCATTCCGCCGCTGAAAATGTCGATGTTTCTGTAGGAGACGGCGTGGTCCGCGCTGCCGGGTGCCTCGGCTGTGGACAGGCCGCTCAGCCCCTGTCCGTCGTCCGTCAGGATATGGGCCGTCACCCCTTCGGTGTCGATCGACCGCCGGACAAATTCAATCGCTTCCGCGTCGGTCATCCCGCCTGCGTTGATATAGGCCGCCCAGCTGTTGCAGACCTGCTGCTCTCCCACCAGGTAGTTGGTGGTCACGCGCTCCATGGCGACCGTCATGTTCTCAAACGCCTCCGTCTTGGACGCGGTCATGTTCTGCTGCTCGCTGCTGACATAGAGCGAAACAAAGGCCATGATGGCCAGGATGATGAGCACGTTCCCCAGGATCATCAGGCTCTTCTTCATCGTTTCACCCCTGTCCGCGTCCGTTCATGCCGGCTCCGGCGCGCAAATCTGCCCGGCGTTCTCCTCCCGGGCCGCCGATGCGGTCGTCTTTCCTGCTTTGCGGTTCATTTTTTCCACCGCTTTCATTATACGGGCGAAGGCTCCGAAAAGCAAGGGGGAGCCCACTCTCCGGCGCGCGCCGCCGCCGGATGCCCCCGGCTTTCCGTCCTCGCGCGGGGGCGCCGCAGAGGGCAGGATGAAGCCGCGGATCATGGGAGGGCGGTTCCCAGGATCATGGCCGGGATGCAAAGCTGCCGCTTCTGTGTTAAAATGGTCGGGACGCAATACTCCTGAAAGGAAGAACCCCGCATGAAAAAGCTGCCTTCCAACGAACCCCCGAAGCGCTCCGTGCTGGAGGAAGTCGGCAACGCCGTCGTCCATGGCGTGGGCGCTCTTCTGAGCATCGCGGGCACCGTGCTGCTCCTGCTCCGGGCCCGCAGCGGCGCCATGGTTTTCTCCGCCGCGGTCTACGGCGCCTGCCTGATCCTGCTCTTCCTGATGAGCTGCCTGTACCATTCCTTCCGGAGCGGCTCCCGGGTCAAGCGGCTCTGGCGCCGCTTCGATTACTGCTCCATCTACCTGCTCATCGGCGGCACCTTTACGCCCTTCTGGCTGGTCTTCTGGGGAAATACCCTGGGCACGGTGCTCTGCGCGGTCCAGTGGGCCGTGATCATCACCGGTATCACCCTGATCTCCGTCTTCGGGCCGGGCCGCGTCCGTTGGATCCATATGACGCTGTATATCGTCATGGGCTGGAGCGCCCTGGTGTTCCTGCCGGAAATGATCCGCGTCAATCCTCCCCTCTTCTGGTATACCCTGGCCGGCGGCGTCATCTACACCCTGGGCATCATTCCCTTTGCCATCAAGTCCAGGGGCGCCCATTTTATCTGGCATTTCTTCGTCTTCTTCGGTGCCCTGGCCCAGTGGCTGGGAATCTATCTTCACCTTTACCTGCCGTAACCGCTCCGCCTTCGGGCAGGTGCCGCGCGCCGGGACAGGCGCCGCGCCGTCCGCGGGATGCTGCGCGGTTCTTTCTCAGGATGATTTCTTGACAAAGGATTCTGTTTAAAATATAATAACATATGTTATAGTATTGTGAGGTGAAGCGGATGCCCAGAAAGCCGGTCACGACAAGGGAAGCGATGATCGAAGGTGCCTTCGCTCTGATCCGGGAACAGGGGCATGAAGCGCTGACCGTCAGGAACCTTGCCGCTTTTCTGGGATGTTCCACGCAGCCGGTCATGTATCAGTTTCCGGATACCGGGGTGTTGAAGGAGCTGGCCTATCAGAAGGCCGACGCCTTTCACAGCGCATATATCCTTGCGGGCGGGGATCTGCTGGAAATCGGAATCAGATATATCCGTTTTGCCGAAGAGGAGCCGCGGCTGTTCCGCTTTCTCTTTCAGTCCGGCCGTTTTTCGGGTCTCAGCCTGGAGGACCTGATCCGCGCTCCGGAAGCGGCGGATGTGCTGGCCGCGGTCAGATCGGAGGGAGAACTGACGGCGGAAGAAGCCGCGGCCTTCTTTGAGCCCCTGGCGGCTGTGGTTCACGGTTACGCGAGCCTGATCGCGAACAATGGGATGAAATATGATCCTGACGCAATCCGGAAAGCCCTGCTGATGATTGCGGATGGAATCGGGAGAGGGAGAAATCAGAATGACTAAGCTGTATCGGAAGAGTGAGATCACCTTTGCGGTCCTGTGGATCGCTGCCTATGTAGTCCTGACAAGCCTTGCGGACCAGCTCTCCGAGTCTGTCGGCATCATAAAGTCCGTTACGGCCGCGGTGCATGCCGCGATGTCCCTGATCCTTTTTTTCTGGATCCGGAACAATCACCTGGGCGAAAAATACGGCTTTCGCAGGCCCGCGATTCCCGCGAAGCGTTTTCTGTATTATGTCCCGCTGATTCTCATCGCGTCGGCCTCCCTCTGGCGCGGATTCAAAACGCAGTACGGTTTTCCGGAAGCCGCGCTGTATATCGTCAGCATGTGCTGTGTCGGCTTTCTGGAGGAGGTTATTTTCCGCGGGCTGCTGTTCCGCGCCATGGAAAAAGACAATCTGCGGTCAGCGATTCTGGTTTCTTCGCTGACATTCGGGATCGGGCATATCGTGAATCTGTTCAACGGAAGCGGCAGGGATATCGTCTCGTCGCTCATCCAGATCGTATTCGCCGTTCTGGTCGGATTTGTTCTCGTATGGATCTTTTACCACGGGAAGTCCCTGATTCCCTGTATTCTGTTTCATTCGGCCAATAACGCGCTGAATGTGTTTTCCGCGGAAGGGAGCATCGGCCCGCGAGCGGAAATGATCCTCAATCTGGCGGTCGTCATCGTCCTGCTGGGCGGATACTTATGCTATCTGGTCAGGACATTTCCCCTGAATAAAAAGCAGCCGCGGTGAACGCGGAAAAACAGAGCGGAAAGCAGCTTTCCGCTCTGTTTTTTTCACCGTTGGTCCGTTCCCCGGGTTTCAGTTTTCCCTCCCGCTCAGCGCCGCCTCCAGCGCCGCGAGATCCTCCTCCGTCGTGGACCAGCTGGTCGCGAACCGGACGACGCTGCGGTTTTCATCCGCCTTTTCCCAGAAGCTGAACCGGACCTTCCCGGCCAGCTTTTTCATTTCTTCATGATCCAGCAGGATGAACTGCTGGTTGGTCGGGGATTCCAGCGCGAAGGTGAGCCCCGCCCTCCGGAAGATGTCCTTCATCCTTTCCGCCATGTCGATGGCATGGCGGCTGATCCGGAAATACAGATCGTCCGTGAACAGCGCGTCGAACTGAACACCCAGCAGCCGGCCCTTCGCGAGCAGCGCGCCCCGCCGCTTGACGGAAGTCAGGAAGTGCTTTGGCCGCCCGCCCCGCGTGAATACGGCCGCCTCGCCGCACAGCGCGCCGACCTTGGTGCCGCCGATATAGAACACGTCGCAAAGCCGCGCCATCTCCGCAAGCGTCAGATCCGCCGCCGGGCTCATCAGCCCGTACCCGAGCCGCGCCCCATCGATGAACAGCGAGATCCCGTACTCCCGGCAGACGCCGCTGACGGCCTCGAGCTCCGCCTTCGTGTACAGCGTCCCGTACTCCGTGGGATAAGACAGGTAGACCATCCCCGGGCGGGTCATATGCTCATGATTCTCATCCGCTTCATAATCCGCCAGGTATCCCGCCAGGTCCTCCGCCCGAATCTTCCCGTTTTCCTGGGGAAGCTCCAGCACCTCGTGCCCGGTGAACTCGATGGCGCCGGCTTCATGGGCGCTGATATGCCCGGTTTTCGCCGCGATCACGCCTTCGTAGTCCGCCAGCATCGTGGAAATGATGACGGCGTTGGCCTGCGTGCCGCCGACGAGGAACTCAACCTCCGCGCTCTCCAGCTCGCAGGCCTTCCGGATCTTTTCCTTCGCGGCCTCGCACCAGGCGTCCGCCCCGTAGCCGGGCATCGGTTCCAGGTTCGTTTCCGTCAGCCGCCGCAGCACCTCGGGATGCGCACCGCAGATATAGTCGCTTTCAAAGGATACCATGCTCTCCACGCTCCGTCTGTATTCTCCGCGCCCGGTTTATTCCTCGTCCGGGGTCGCGGGCATGCTTTCCTCTTCCGCCTGGAGATCCTGGAAGGCGGAGTACATGGGCTCCTCCTTCGATCCGCGCATCACCCGGTTCACGTAGTTCTTCGTGATCTTCGCCACCACGCCGGACAGGGCGATCACGCCGATCAGGTTGGGGATCATCATCAGCCCGTTAAAGGTGTCAGCCAGATCCCAGGCCAGGTTGTTTCCCATCACTGCGCCGCCGAACACCAGCAGCACGAAAATCACCCGATAGGGAATCGTCCGTTTCTCGCCCAGCAGGTATTCGCAGGCTTTGGTGCCGTAGTGGCTCCAGCCCAGCACCGTGGAGAAGGCGAAGAGCATGATGGAAACCGCGATGAAGGCGGATCCGATGAAGCCGAACTGCTTGTCGAAAACCGAGGAGACCAGGTTGGCGTTGCTGAGGCTCAGTGTCGCGCCGGCGCTGTTGACGTACGTCTCGCTGGCCAGCCTGCCGGTCCCCAGGTCGATGAGCCCGGAGGACAGGATGGAGAAGGCCGTCAGGGTGCAGACGACGATGGTGTCCGCGAACACCTCAAAGATGCCCCACATGCCCTGCTTCACAGGCTCCCGCACATTGGAATTGGAATGGACCATGACCGAGGAGCCGAGGCCCGCCTCGTTGGAAAAGACGCCGCGCTTCATGCCCATCTCGATGGCCAGCCGGATGCCGTAACCCACCACGCCGCCGGCCGCCGCCTGCATCCCGAAGGCGCCGCGGAAAATCGCGCCGAACACGGAGCGGACATGGGAAATATTGATGAAGAAGATCGCCACCGTACCCACCATGTACAGGATCACCATGAAGGGGACGATCTTTTCCGTCACCGCGGCGATCCGCTTCAGTCCGCCGACCACCACCAGGCCGACAAGCACCATGATGATCAGTCCGGTCACCCAGGTGGGAATGCCGAACACCGCATCCATGTTCCCGCTGATGGAATTGACCTGGGTCATGTTCCCGATGCCGAAGGAGGCGATCAGGCAGAACAGGGAGAACAGCCAGGCCAGCACCT
>CAMVFE010000015.1 GCA_947166705.1 uncultured Clostridia bacterium
TCTCATCCTTGGGGGTCTTGCGCAGCTTCAGGCCGAAGGCCATGTTGTCATAAACCGTCATATGGGGATACAGGGCGTAGTTCTGGAACACCATGGCGATGTCGCGGTCCTTGGGAGCCACGTCGTTCACCAGCTTGTCGCCGATGTACAGCTCGCCGTCGGAGATCTCTTCCAGGCCGGCGACCATGCGCAGGGTGGTGGACTTTCCGCAGCCGGAAGGACCAACCAGAACGATGAATTCCTTGTCTTCGATATCCAGCGTGAAGTCGCTGACAGCGGTCACGTTGCCGGAGTAGATCTTGTAAATGTGCTGCAGGGATACGCTTGCCATGCTGAAATCCTCCTTCAATAATCGGGCGCTGCCCTTTGATGGTTCGTATGATAGCAGATTTTTCCCGAAATAGGAAGAGGGATTTTTGACAAATCTGCTTACTCTTTATTGTGCATATTGCACAAAAGATTTGCGGCTCCCGGCCTGTTCCGCCGGCGCGCGGGGAGCCCCGCTTTTCCCCTTCCGCGCTTTTCCCCGCTCGGTCCGGCCGGGCCTTCCGGGAAAAACACAGGCCGCCCCGAAGGGCGGCCCGCATAATATGGAGGATAGGGAGGTCTGACACGTCGATCGTGTCAGGGAAAAGGGTGTTTCAGAGAGGCGGATGGTGGATGCGCCTCCCCTTGACAGGTTTGATTTTACCCCGCTTCTGTGTTCGTTCTGTGACGATCCGCTGAAGAAAGAGGAAAAATCGCGCACTTTTCAGGATTCCGCCGCTGCCGCCGGAGAAGGCGTCCCTTCCGGCGCCGGCGTCATCTCCGGGGCAATCGTCGTCTCCGGGGCAATCGTCCGCTCCGGGGCCTGCGCCGTCTCCGGCGCCGGTTCCGCCTTCATCAGCTCGAGGGTTTTATCGTCCACCTCTCCGGAGGCATAGATCCCGTTGGCCTTCTGGAAGGCCTTCACGGCCCGCACGGTGCCGTCCAGCATTCTGCCTCCCGCGTATCCGGTATAGTAGCCGAGCTCCGTCAGCCGCTTCTGGACCCAGTAAACCTCCGGGCCCTCGCTGCGCTTTTTCAGGCGCTTTCCGCCGAGGTCCGGCAGCTGCTCCGCGCGATACTCGGGTTCGGGCGTCGGTTCCGGTGTCTCCACCGGTATGGACGTGCCCTTTTTCAGGGGCGGAAGCTTCACCGCGTCCCGGAGCTCCGGATCGCTCGGCAGGTCCTCCCGGATGGACACGACCGTGCCCGCGCCGATGTTTTCATAGACCCATTTCGCGTCCTCCACCGTCAGCCGGACGCAGCCGTGGCTGGCCCGGTTTCCCAGCATCTTGTAGCTGGAGGTTTTCATGGCGTCCAGGTCCACAGCCGTATAGATGACGGAGTGGAACGCGATGGAGGCGTTGATGCGCGTCCAGTACCGGGCGTAACTGTTGCCCCAGGTCGGGAACACGCACCACTTCGCGTGCCGCCCGTTCAGGACCCAGTCCCCCACGTCGCTGGGGTTCGCCTTTGTGCCCGTGGAACAGATCATCCTCCGGACGGGCACCGTATACTCTCCCTTTTCATCGAGCGCGTAGACCGAGGTCACCTGGTTGTTGACGTCCACGGTCATGGCGTAGGGCACCGGCGTCGGCTCCGGCGTCGGCTTCGGCGTCGCGCCGGGCAGGACGATCCCGCCGTCATTGAAAATCACGTTCCAGGTTTCCTCGTTCACCCGTCCCGTCGCCTTCAGGCCGTTCTGCGTCTGAATCTTCTTCACGGCCCGGAGCGTCTGGCGGGCAAAGTTGCCGCTCACCGGACCCTCGTAGTAGCCCAGCTCCGTCATCCTGGCCTGCAGCTGCTTCACCTCATCCCCGCGGGAACCGCTCTTCAGCTCCTTCACGAAGGCGGTCGGGCTCCCCGTCCCGCCGGCATGATCGGCGTCGTTCACCAGAAATCCCGCCGCGTCCTGCGCCGAGGGTTCCGCCGCGTCGCCCTTTCCCCGGGCGTCCGGGGCGTACAGCGCCTCCAGCGTCAGCGGATCCGCGGCCCCCGTCACCGGCAGGCCGCTTGCCTCCTGAAACTCCCGGACGCTCTTCTGCGTGCCGCCCAGATAGTTTCCGCTGACCTTTCCCTTATAGTATCCCAGAACCACCAGCCTGGACTGAAGCTTTTTCACTTCCTCGCCTTCGGCGCCGTAGCGCAGCGCCCTGTAGCGGGCGGAGAAGATCCGCGCCTGGGTGTCCGGGTCGGCAATCCCCGTCTTTTCCAGTCCGTAATCCCCCTGGAAGGCTTTGACCGCCTCCCGGGTTCCCTCCCGGTACCGGCCCGACAGGCTGCCCGTGTAATACTTCAGCTCCTGCAGCCTCGTCTGCAGCTCCAGCACATCGCTGCCCTCGTCGCCGTACTGCAGCGTGCGGCCGTCGACGACCTCTTCCTGCAGCTCCTCCTCATCCGGAAGCTCCTCCGGGTCCGCGGGCTCATTCTCCTCATCGGGCATGGGCACGGTTTCCCCTTTCTCCTCCGGATCCGCGGCGGAGGAAGAAGCTTCCGCCCCCGCTTCCGCCGCGTCCTCCGCCGGAACGGCCTCTTCCGGGACGGGAAGGTTCTCCGCCTCCTCCGCCGGAAGGGGTTCCGCGCCCTCCGCAAAAACCGCTCCCGCCAGCAGGCCAAAGGCCAGAATCAACATCAAAAACCGTTTCATCGGCTTCACCTCGATCTTGTTATGGCCTTAGTTTAACATTTTTGTAATTATTTTGCAAGTTTTTCGCCTGTTTTGTGACAATTATTCGTAAAGAAAACCGGCCGGGGGGTTCCCGGCCGGCAATATCTTCCCTTCTTTGGGAAGGGCCCGTTTTTCGCTTCGGGCGCCTTATTTCAGGACCACGTTTTCATAGGCCCTGGACCAGTCCATGGTTTCCTGCTCGCCGTATCCCTCCGGGTATTCGCCCGGCCTTCTCAGCGCGTATCCGAGGTCGATGTTGAAATCGGTGCTGTCGCTGGCCACGGCAAACTCGTCGGTATAGGCGGTTTCCTCCTCCGTCTCGTTCAGCGAGGAGACGATCAGGGGAATATCCGTGCGCTTTCCGGTGGGCTTCACCTCGGACGGTGCGGTGGCCTTCAGGGTGTAGACCGCGGGATAGACCTCCCGGAAGAAGTACAGGCCGTACTGATCCGTTTCCGTCTCCGCCACGGTCTCCCCGTTCCGGACCAGCTCCACCTTCACATGGGGAATTCCGAGCTCGCCGCCGTCCTGCCATCCGTTTCCGTTGACATCCAGCCAGCAGTAGTCGCCGATCGTGCCGGGGAGCACCGCGCCCACGTTCAGGCTCAGCTGATCCGCGCCCATCTTCAGTTCAATATCTTCCGACGCGCCGGTGCGCCCGTCCGTCTCCTTCAGCACGGAGACGAGTCCTGTCTCCAGCCGTTCGTCCTCCGGCTCCACGGCGACCGTGCCCTCCGGCATTTCCGCCTGAATCCGGTAGGTCCCGGGCATCAGCCCGCTGAAGCGCCACATGCCCGTTTCCGCGGTTGTCTGCGTCTGCAGGACGTTTCCGTCCGCGTCCAGCAGGCGGACGACGGCTTCGGCCAGGGGCGCGGCGCCCTGTCCGCGGTCGACCCAGGCCTCGCCGCCCAGCGAGGTATACTTCACGAAGCCCAGCACCGGATCCTCCCGGCTTTCACCCTCCGCGAGGGCGATACCGTCCATCACCAGCCGGTTCCCCTCCCGCCGGAAGGTACCGTCCCCCTCCTTCGGCAGGTCCGTATCCGGATCCGTCTCAAAGCTCAGGGAGTAGCTCCCCGGCACCATGCCGGCAAATTCAAACACGCCCCGCTCGTCGGTGCGCAGCGTCCGGAAGGCCTCCCCGGTCTCCTCGTCCGTCACCAGTACCGCCAGGCCCGACGGCGTCTTTTCATTCTCCTCCATCAGGCCGTTATTGTTCTCATCCATCCAGGCCCTGCCCCGCAGCGAGGCCGGAGCCACGGCGCCGATCGCCTGATCGGCCCGGATCTCGCCCATGGCCACATCCAGCGGGACCTCCTGTTCCCGCAGCCCTGCCTCAAGCGGCAGCGCGAGCCCGCCCGTCCGGGCGGTCACCGTGCCTTCCGGCAGGACGACCTTCAGCGTGTAGCTGTCCGGATGCAGGCCCGTCAGCGCGAATGCGCCCGTCCCGTCTGAAACCGCCTCCGCTTCCTCCAGGTCCTCCCGGCCGGGAATCAGCAGGATCCGCGCGCCGGCCAGCGGAGCGTCCCCGTCTTCCCGCGTGCCGGACCCGTCGTGATCCCGGAACACGGTTCCTGTGACGCTGCCCAGCGTCAGCGCGCCGCAGAGCGGCGCTTCCTTCAGGTCCGCCGTTTTGAAATCAAACCATTCCCCGCGTCCGGTTCCTTCCTCCCCGGAGACGGCGCTGTCCCCGCCGGCTTTCGCGAAGATGGCGCCTTCGGGCAGCTGATACTCAAGGAAGTACCTGCCCGGCATCACCGCGTCGAAAAGGAATTCGCCGCTGTCCCCAAGCTCCGCGGAGAATGCCTCCCCCTCTTCGCTCATCAGCCGGACCACGGTGCCGGCCAGGCCGTCCTCACCGCTGTCCCGGCGGCCGTTGTCATTCCGGTCCGCGAATACCGCGCCCTTCACCGTGCCGGGCATGATCATGCCGGCGTCCCGTCCCCCGATGCTCTCGCCCAGCGGGACCTCAAAGGGTTCGGAATAGCCTTCCCCGCCGTTCAGGTTCAGCATGATGCTGCCCTCTCCGATCCGGGTGAAGGCATATCCCTTCTTCGCGGTCATGCGCAGGCTGTATTTTCCGGGGGTCAGCTCCGTGAAGGAATAGGTTCCCTTCGCGGTGGTCTGCTTCCGGTCCACCTCTTCCCCGTTCTCATTCAGCAGCACGACGCTGATTCCCTGCGCGGCCTTTTCGCCGCCGTTCCGGGTCGCGGAAAAATCGTCGTCCATGTACACGGTGCCGCTGACGGAGCCGTAGTAGAGCGCGCCGACGTTCACCGTGCGGCTTTCCCCGTCCTTCAGCTCAAAGTCCTTCCAGAAATTCTCCCTCCGGTTCGGCCTGGCCTCGAAATGGTTTCCCTCCGGATCGCTGACCACCCGCGTGAAGTCGCTTCCGTCCTCCGGCAGCACCGCGCGGATCCTGTAGGTGTTTCCGCGCAGCCCGCTGAGGGCGTAGCGGCCGTCCTCCCCGGAATAGGCCACCGCGATTTCCTCGTCCTTCAGCTGCTTGATCGCCGTGACCTTCACGCCCGCGAGCGGCTTCTCGCCCGCGTCGTAAAGCCCGTTGTAATTCGCGTCCAGGAAGGCGGTGCCGGAGACGGTTCCCTCCCGGATAAAACCGATGTTCTGGTCCGGCGTGTCCTGTCCGTCGTTCAGGTCCAGCGTGCGCGTGGACTTCGTTCTCCCCTCCGCCGTGAAGACGGAGCGGTTCTTTCCGCCGGTCTTCGTATAGCGGGTAAACGCCAGGCCCTCCGGGGCGTAGCCGGTAAAGTCGTAGAAGCCGGCCCTCACCCGGAAGATGCGCCAGTATCCGTTCTCGTCCGAGTACGCTTCAAAGCTCAGCCCGTTCTTCTGGCCGGTCAGGGTGACCCGGACCCCGGGCATCCGGGGCTCGCTGTCGTTCATGATGCCGTCCGAGTTCTCATCCATCCAGCACACGCCGTCGACCACGACGCCCCGGAGCAGGCCGACGCCGCGCTCCACGGTTTCCCCGGCGGAGACGCGGATCGGTTCGGAATCCTGGATACCCTCCGCGGAGAAGGTCATGATGGAGCAGTCCAGCCCCGTATTCTTCGACCTGCGGTTGAAGCCCCATTTTTCCTCCAGCGAGACCCGCACCCTGTAGGATCCGGGCTGCAGGCCGGGCAGGGCAATCAGGCCTTCGCCGTCCGTCTTCCCGCCGGTGACGATCTCCCCGGCTTCCGTGACGATATAGACCTGGACGCCCGCCACGCCCTTCTCGTAGACGCTGCAGCCGCCGTTATTGTTGCTGTCATAGAACACCTTGATGCGGAAGGTTCCCGTATCCGCGCTGCCGCTCAGCATGCCCACCTCGGGCTCGGGCGTCGGCGCCTCCGTCGGCACCGGCGTGGCACGCCACTCCGTCGTCGGCTCGGAAGCCTCCGTTTCGGTCTGGCTCAGCAGCCAGTCTTCCTCCTCGGGGTTCTCCGTTTCCTTCGGCTCACCCGCTTCCGCCGGCTCTTCCGGTTCAGTCGTTTCCGCCGGCTCTCCGGCCGTCTCCGCCGTTTCCCCGGCATCCCCGGCCGGCTCCGCGTCCGCGGCTCCCGGTTCCGGGCCTTCCGCGGCGGGTTTCCCCGCCAGCCTCTTCACGAGGATCGGAACCGTCACGTTCCCGCCCTGGGCCATGTCCACGGTTGTCCGGGCCTGGGACAGATCCCAGCCGGCTTCAATGGTCTCCGGCAGGGGACTGAGCACCGCCGGCTCGGACCCCGTGAGCGTCACGGTCGTCTCTCCGGCCCGGATCGTGCCCCGGTCCATTCCCCCCTGCGTGACCCGGAAAGAACCGGCGAGGGGAATCTGGACGGCGGTTCCGTCCTCCCGCTCTGCCACGCCCCGGAAATAAACGCCCAGCGTCATAACCTCTGCGCCGGCCGGCGCTGCGAGGCTGAAAACCAGCCCAAGCGCCAGCGCCAGCGCCAGGATACGGGTTCTTTCCTTCATCCTTCAAACTCCTTTGCATCCGCCTTCCGTCCGCGTTCCGCGGAGCGGGCTCAGTTCAGCTTCACGGAATGGCGGAACTTGTCATACACGTTGGTCACGTAGAAGTCCCGATAGCCCCGGGGATATGAAACGTGCAGGGTATAGAGCGTCCGGTTCACGCACGCCACGATCAGCCTGCCCGCGATCTCCGCGCCGGTTTCCTTCTCCACGGCGGTGTAGTTCGCGTAGACTCCCGTCGTTCCCAGGAACGTCCGCTCCGCGGTGTTCGAGGGGGAGAACCCGCTCAGCTCCCCGCTGCCGGAAAGGGTGTCCAGCATGCCCTTGACCTCTTTGGTCAGCTCGCTCTTCGTATACGCCTTGTTGACCGGCACCGTCCGCACCGTCAGGTATGCCGCGTAATCCATGGAAGGATCCGGGTTGGTCAGCGTATAGGTATCCGAAACCGTGTCGTCCACGGTCCATCCGCTGGGGCCTTCGAAGGTCATGTGCAGCGAGGGCGCCTCATAGGTCATGAAGCTGAAGGACAGCGTGGGCAGCGGCGTGGGGGTGGGCTTGTCGATGGGATCGATGACGACCGGCGTCGCTCCGGCGTAGTCGCTCTGAATCAGCGGCGCCACGGTCTCCTCTTCCTCGTAGGGCGCGATATCCTCCCAGTCTCCTCCCTCCTCCGAGGCCGGATCATAGGAGCCGTCGTCGTAATCCGTTCCGCCCACGACCGCGGAGCCGAACAGATCCTGCACGGCTTCGGCCGGCGCTTCCGTTGCCCGGCTCTCCGGCGGCAGGGTATCAAAGACCTCCTTCTGCTGACAGGCGGTCAGCACAAGGGCGCACAGGGCCAGCACCAGGCACAGCAGTTTCTTCTTGTTCATGATCCAAACCTCCCCTTGATTCTGGATTAACACTCTGTATATCGGACGGAACAATCCGGAAAAAGTTCCCTTTACTCCGCATCCTCCGTGTACCTCGGGTGATAGACCCGCCGGTCCAGGCTGAAAATCCGCTCGCTGAAGGCGCCCTCCGGCGTCTTCTCCCAGGCGCCCTTCATGGTGTTCATCCGCGCGTCCATCATGTCGATCCAGTGGAGCGCCTCCGCCTCGGGAAACATGGGGGGCCGCGGGCTTCCGAACTCCGGCTCCCCGTGGTGGCTCAGCAGCATATGCTCCAGCAGGACCACGCACTCTCCGGATACCCCCGTCTTCTCCGCTGCCCGGTCAAGCAGCGTGATGCCCCGGACCAGATGGCCCAGCAGCTGCCCGTCCCGGGTGTAGTCGGTCACGTTGCCGCTCTCGTCGCTCTTGAGCTCCTCCAGCTTTCCCAGATCATGCAGGATGACGCCGGCGAACAGCAGGTCCCTGTTCAGCCAGGGATAGGTCTCCGCCGCCGCCCGGGCCAGCCGCAGCATGTCCGTCGTGTGGTGCAGAAGCCCGCTGCGCTCCGCGTGGTGCATCCGCTGTGCCGCCGGAAACCATTCCAGCCGGCGGCCTGCCATGCTCAGCATCTCCTCCGTCAGCCTCTTCAGCGCCGCGTTCTCAAAGCCGTCCACCGTTTCGCGGATCTCCCGCATCATATCCCCCGGCTCCCGGGGCGCCGCCGGCACCAGGTCGCCCATGCTGATCCGGTCCTCCGGGCCCGCCGGACGCCAGCTTTCAACGCGCAGCTGCAGCCTGCCGTTGTATTCCTGAACCAGGCCGCGTACCCAGATGGGCCTGCCGCTTTCCGGAACCTCCGTCCGGGGATCCCAGTTCCAGATCTTGGCGTTCATTTCGCCGCTCCGGTCGCCCAGATTCAGGTCCACATAGCCCCGGTCGTTCCTGTCGGTCTTCTTTTCCGCGCTGCGCACCATGAGCCAGCCCTCGAAGCGCGAATCCCGGATCAGCTGCGCCACCCTGTATGTTTCCATGCTCAGTTCATTGCCCTTTCATTCTCTTCTTCCGGCGCGCCCATCCCGGTTTTCTCAGAAGGGCGCCTCGCCGCCTCCGCCGTCCTCCTCGCGGGCCAGGTTGGCGAAGGTGGTAATCTCGCTGAGCCAAGCCAGCTTCACGGTCTTCAGCGGGCCGCTGCGCTGCTTGGCCACGTTGACCTCAGCGATATTCTTGTCCTCCGTTTCGGGGTTGTAGTATTCCTCGCGGTGCAGGAACATGACCACGTCCGCGTCCTGCTCGATGGATCCCGAATCCCGCAGGTCATACAGCATGGGCCGCTTATCGGTCCGCTCCCGGTTGGCGCGGCTCAGCTGGGCGCACGCGATGATCGGCACCTTCAGCTCCAGCGCGATCGCCTTGAGCTGCCGGCTGATATCCGCCACCTCCAGCTGCCGGTTCTCCGACCGGCCGTCGGACCGCATCAGGCCCAGATAGTCCACCAGCACGAGATCCAGCCCGTGGTCCATCATCAGCCGCCTGCATCTGCTCCGCAGCTGGCTGGGGGTCAGTGCCGCCGTGTCGTCCAGGTAAAGCGGCGCGCTGGAGATCGGGCCCAGGGCCCGGGCCAGCGCGTTCCATTCCGCGTCCTCCAGCGTCCCCTTCCGGACCTTCTGCATGTTGACCCGCGCCTCGCTGCACAGCACGCGCATGACGATCTGCTCCCGCGGCATCTCCAGGCTGAAGACCGCGACGGTCTTTCCCTTCCGGATGCTGGCGTACGCGGCGATATTCATGGCGAAGGAGGTTTTTCCCATGGCCGGGCGCGCGCCGATGATGATCAGCTCGCCCGGATGGAGCCCCGTCAGGGTGCTGTCCAGGTCCGCGAAGCCCGTCGGCACGCCGGAAATCTCCCCGTGCAGCTTCGCGAGATCCTCGATCTCCTGAAAGGTGTTCACCAGCACGTCCCGAACGGGCTTCAGCGCGCCGCCGTCCGTGCGCTTCATCACCAGGTCGAAGACGGCCTTCTCCGCCGAGGACAGGATCTCCGGCAGCGGATTCTGCTGGGCGTATGCCTCCCGTGAAATCGCCTGGCTCGCGGAGATCAGACGCCGGAGGGTGCTCTTCTCGAGCACCAGGTCGATATAGGCGCCGGCGTTGGCGGTCGTGGGCACGGAGCTGATCAGGCGCATGAGATACGGCATGCCGCCCACGCCCTCCAGGGTGCCCCGCCGGGACATTTCCGTCACGAGAACCGTCAGGTCAATCGGCTTTCTGTCCCGGGCAAGGTCCTGCATCGCCCGGAAGATTTCCTGATGCTCCGGCGGATAGAAATCCTCCGGCTGCAGGCTCTCCATCGCCCGGAGCACGACGGCGGAGTCCTGCAGCATCGCGCCCAGGACACTGATCTCCGCCTCCGGGCTGTTGGGCGGCACAAGCCCCCGCAGCCCCTGATCCGTCTGCTCCGGCATTTCGCTGTTCTCCTTCTTCCCGCGTCCCGCGCGGGCCGCGGCCCCGCGGACCGTTCCTCCGCTCCGGGCCCGTCCCGCCGGGATTCATTTCCTTATTTGGCCAGCGGGCTGACCCGCAGGATCATGGTCGTGCTGACGCCGGGATGCAGCCTGAGGCTGATTTCCCGGTCGCCCACTTCCCGGATCGGTTCGCCCAGGTCGATCTTCCGCTTGTCCGCGGCGTACCCGTGCTGCTTCTCCAGCGCTTCCGCCACCTCCGCGGCGGTGACGCTGCCGTACAGCCGGCCCTGGGAGCCGCATTTGATCTTCAGCTCGATGACCTTTCCCTTCAGCGCCGCGGCCTTTTCCCTGGCTTCCGCGAGCGCCTCCGCCTCCCGGGCGTCCTGGGCGGCCCGCTTCTTCTCAATCTCCTTCAGCGTGCCGGGTTTCGCTTCCACGGCCAGCTTCTGGGGAAAAAGGAAGTTCCGGGCGTATCCGTCGCTGACGTTCAGGATCTCATCCCGCTTCCCGATATTTTTAACATCCCTGAGCAAAACAACCTTCATGAAACTTCGTCTCCTTCCGCCCTGCGAAGGTACAGCAAACAGCCCTTCGCACAGGAAATCAATCTATTCTATCCCATCATCCAGCAAAATGCAAGCATCTGTGCGCGCCCGTGTTTTCCCTGAAAAAAAGGGGACAGCGGGCGTCCTCCGCCCGGTGTCCCGCCGAAGGGAAGGTCCTCACGGAGTCCTTCCCGCCTCCCTTTCGCGCTTTCTTTTCTTCTTGACCTCGTACATCCGCAGGTCCGCCTCGCGCAGGCATTCGTCCAGGGTCATGCTGCTCCCCGGCCGGCGGATGAACTGCCCCACGGAAATCTCCACGCGGAAGGGCAGCTTCCGTTCCCGGCACAGGCTTTCCATCTCGCGCCGCATCCGTTCCCCGCGGTCCTCCTCGCTGTACCTTCCGATGGTGATGAACTCATCCCCTCCGTAGCGCATCAGGTAGCTGTCGCCGGAGCTGACCCGCCGGAGCGCCTCCGCGGCGGCTTCCAGCGCTTCATCCCCCGCGTCGTGCCCGTATCGGTCGTTGATGCCCTTCATGTCGTCCACGTCCAGGAAGAAGAATTCCACCGGCTGCCCCGCCTCCAGCAGGCTGTCGAACAGGGGCTGTCCGTAGCGGGCCACGCCGAAGCGGTTGTTCAGCCCCGTCAGCTGGTCGGTCACGTACAGGTCGTTCAGCTGCGCGTTCAGGCGGTTCAGGTCCTGATGCTGCCGGACCATCTCCAGCCCCAGCATCAGCTCGTTGACGATGCTCTCATGCAGGTTCATTTCCGCCGCGGTGCAAAGCCCGCGCAGCATCAGCACCCCGGCCATGGTCCGGCCGAAGCGCAGGGGATAGTACTGGATCAGCCTCTCCCACGCCGGCAGGCCTTCCTTCGCCTTCCGCTGGGACCAGCCGTTTCCGACCTCCTCGTATTTCTCCCGGCGGGCCACCCGCTCGCGGCTGTCCGCGGCCAGCAGGAACCGTCCCGTGTAATGCCCGTCCGCCATCGCGGCCTCCTCCTCCGGGGTTGTGCCGCCCGTCAGGCTGCGGTGGTATCTTTCATCCAGATAGATGCGCAGATCCCTTCCGCCGAAGACATCGGCGTGGACCTCCACCGCTTCCATCACGTCCTGCAGCGTCTCCGAGGAAAAGATGGCGTTGGCGATCTTGTCCTGGGTCAGGTAGAAATGGCGGATGAACTGGCTCTGGCGGTAGAAGCGGTTCTTGATGCGGATCATCTCCGCGCCCTCGTTCCCCGCGCATCCGCAGGTGCCCGTCAGCCTCGGCAGCATGGGATTGAAAACGACCGGAGGAATCGTCTCCCCCTCCGCCATGCGCACCACCGCGTCCATCGCCGCGTACCCGGCCTCCTGAAAATTCCGGTCCACGGTCGCCAGCGGCGGATTGCACAGGGAAGCGCTGAAAATGCCGTCAAACCCGGTGACGATCAGCTCCTCCGGAACCTTCAGGCCGCCCTCGCGCAGCACGGCCAGCGCGCCGAGGGCCATGTCGTCGTTCGCGCAGATCAGGGCGTCCGGCTTTTCCGCCGCCTCCAGGATCAGCCGTCCCGCCTCCCGTCCGGACTCCGTCTTCCAGTTTCCCTCCAGGATCCGGATGTCCTTCTCCGGCACGCCCATCTCCCCGCAGACGTCCTGAAAGCCCGTGCGGCGCTGCCTGGCTTCGCTCTGCGCGTCCCCGTCGAAGGCCTCCAGCCCTTTCAGGAACCAGATTTTTTTCGCGCCGTGCGCCTGGATGACGTGCCCGGTGATCCGGCGGAAGGCCTCATAGTCGTCGGTCTTGATCAGGGGCATGCTCCCCAGGGGCGTCCCGACGGTGACCGCGGGAATCCCCTTTTTCGCCAGGATGCGCTCCAGCCGGTCCGCCACCTCGCGGAATACGATCTGGTGGGTCTGAACGACCGCGCCGTCGTAGCGGTCCAGGTCCGCCAGGCGGTAGATTTCGTAGATGTCGAAATCCTCCAGGTTTTCCTCGTCGATACTGAAGCAGTCGAAAACCCGGACATCCACATCCGGATGATCCTCCAGGTACCTGGATACGCCGTGCAACGTCTCCCCGACCAGTTCATAATTCCAGTCGGTTGTAAAAAAAGCTATCTGCCGCATGCGCCACTCACTTTCTCAGGAATTCCGCCAGCCCGATCCAGGTATATACGGATACGGCCTCCCGGCCCATCATCTCCGCCGCCTCCGCGGCGCCCGCCAGCAGAAAGCCCCCGAACTTTTCCCCGTCCGCGGCGTTTCCCTGCGTCAGTTCGCTCTCCGCGTGGCCGAACAGGTCGATCCGCGCCACCGCGTTGGACTCGTCGGTCATTCCGGGAGAGGAAAACAGGCAGGGATTCACGATCCGGAACCGGTCCCCCTCCCGGAAGGTAATCCCCGTCTCCTCAAAGAGCTCCCGCACCGCCGCGGAGCGGATGGCGTCCTCCCGGTCCCGGCCGCGGTCCTCCGGGTCGATCAGCCCGGCCGGCACGCTGACCACATAGCGTCCCAGCGGATAGCGGTATTCCCGGTTCAGCAGGATCCGGTCCTTTCGGCCCTCCGCGTGCCAGACCACGCAGAGGGAAACCGCGTCCGGCACCATCGTCCGGAAGGCTTCCTCCGGCATGTCCGCCACCAGCTCCCCGAGGGTTCTCCGCGTGGCGCTGTAATAGTGCCTCCCCGGTGCGTACTGCAGGTCGTAAACCCTGATAAAGCGCGTGTCCAGCAGGGTTTCCACAGGATAGTCCATCCGCGTCCTCCTCCATCGGCTCCGTTTCCGGATCCCTTCAGATCTCAAAGGGCTCCAGGGGCAGTCCGTTCCCGCCGAACAGGTTCACGGTGCCGTAATCCGTCCAGGCGTACCGCGCGTGCAGCGGGAATTCGATCCCCTCCGCCGTCAGGTGCAGCACCGGCCCCTCGATCATCGCCCGGGCGGAGACATAGTTCCCGTCCGCCCCGGCCAGCTCCAGCAGCGCCGGCTCGCCGCCGTCCCGGGTCATCAGCGGCTGGTCCGTCCGCAGGGTCATCATGCCCCGCTCCACGCTCCGGCCGGTGACCCGGGGCGAGGTTTCCGCCTTCTTCCCGTAGATCATGCCCAGCGCCAGCTCGCAGAGGCGCTCCCCCACCACCCGCTTGTTGGTGGGATGCAGGTTGTCATACTCGCCCTGGTCCAGCAGGCAGACCATGCCCGTGTTCCGCATCCGGTCCCGGACCTCGGCCTGGCGCAGCCGCAGGGCGGGCCAGGTTTTGCTGTCCTCCGCCCCCTTCTCGATCCACATGGGCAGCTGGACAAAGAGGAAGGGCAGCGTCCCGTCCCGGAAGGCCCCGCGCCACCGGTCGATCAGGGACATCATCAGCGTGTCGTACGCCCCGGTCAGGCCGGCGTCCGTCTCCCCCTGGTAAAACAGGAAGCCCGTCAGCGCCACCGGGGCCAGCGGCGCCACCATCGTCCCGTACAGTCCCGCGGGGCGGTAGGGGGAGGCGGGACCCGCCGGCGGATCCCAGGGACAGGGCCCCACCGCGGCGTCCAGCTCCTCCCGGGAGGCCTCCGGGCGCTCCGCCCGGAAGGCCGCCACCCGGGCGTTCCACGCGTCCAGGTTATGCCGGAAGATCCGGTCCTTCTCCCGGAAGTCGTCCAGCGTGATTCCCCGGGACCGGTCCGCGTATTCCGCGAGATACCGCGCGCCCTCCGCGGTCCGGCCGAGCCAGGCCTCATCCATCCAGCAGGCAACGGAGGTTCCGCCCAGGTAGCAGTCGATGATCCCCACCGCCACCCCCAGCTCCCGCTGGAGCTTCATGGCGAAGAAATAGGCCGCCGCGCTCATGTCCTTTCCCCGGCCCGGCCCGATGGCCTGCCAGCGCAGGTTCTTCCACGCGTTCTCCCATTCCCCGTCCTTCCGGCCGGATTTGGGCACATTCAGGTAGCGGACCAGCGGATTGACATGGGTTTCGGTGAGGGCTGGGCCTTCGTCCGCGTTCTGCAGCTCCCACTCCATGTTGCTCTGCCCGCCGGCCAGGAAGACCTCGCCGACGCAGACATCCAGCGCGCAGAAGGTTTCCTCCCCGCTGCGGATAACCAGCCTGCACCCCGTCCGGGCCTCCTGGGGAGGCAGCAGGACCAGGAACCTTCCCTGGAAGGCGGTTCCCTCGCCCCGGGCCAGCAGGTTGTCCCGCCCGTCCCGCAGCTCGCAGCACACCCGCGCGCCCTCGTCCGCCTCGCCGAAAACGCGCAGCTCCTTCCCGCGGCAAAGCACCGCGCCGTCCGAAAACAGGGGAGAAATCCTCAGCATTTTCTTTTCCTCCGGTTTCTGGTGGTTCGGGGCGTCGTCCCCCGGCTCAGGCTTTCCCGCCCAGGAAGGCCAGGTTCCGGTCGATCAGCTCCAGCCGCTGCTTCACGCAGTCCACGGACCGCAGGGCGTCCTCCGGCGTATGGAACACATAGTCGCACAGCCGGTCCACGTCCGTCTCCGCCACGTGCATCCGGGTGTCGGAGGAGGCGTAGTAGAGGTAGACCTTCCCGTCCGCGTCCGCGATGGCGCCGTTGGTGAACACCACGTTGCTCACGTCCCCGATCCGCTCCCGGCCCAGCGGGCCCAGCAGCATGCCGCCGGGCTCGGCGATGACCCTGGAGGGATCCTGCAGATCCGTGGCGAAGGCGTAGAGCACATACCGGAGCCCCGCCGCCGTGTTCCGCACGCCGTGGGCCAGGTGGATCCAGCCCTTTTCCGTCCGGATCGGCACGGCGCCGGCGCCGTTCTTGCTCTCGGTGATCGTATGGTACCGCCTGCGGCTGATGATCTTCTCCTCGTCAATCACGGGATGCAGGATATCGCCGCACAGCCCGAAGCCGATCCCGCCGCCGCTCCCGGTCTCGATAAAGTCGTCCATCGGCCGGGTATAGAAGGCATATTTCCCGTCCACAAACTCCGGATGCAGCACCACGTTCCGCTGCTGGGGAGAGCGGAGCGTCTTCAGATTCGGCAGCCGCTCCCATGTTTCCAGATCCTTCGTCCGGACGATCCCCGCCGCGGCGACCGCCGCCGAAAGGTCCGGATTCTCCGGATCCTTGCTCTCCGAGCAGAACACGCCGTAGATCCAGCCGTCCTCATGGGCGGTCAGCCGCATGTCGTAAACATTGGTTTCGGCCTTCTCCGTATCCGGCAGCAGGATGGGCCGGTCCCGGAACCGGAATCCCTCCGTGGGGCTTTTGCTCTCCGCGACGGCGAAGAAGCTCTTCCGATCCATGCCCTCCACCCGGACCACCAGGCAGTATCTGTCCCCCACTTTCAGGGCGCCGCTGTTCAGGGTGGCGTTCACGCCCAGCCGCTGCATCATGAAGGGATTGGCCTTCGGATCGGCGTCGTACATCCAGAAGGGCGGGATATGCTCCCGGGTCAGCACGGGATTGCGGTACCGGCAGAAAAGGCCGTTGTAGAAATGTTCGTCCACCGGATTGGGTCTGGCCAGAAGCCGCTCGTAGGATTCCATCAGGGATTCGAAGCTGCGTGAGCGCATAGCCCTTTTCCTCCTCCTGCTTTTCGCGCCGCGGCTTTCCCCCGCGCGGGAAAAAGCCGCGAATTATTTTTCTGTGTTCGGCGCCATTTTATCATAATTCCGGGAATTATCCAACAGAATCTGGCGGATTTTCGGCGGCGGAATGATGGAAATTTCCGTCTCCGCGGCCGCGGGGCTTCCGCCGCCCGCGCGGGGGAATCCGCATGCCGTTTTCCTGTTGCCATTCCGGTCCGGGGCCGATATAATCAGAATCAGGTTCAGCCTTCGCCCCGCAGGGCGGGGGGAGGAAGGAGGCATCCCGTCATGGGCGGATATCTGCTCGGCTATGTTTCTGAAAAAGCGACGGTGACCCGGGAGGACGCCCGGAAGCTCACTCATATCTGCGCCGCCTTCGGCCGGCTTCGGGGGGACGGCACCGTGCTGCGGGACCATCCCCTTACGGACCGCCTGGCGGAAATCCGGAGCTGGAATCCGGAAATCCGCGTCCTCCTGTCCCTGGTGAACAACCCCGGGGAGGAGGACGCCTTCACCTCCGTCTGCGCTGATCCCCGGCTCCGGCAGGTCTTCGCGGAAAGCTGCGCGGAGCTGGCGGAAAAGCACGGCTTTGACGGGGTGGACCTGGACTGGGAATATCCCTACGTGCCCAGCAATTTCCAGGGTGCTTCCCCCGACGACCGGGAAAACTTCACCGAGACCCTCCGCGGCATCCGGAAGGCCTTCGATTCCCTGCCCGGGAAGCGGCCGCTCCTTTCCGTCGCCGCCGGCGCGGATCTCTATTACACCGCCTCCGTGGACCTTCCGGCCGTTTCGGAGGTCCTGGATTTCATCAACCTGATGACCTATGACCTGAAATGCGGCTTCCACGCGCTTTCCGGCCATCACACCCCGCTGTACAGCTCCGCCGGCGACTACTTCCGGAACAGCTGCGACCAGGCCCTCCGCCTGTTCACGGCCTGCGGCGTCCCGAAGGAAAAGCTGCTCCTGGGCTGCGCGTTCTACTCCCGGAAATGGGAGGACGTCCCGGACCGGAACCGGGGCTTCCTCCAGCTCACGAAGCGCGGCGGCAGCTACGGGCCTTCCTGGGCGGAGCTGGAGCGGGATTACCTGGACCGGAACGGCTTCACCCGATACTGGGACGATGAGGCGAAGGCGCCCTTCCTCTTCGACGGGAGCACCTTCATCTCCTACGACGATCCCCGCAGCCTCCGGGAGAAATGCGCCTACGTCCGCCGGGAGGGATATGCCGGCATCTTCTACTGGGAGCACGGCTGCGATCCCTCCGGAAAGCTCCTCGACACGCTGTACCGGGGAATGAACGGGGACTGATCAGCCCGGCTCCGGAGGGACAGGAAAAGGCGCCGCGACGCGGCGCCGGAGGAATGGAAAAACGACTCCCCGCCTTCCGTTTCCGGGCGGGCGAAAAAAACCAGCGCCGCGTCTGCGGCGCCAGTTTTTTTGTTCCCGCGGCGGGGCTGTGTTTCTCCCGCCCCGGGGTTCCGGAAGCGCGGGTCAGATCACGCCGCCTTCCACCACCAGGGAATCCGCGTCCGCGTTCTCCCCATAGGTTTCCCGCAGCGTGGCCTCGTAGTCGGCGTGGAAGAAGTTCTCCTCACCCAGTTTGACGATTTCCTCGTTGATCCAGGCCAGCAGCGTCTCGTTCCCCTTGGACACGGCGGGGTTGATGGTGTCCAGGCTGCCCAGGGACTCGATGCCTACGGCGAATCCGGGATTCTCGATCGCCCAGGCCAGCACCTCCGTGTTATCCGTGGACAGACCGTCGCCGCGCCCGTCCAGCAGACCCAGATAGGCGTCCGTGTAGGAATCATACCGGACCAGCTCCACCTCGGGATAGTTCTGCTCAAAGAAGGTTTCCGCCGTGGTGCCCTTGGAGACGATCAGCTTCTTTCCCTTCAGCTGCTCCACGTCCGTGATCAGCGCGCTCTCCGGGCTGACCACGCCGAGGGCCACCTTCATGTACGGCAGCGCGAAATCCACCTGCTCCGCGCGCTCCGCGGTATAGGTAAAGTTGGCCAGGATCACGTCCACCTTGAAGCTCTGCAGGAACTCGATGCGGTTCGGCGCGTCCACGGCGACGATCTCCAGTTCGACGCCCAGATCCTCCGCGAGCCGCCGGGCCAGGTACACGTCATAGCCCTGGAATTCGCCGTTTTCGTCCACATAGCCGAAGGGTTTCTTGTCATGGAACAGCCCGATCACGATCTTTCCGCTTTCCTTAATCTCCTCCAGGGTGCGGAATCCCTCCGCGGACGCCGCGGCCGCCAGAACCAGGACCAGGGCCAGGGCCAGTGCAACTGCCTTCACAAAACGTTTCATTTTTTTCCTTCCTTTCCTCCGGTCTTGCCGGAACTCTTATTTTTGGGGGGATCTTCCGAAAAAATATATAAAAAGGAGCCTGAACCATGTCCTGATCCGGCTCCCTGGATTGTACCGCCTGCTGTGCGTCAACACAAACAAGCCTCCGACGGAGACGGACGCTTCTTGCAACACATACACAGGGCCATCATCTGCGCAGCGTACATGGTTCCGTCTCCTCTCTTTCCCTACCTTTCCGGTAGGTTGGTTGGATTATATTCCTTCCTCACGGGTCTGTCAATCCCCGGGATTGTATTTGGATTGTTTTTTGGCGCGGCCCCGGATGTCCGGGGCCGCGGGTTCCGGACCTCAGGCGTCTTCGGGCATTCCCGCTGGGTCCCTGGGGCGCTTCCGGGCGGAGGCATAGGTGAAGCTCTGCAGGAAGCGGCGGGCGCGCTCGGTCCGGGGCTCCCGGAAGAACTCCTCCGGAACGCCCTCCTCGGCGATCACGCCCTGCTCCATGAACAGGACCCGGTCCGCCACCGCCTCGGCGAAGCGCATCTCGTGGGTCACGATCGCCATGGTCATCCCCTGCTCCGCCAGGTCGATCACCACGTTCAGCACCTCGGACACCATTTCCGGGTCCAGCGCGGCGGTGATCTCGTCCAGCAGCAAAAGCTCCGGGTGCATCAGCATCGCCCGCACCAGCGCCACGCGCTGCTTCTGCCCGCCGGACAGCGTGCGGGGCAGCGCCTGGGCTTTGTCCGCCAGGCCGACGCGCCTGAGCATCTCCACGGCCTCCGCCTCGACCTCCTCCCGGGGCTTTTTCAGCGCCTTGACAGGGCCCAGCAGCAGGTTGTCCATCACCTTCATATGCGGGAACAGGTCGTAGCTCTGGAACACCATGCCGATCCGCTGGCGCACCCGGTACATGTCCTTTCCCAGGTCGGAGATCCGCTGATCCCGCAGCCAGATTTCGCCCCGGTCAATCTTCTCCAGCCCGTTGATGCAGCGCAGCAGCGTGCTTTTCCCGCACCCGCTGGGGCCGATGATCACAACGACCTCGCCTTCCCGGATGTCCAGGCTGACGCCCTGAAGCACCCCGTTGCCGTCGAAGCCCTTGTAAATCTCCTTCACCCGCAGAATCGGCTCCATCGCGATCTCCTCTTTCTCCGTCCTCTTACTCATGATAGCGCCGCTCCAGGCTTCCCGCCAGCAGGGAAATGGGCCAGCAGATCAGGAAATAGAGCAGGAACACCGCCGCGTAGACCCAGAAGGCCGCGGAAGGCTCCCGGTAAAACTGCCCGATAATCTGCTGCCCGACCTTCAGCACCTCCGTCACGTTGATCATCTTGACCAGCGCCGTGGTCTTGATGATCCGGGTGGACAGGTTAATCACCTGCGGCAGCAGGCGGCGCACCGTCTGGGGCAGCAGGATGTAACGGTTGATCTGCGCCCGGGTCAGCCCCAGCGCCGCCGCGCTCTCCCGCTGATGCCGCGGGATGGAGGTCAGCGCGCCCCGGAAAAGGTCGCCCATCTCCGCCGTGCCCCAGAAGGAGAACACCAGCACCGCGCTCGCTTCCCCGTCCAGATTCCAGCCGAAGAGCCGGGCGAATCCGAAATACACCAGGTAGAGCAGCACCAGCTGCGGCATGAACCGGACGATCTCCAGCCAGACACGGCAGACGCTCCGGGCCGCCCTGCTGCGGCTCATCATCACAATGCCGAAGAGCAGCCCCAGCACGATGGAGATGCCGATCGTGATCAGCGCGATGCGGAGCGTCACCCAGAGGCCCAGCAGCAGCCGCTGAAAATTGACGCCCCTAAACAGAACGCTGATTCCCAAATCCTGCATACCGCAGCCTCCTTTCCGCCAGATTTGCCAGCAGGGAGACCGGCAGCAGCAGCGCCAGATAGGCCGCCGCCAGCATGAACAGCACCTCGACGGTGCGGCCGCCGCTGGTGCGCAGCGTATCGGCGACATTCATCAGATCCATCATGGCCAGCACGGAAAACATGCTGGTTTCCTTGATCAGAAAAATCACATTGGCGAAAAGCGCGGGCACGGCCGTCGCCAGCGCCTGGGGCAGCAGAATATAGCGGATATTCTGCCACCGGGTCAGGCCCAGGCATTCCCCGGCCTCCCGCTGGCTTTTCTCCACGGATTCCAGGCCGCTTCGGAACGCCTCGGCCATATAGGCCCCTCCCAGGAAGGTCAGCCCGATCACCGCGCAGGCCTCCGCGCTGAGGCGGATCCCGACCCTGGGAAGGCCGGCATAAAGAAAGAAAAGCTGCACGAGCAGCGGCGTATTCCGTGCCAGTTCAATATATCCGCGGGCGGCGCCCTTCAGCACCGGAACCCGGAAATAGCGCAGCAGGCAGCAGATCAGCCCCAGCGCCATGGCGCATCCCACGCCGCAGAGGCCGAAGCGCAGCGTAACCCAGGCTCCGGCAGCGTAGTCCGGAATATGGCTGCCGATAAATTCCCAGTCCACCGCGCTCCCACCTCCTGAATTACCCTTCGTTTCAATAGGTTGAAGACGATGATACTCCCCTCGCACCCAAAAGTAAAGGGAAAAACTGTATGAATTCTGTCCCGCTCCGCCCGGATGAACCGGCGCGGCCCGCCCGACAGCTTCCCGGAGGCCCCGCGGCCCGGCGCCTCCGCGGCGCGGCCGGGCTCAGATTTCTTCGATATGGGAGACGTACTCCAGCGTGGAAAGCGCCTCGATGATCTCCCGGTGGGTTTTGAATTTTTTCAGCTCCTGCCGGGTGATGGAGATGGCGATGGAATAGACGCTCAGCCCCGAATTGATATAGGCGGGATTGGTTTCGATATCGTCGATTTTCAGCCCAAGCTCCCGCCCCGTGGCCACGAATTCCCGCAGATGGTGGCTGCTGGTCAGCTCCAGGTGGATTTCAAAATGGTTGGAGCGGTCCTTCAGCGTGCCCTCGAGTGCCGGCAGCATGCTCAGGCAGAAGAGCATGGCCGCGGTCGCCGCGAGCGTCAGGGTATAGTAGCCCGCCCCGAGCGTCACGCCCAGCATGCAGCTGACCATCAGCCCGGCGGAGGTGGTAATTCCCTTGATCTGGTTCCGGGAGGAGATGAACAGGGAATTGGTGGCGATGAGCGTGGCACAGACGAGGGTCGCCGCGCTCAGTAGGAAAATCCCCGCGCCCGTCTGTTTCTGCAGCCAGAGGTCCGCCATCATGGCCAGCGCGCCCGCCAGGGAGACCAGCATGAAGGTGCGCAGGCCGGCGGTATGCCGCTTGCTGGCCCGCTCCGTCCCGATCACGGCGGAAAGCAGCGCGCAGCAGAGGATTCGGAGCAGGACGGACCAGCCGTTCAGCTCAGCCGCCCAGGGGCCCAGCGCCCGGGCAATCGGATCGGTGATGGCATTCATCATCTGAAATAGCGCCCTCCTTTATATCTCCTGTTCCGCCGGGTATCCAGCGGATTGTTCCACATCCGGTCGAAATGCTCGATCGCTTCCTCCGTGAAGACTTTCTCCTCCTCGCTGGCCCCCTGCCGGGCCGCCAGCTCCTTCTGGATGGCGTTCACGCGTTCGATCAGCTTTTCCGCCTCCGTCTTCGGCCTTCCGGATTCATCCGTCTCCCCGACGGGCACGATCTCCTCCAGCCTGCTGCTGTAGGAGCCGGAAAGGTAGAGGCTCAGCTTCGCAAGCCCCGGGCCCGCCAGCTCGTAGAGGATGCTCGAGGCCAGGATGATCGTCTCCAGCGCCTTTCCTGCCGCCCCGCCCAGCGTCCGGGCGCCCAGCGCCGCCAGTCCGATCGCGACGCCAGCCTGCGGCACCAGCGCGAGTCCCAGGTAATTCCGCGTCCGTTTCTCCTTGCCCGCCGCGGCGCAGCCGGCAAAGGCTCCAGCGTATTTTCCCAGGATGCGGACGACAAAGTACACGATCCCCACCAGCAGAAGCGGCGTCGTGCCGAGGCTCGCCTCGCTGCCGACCACGGCGCCCAGGTCGAAGCTCATGCCCGACCGGACGAAGAAGAGCAGCAGGATCGGCGGGGAAAAGTATCCCAGCTGGCGGAACAGCCTTTCATCCTCCGTCAGGTTGATGTACACCGTGCTCATGCCCATGCAGCCCAGAAGCGGCGAGATGCCCATCACGGCGCAGATGCCGCAGTAGGTGAACATCAGCGCGATCGCGATGATCAGCCGGTTGTCCGAGGAGGAGCGGTTCTGAAGGCTCCATTTCAGCAGCAGCCCGAACAGCGCCCCCAGCGCCAGCGCCCCGAGGTTCGAAAGAATGGGCGCCAGCAGCATCCGGAAGGAAAATCCCGCGCCGGAATAGCTGGACACCGCCACCGCGACGGCCGCGGAAAACGCGACCAGCCCGACGATATCGTCAAAGGCCACCACCTGCAGCAGCGTGTCCACAAAATCCCCCCGCGCCCCGGTCTGGCGGATGGTCATCATGGTGGAAGCCGGTGCGGTCGCGGCGGCCAGCGACGCGAGCACGACGGAAAAGGCCAGGTCCATGCCCAGCAGCAGCCAGGAGGCCGCGAAAACCAGTGCGGAGGCCGTCAGCGCCTCGAACAGGGTGATCACGATCACCTTTCCGCCGTTCTTCCGGAGCTTGGAAAACCGGAAGAACTCGCCGGTGCTGAAGGCGATGAAGGACAACGCCGTATCCGGCAGGAACGCCGTGTCCCGGATAAAGGATCCCGGAATCATGTTCAGGCAGAAGGGCCCGATCAGGATCCCGGCAAGGATGTAGCCCGTCACGTGGGGCAGCCGCAGCCGCTTCGTCACCCGGGTCATCAGGAACCCCGCCAGCAGCATCACGGCCATGGAAACGATCACGGAGGACGGACTCGGTCCCGTGTCATGGGTCACCCAGGCGAACATGCTCCCGCCTCCCTTCTTTTTTTCCGGGCTTTCCTTCCCCCTGAAGCGTGGACGCCCCGGCAGCGCTTCAGGCCGGGGCGTCCATCTCAATCAGGCGGTCTCCGTTTTCTCTGAGTTCCTGCCCGCCTTTCCGGTGATGCGGGCCCAGAGCTTTTTCCGCTTTTCCTTCCGGGCCAGGCGCTCCCCGAGGTCCCGGGCGCCCACGCCGTAAACCAGGTACAGGATCAGCCCGGAGACCAGCATGATGAACACCGTGGACGCGCACCGGCGGCCGGAGGCGTTCATGTTCATGCCGTCCCGCCCTTCCTCGTTGCACATGCTCTGGATGACCATGGCGTAGGAGGTTCCGTAGCTGGAATGGAAGGTCGCGCTCATGTCATACTCCGTGAACAGCGCGTTGAAGTTCAGCGCGAAAACCGCCAGCACGCTGGGCAGCACAATCGGCAGCTTGACCCGCAGGAAGGTGACGACGGGGCTGGCCCCCAGGTTCCGGGCCGCGTCCTCCAGCTCGTCGTCGATCGCGTAAAAGGCGGCCTTGACCATTCGCAGGGCGAAGGGCAGCTTGACCACCGTATAGGCCATGATGATCAGGAACTGCACATTCTCCCGGTAATACAGGTTGTTCCCGAATACGTACCAGATATTCTGGTTGAAGAAGACGCGGTAGCTGTAGCAGATCAGGATCGTCGGCAGCAGCCAGGGGAACAGCAGGCAGCCTTCCACCAGCGCCGCGCGCTTTTTGTTGCGGTGCTTGAAGATATAGTTCACCGCGACCACGACGATCACGCAGGCCAGCGCCGCCGCCAGGGCGGAGAGGATAAAGCTCAGGCGGATGCCCCCCAGGGTCTTCTCATTGGCGAACACGCCGGAGATCGCGTCCGGCCGGAGCTTGGTTTTCCCCCGGGAGGTGGTGTAGGAGTAATCCTGGGCTCCGAAATAGTTGATCAGCGTCCAGCCGGAGAAATCCATCGCCTTGCCCTTGATCGCCTGCCAGTTCTGGAAGGAGAAGATCACGATCATGGCGACCGGCGTCATGTAGATGATGAACAGGACGTAGGCATAGATATGCGCCAGCACGTTGGCGGCGGGGTTCTGGATCTTCTGTTTGACCAGCCTGGCCTTGGTCTTGCTGACGGAAAGGTAGTGTCCCTTCCGCTCGTAGTGGTTCAGGGTGGTCAGCAGGATCATCGTGAACAGCGCCAGGATGATGGACAAAAGCGCCGCCCGCGCCTGGGGGAAGGACTCGTCCGCCGTGGTGGAGCCCGCCAGGCGCACGATCTCGGGATTGATGGAATTGTACCCGAGCAGCGTCGGGGCGGACATGGCGCACAGTCCCGTGATGAAGGTCATGACCGTCAGGGAGAACAGCGTGGGAAGCAGGGTGGGCATCACCACGCGGAACAGCACCTTGAAGGGCTTCGCGCCCATGTTCCTCGCGGCTTCCACCGTGTTGTAGTCAATGCCGCGGATCGCGTTGCGCAGGAACAGCGCGTGGTTGGAGGTGCAGGCGAAGGTCATCGTAAAGACCACCGCGCTGTACCCGGAGAACCACTGCCTGTCCATGTTCGGAAAGAGCTGCAGCAGCCACGTGGTCAGCATGCCGTCCTTGTCGTAGAGGAACTGGTATCCCGTGACCAGCGCGACGCCGGAATAGATCAGCGTCGTCATGTACCCGAGCCGCAGGATCTTCGCGCCCCTGATATCAAAGTACTCCGTCAACAGCACGATGCTGATGCCGACCACGTTGACCGTGATCACCAGGACGACCGCCAGCCGGAGGGAGTTCAGGACAAAGCTGGGCATGTTCCCCGCAAAGAAGAAGCGGATCACAGCCAGCGGATCCATTCTCCCCGCCGCGTCCTTCGTAGTGAAGATGGAGGTCAGCGTGTTCAGGCAGGGCACCACCATAAATCCCAGGAACAGGTAAAGAAACAGCACGCCGCCGAAGATCTTGTACAGCAGGGAGGCGTTGACCTTCCCGCCGCGCTTCATGGTCGCCTGCATGCGCCTCACCTCAATTCCCGCCCGGATAGCTCATGATGTCCGAGGGATGAATGCCCACGGTCACCTGCTCCCCGGGCTCGTAGATGCTGATGCCGTCGTTCTTTTCGATCACCTTGACCGTCTGTCCCGCGGCGCGGATGTAATACTTGATGTACAGGCCGTAGTACTCCCGGCTCTCGATGACGCCCCTGACCCGGTATTCCTCTCCCTCCTCCGGGCGGTTGACGCGCACCCGCTCCAGCCGGATGAAGTGATGCTCCGCCGGATCCAGCTTCAGCCCGCTGACCATCTCCTCCTCCAGCCTGTTGATGTCGCCGATGAAGTTCGCGACAAATTCCGTTTTGGAAAAGTTGTAGACCTCGTTCGGCGTTCCGATCTGCTCGATATTGCCCTTGTTGAACACCGCGATATGGTCGCTCAGGGTCAGGGCTTCCTCCTGGTCGTGGGTCACGTAAATCGTGGTGATGCCGAAATCCCTCTGCATTTTTTTCAGCTCGTTCCGCAGCTGGACGCGGAGCTTCGCGTCCAGGTTGCTGAGCGGCTCGTCCATGCAGATGATGGCCGGCTCCGTAACCAGCGCCCGTGCGATGGCCACGCGCTGCTGCTGGCCGCCCGAAAGCTGGCTGACCGCCTTGACCAGCTGATCGTCCCGGAGGTCCACCTTCTTCGCGATGGTCCGGACCTTCTCTTCGATCTCCGCCTTCTTCAGCTTCTTGATCTTCAGGCCGAAGGCGATGTTGTCGCGAACCGTCATGGTGGGGAACAGGGCATAGCTCTGGAAAACGATGCCGATATTCCGCTTCTCGATCGGTACGTGGGTGATGTCCTCGTTCTTCATCATGACCGTTCCGGAGGCCGGCTCGATGAATCCCGTGATGGTCCTGAGGGTCGTGGTCTTCCCGCAGCCGCTCGGTCCCAGGAAAGTGAAGAATTCCCCTTCCCGGACATGGACGTTAATCTTGTGCAGCGCCTCAAAATCACCGAACCGGACGACGATATCATTCAGCTGGATCAAGAGGGTTCCCTCCTTTTTCAGGCTTTTCTTTCCGCGCAGACGTTCCTCCTCCCGCGGGGGTCCGTCTGAAAAAAGGGCGAGCCCCGCGCGGGGGCCCGCCACAGAAATCCGGGATTATTCCTTCGCCTGGGTCAGGGTCGCCCAGTCCAGATTGTCCCAGTCCGGTTCCGCCGGCGCGGCCGCGTTGTCCGCCCAGTAGAAGCCCAGGTTGGTCATGATGTTGGTCCATTCCTTGTTGTGGGCGGAGGTGTATTCCGCGTAGGTCAGATCCGTTCCCTCGACCTTGCTCAGCGCAAAGTTCGGCAGGGTGTAGATCGCGGGCGTCTCATCGTACACGGCCGCCGCGGCGTCCGCGTTGCAGGGATAGCTGTCGAATTCCTCCGACCAGGCCGCCTGCGTCTCGGCGGAGCCGAACCACTCCGCGAAGGCTTCAACCGCCTTGGTCTGATCCTCGGTCCGGCCTTCCCGGTCCAGGATGCCCAGGTATTCTGCGATGTAGTAGGTTCCGTCGTCGATCTCGACCAGCGCCCAGTTCTCGGGGGTCAGGGTGCCGTGCAGCGCGGTCTCGATGCCGGCTTCCTCAGCCGCCTCGATATTGCCGTACAGGGAGGAGGAGTAGAAGGTGGATACCTGCACGTCGCCGCGGATCAGGGGCTCCAGCCCGTAGCTGTCGCCGGTGAAGTTGCCGTTGGCGCAGTAGTTCCACAGGGTCTTCCAGCCTTCAACGCTGATGCCGCCCGCGGGGGAAGCCGGATCCACGAAGGGATACAGCATGGCGTTGTTGATGTTGGTGTTGGTCGTGCCGCCGACCTTGCCCTGGCGGTACCACTTGTATCCGGAGTTCACGATGTCCGCCCAGTGGGCAAAATGCAGGGCTTCGCCCTTGGTGCCCAGGTCGTCGTTCCGGTAGAGCATCAGGACGTTCTGAACCACGATGCCGTAGGCTTTGCCGTCAAACTTGAAATCGCCGACCTTGTCCGCCCAGGTGGGGGTCCAGTCCGCAATCTTCAGGTTGGCGTACTCGCCCTTGATCAGCTGGCTCCAGCGGGTCTCGTTCAGGCCGAAGATCAGGTCTCCGTCCTTGTTCTCGTCCGCGGCCTGCACGGCGGCGGTGTCGCCGGAGATGACGGTGTTGTCATCGATGGAGATGCTGAAGCCGGCCTTCTTCGCCTCGTCGATCAGCCAGGTGGTCCGCTCCGGGGAATTGGAGTTGGAATAGATCCGGATCGTGTAGCCGGAATAGTCCTCAGCGGAGGCGCCGAACGCGCACAGGCTGAGCACCATCGCCAGGGCCAGCGCAAGGGAAATCAATTTTTTCATGCCTAAGACTCCTTTTTTGTTTTTTTCGGCTTTCGCCGTTGCTGCGTAATATTATAGCCGTTTTTCGGAGAAATGCAACCATTTATTACAAATTAGGGGCCTGCAAAGCGGAAAAAAACGCGGCGTGATGCCGGAAAAGCATGCCCTCCCGCCGGCCGCGAAACCCGCGGATAATCAGATGCGGCGGCGGTTTATGTATCCTCCCGCTTGCTCGTATCCCCGTCCACGCAGCGGTAATACACCGTGTCCGGCTGCAGCTTCACCCCGTCCTTGGCAAAGAGCTCGTCCACCGTCAGCAGCATGTAGCCCTGCTCCTCCAGGTAGCGCACCATCTGCCGGGCGCTCTCCGGCGTGTTTTCCTTGATATCGTGGCAGAGGATGATATCCCCGTCCTGAATCGCCCGGCGCACCTTGCTCATGACCTGCGCGGTGCTCCGGCCCCGCCAGTCGTAGGTGTCCAGGCTCCACTGGATATAGGACCAGCCGACCTTCGCCCGGATCATCTGGGGATACCGGCCGCCCGGCACCCGGTCGTACCGGACGGGAATGCCGATGGCCTGGATCATCGCCTGGTTGACCTTTCCCGGCATGTCCCGCAGCGCCGCGCCGCTGGACTTGGCCACATTTCCGTGGTGCCAGTTGTGGGCCGCGACGGCATGGCCCTCGTCGTGCTCCCGCTGGACCTGGTACGCGAATTCCCCGATCCGGTTTCCGATGACGAAGAAGGTCGCCGTCGCCCCGGTTTCCATCAGGCTGTTGAGCACCTTCGTCGTGTTCGTGGAGACGGGGCCGTCGTCGAAGGTCAGCGCGCAGGTATGGTAGTAGCTCAGATTGTCCGTCTCCAGGTACGCGTGTTCCGTCATCAGGTCCCGGATCTCGGGATAAAAGAGCGTGACGGACATCAGCGTCTTCTTTCCTTCATAGAGGAGCTCCGCCGGATAATGCAGCACGAGGCTCATGCCGTGGAGCGTAAACTCCGCCTGCTCCAGCGCCTCCCGGGCGCACAGCGCCCCGAGCGCCTCCGGATCCGGCTCCGTGTCCGGCCAGTAAGCGCGCAGCCCCTCCCGGACCCGCTCCGCCAGAAAATCCCAGGTGGCGTCGTCGCTGTCGAAAATATCCGTCAGCAGAACCCTTTCCCCCGTGCTCATATCGTAGGTCCGGGTCGTGAACGCCTGGTCCGTCAGCTTCCGGTGGTACTGGGTCCTGGCCTGCACCAGAAAGCTGAGCCAGCTGTGCCCGGTGCGGCTGTAGCGGATTTCCACGTCGAGCCGGCTGCTGCGGGACGTGGCGTTGCCGGCGGCGGGAAGGTCCTGCCCCAGCTCCTCCGCCCAGGCCCGCGCGATTCCGTTGATCTCCTCCGTCACCGGCTCCAGCGCCGTTTCCGCCTGCCAGAGGCGGACGACGGAACCGTTGGCGTTCTTCTGATCCGTATAGGTGTTCTGAACCTGATGCAGCGGGGAAATGGACTCCCCCAGGGCGCCGGACAGGCAGAAAAGAAGCCCGAGGAGCAAAGCCGCGCCCAGCCCTTTCCGGATTGCCTTCGTCATCCTGTTCCCCGCCTTTCCTTTCTGATAAGCCGCGTCCATCCTATCACAGGCCGCCCCGTTTCGCAACTTCTTCCGCGTCCCCGCCGCCGGATAAAAAACCGAAAGAGTACAATTTTCCCCTTGCCCCGCGGAAGGGAGAAGCGTAAAATATCCCCCGAAGCCGCTTTCACGCTTTTAGGCATAAAAGCTTAAAAGCGTGAAAGCATCCAATTTCATCGATAAGGGAGCGATAGGGTATGCTGCTGAAAGTTTTGCTGCTGGTTGCCTTCTTCGGCGTCATGATCGCCATCGGGTTCCTGACCCGGAAAAACGCGACGGATGTGAACGGTTTCGTCCTGGGCGGACGCAGCGTCGGCCCCTGGCTGACGGCCTTCGCCTACGGCACCAGCTATTTTTCCGCGGTCATCTTCGTCGGCTACGCCGGCCAGTTCGGCTGGAAATTCGGCATCTCCTCCACCTGGGTGGGCATCGGGAACGCGTTTCTGGGCTCCCTGCTGGCCTGGGTGGTGCTGGGAAGGCGCACCCGCATCATGACCCAGCATCTGCACAGCGCCACGATGCCGGACTTCTTTGCCCGCCGCTTCGGGTCGGAATCCCTGAAGATCGTGGCCTCCGTCGTCATCTTCATCTTCCTGATCCCGTACACCGCCTCGCTGTACAACGGCCTGAGCCGGCTTTTTGAAATGGCCTTCGGTATCCCGTACTTCTGGTGCGTGCTGGTGATGTCCGTGCTCACCGCGGTCTACGTCATCGTCGGAGGCTACATGGCCACCGCGGTCAACGATTTCATCCAGGGCCTGATCATGCTGGTGGGCATCGTCGCGGTCATCGCCGCGGTGCTCGGCAAAAACGGCGGCTTTATCGGCTCGCTGAACGGGCTTGCTGCGGTGACGGACGGCCGGGTTTCCTCCGTCCCGGGCATCTTCGCTTCCTTCTTCGGTCCGGATCCGCTGAGCCTGCTGGGCGTCGTGATCCTGACCTCCCTGGGAACCTGGGGCCTGCCCCAGATGGTCGGAAAGTTCTACGCCATCAAGAGCGAGGGCGATATCCATAAGGGCACGGTCATCTCCACCGCCTTCGCCGTCGTCGTCGCCGGCGGCTGCTACTTCCTCGGCGGTTTCGGCCGGCTGTTCTCCGATATTATCGGCGTCACGGAAACCGGCGCCCCCGTGGGCGGCTTCGACGCGGTCATTCCCGCCATGCTTTCGGGGCTTCCGGACCTTCTGATCGCCATCGTCATCATCCTCGTCCTCTCCGCGTCGATGAGCACCCTCAGCTCCCTGGTGCTGACCTCGTCCTCGACGGTCACCCTGGATCTTCTGAAGGGGCACGTCATCCGGAAGATGGATGAAAAGAAGCAGCTGCTGATCATGCGGATTCTGATCGTGATCTTTATCGCCGTCTCCGCGCTGATCGCCATCGTGCAGGTCTCCTCCCCCGTCGCCTTTATCGCCCAGGCCATGGGCGTCAGCTGGGGCGCGATGGCGGGCGCCTTCCTTGCTCCCTTCCTCTGCGGGCTGTACTGGAAGGGCACGACCCGGGCCGCCTGCTGGATCAACATTCTCTTCTCCTGCGTCTTTATGACCGTCGACATGCTGAGCAACCTGGGGGTGCTGAAGGTCAGCCTGGGCCTGCTCCAGAGCCCGATCAACGCCGGCGCCTTCTGCATGCTGCTGGGGCTGGTGATGGTTCCCCTGATCTCCCTGGTCACGCCGAGGCCTGATCGGGAGATCGTGGACAACGCCTTCTCCTGCTATGAAAAGAAGGTGCTGGTCCGTCAGACCAGCGCCCTGGAGGACGAGTAATCCGCGGGATTCGGATTTCCTGCCATCAGAAAAGGGAACGGTTCGCCGTTCCCTTTTTTTGCTGCGTTGAAAACGCCGGCGCCGGAGGCCCGGGTCAGGTCAGCTGGAGGTCATAGAGCTTGCGGTAGATGCCGCCAAGCCTCAGCAGCTCCTGATGGGTTCCGCTCTCCCGGATCCGGCCGTGATGCATGACCAGGATCCGGTCGCAGTGCTGGATGGTGGACAGCCGGTGGGCCACCATGATGCTGGTGCGTCCCTTCATCAGCCTGGCCACGGCCTCCTGAATCCACTGCTCCGTCTCCGTGTCGATGCTGGCGGTCGCCTCGTCCAGGATCAGGATCGCCGGGTCGTAGGCCAGCGTGCGGGCGAAGGACAAAAGCTGCCTCTCCCCCGCGGAGTAGGTCGCGCCGCGCTCGGTGACGCGTGAGGCGTATCCGTCCGGCAGCCGCTCGATGAACCGGGCAGCGTTCACCTCCCGCGCCGCCTCCCGCACGGCCTCGTCCGGGATGGAATCGTCCCGCAGGCGGATATTGGAGGCGATATCCCCGGTGAAGAGGAACACGTCCTGCTGCACCTGGCCCACCGCGCGCCGGATCTGCTCCCGGCTCAGGTGCCGGATATCCACCCCGTCCAGCAGGATGGCGCCCTTCTGGATGTCGTAATAGCGGCCGATCAGGTTCAGGATGGAGCTCTTTCCTGCGCCGGTCGCCCCGACGAAGGCCACGGACTGTCCCGGCTCGATGATGAAGCTGACGTCCTTCAGCACCCAGTCCTCCTCCCGGCCGGTATAGGAAAACCAGACATGGTCAAAGGTGATCCGCCCCCGCACCTCCGGGAGCCTCACCGGCTCCTCATCCTCCTGAATCAGGGGCTTTGTGTCCAGCAGGGTGAAGATCTTCTCGGCCGCGGAAAGGGCGCTCTGCAGCACGGTGAACTGCTCCGCGAGCTCCTGGATCGGCTCAAAGAAGGAATTGATGTACTGCAGGAAGATGTACAGCGTCCCCAGGGTGATGCTCCCCTTCAGCACCGAATCCCCGCCGGCCGCCATGATGATCATCAGCGCCGCGACGCTGAGCAGGTAGATCACCGGCCTGAAGACGGCGAAAACCAGGGTCTCCCGGAAGCCCGCGCGGTAAAGGCTCCGGTTCCGCTCCCCGAACTCCTCCCGCTTCCGCTCCTCCCGGCCGAAGAGCTGGATGATCTTCATGCCGGAAAGGTGCTCGCTCAGGAAGGTGTTCAGGGCGGTCAGGCGGGTGCGGGTCAGCCGGTAGGCCTTCCGGCTGATCATCCGGAACAGCAGCGTCAGCGCCGCGACCGCCGGCAGCAGCAGGAAGCTGTACAGCGCCATGCGGGCGTTCAGGTTCAGCATGATCGCTGCCAGGCCGATCATCCGGATCAGATTCCGGAACAGCTTCACCAGGATGTTGGTGAACACCTCGTTGATCGCTTCCACGTCGTTGGTCAGCCGGGTCACGATTTTCCCGACAGGCGTCGTATCGAAGAAGCGCATGGTCAGCGATTCCACATGCGTGAACAGCTCGTTGCGCAGGTCGTAGATGATATCCTGGCCCATCTGCTGCAGCATCAGCATCTGCCTGCGGTTGCAAAAAAAGATCAGAAGCAGCGCCGCCAGATACAGCCCGGCGGTCCGCAGCACGCCCTGAAAGCGCTCCTCCGCCCTTTCCCCGGCTTCCCAGTGCTCCCGGCCCTCCTCCTGAAGGATTTCGCTCTTTTCTCCCGTGATATAGCGGTCGATGGCGTTTCCGATCAGGATGGGGCGGATCAGCTCCAGCCCGGTCAGCGCCATCACCAGCGCCAGGCAGCAGGCGAAGGTTTTCCGGTGGGGCTTCATCCGGGACAGAAGCCGCAGCAGCGCGTTCCCCTCGTAGCGGATGTCCTCCCGTTCTTCCTCCTGGGGGCGGAAAAGGCCGCGGAGCTTCGTCCGCAGCGATTCGCGTCGTTCTTTCATGCCCGCGCGCCCCCTTCCTCCGCCGGCCGGCCTTCCTCGGGCGGATGTTCCTCCCGCAGCTGCTTCTCCAGCATCTGGCGGTTGTACAGGGACCGGTACAGCCCGCCGGCCGCCAGCAGCTCCGCATGGGTGCCGTATTCCGCCTGCCGTCCGTCGTCCAGCACCAGGATATGGTCCGCGTGCTGAATCGTGGAAATCCGGTGGGCCACGATGAGGGTGGTCTTTCCCCGGCGGATCTCCCTCAGCCGGGCCAGGATCCGCTCCTCCGTATCCGTATCCACCGCGGAGAGCGCGTCGTCCAGGATCAGGATCGGCGCGTCCTTCATCAGCGCCCGGGCGATGGCGATCCTCTGCTTCTGCCCGCCGGAGACCGTGACGCCCCGTTCTCCCAGCCGGGTCCCGTATCCGTCCCTGAATTCCAGGATATTGTCATGCACATCCGCGCAGGCCGCGGCCTCCTCAATCTCCTGCGGGGAGGCGGCGTCAACGCCGAAGGCGATATTGCCGGCAACCGTATCGCTGAAGAGGAAGGAATCCTGCGGCACGCAGGCCAGGTCCCTGTGCAGCACGTCCAGCGGAATCTCCCGCACCGGGCGCCCGTCCAGCCGGATCATCTCCGGCCGTTCCGTATCCCACAGCCGGGCGATCAGATTCATCAGCGTGGTCTTCCCGCTGCCCGTCCTGCCGATCACCGCCAGGGTTTCCCCGGCGTTCACGCCCACGGAAATATCCTCCAGCGCGTTCTCCGCCGCCCCGGGGTAGCGGAAGGAAAGGTGGTCGATCATGATCCGCCCCTCCAGGGCCCGGATCGCGGGATCCCCCTCCTCCCGGATGTCCGGCTTCTCGTCCAGGATGTCCTGAATCCTGCGCAGGGAGGCCATCCCCTGGCTCATGCTGGAAACGCTCTCCCCCACGGCGATCATGGGCCAGACCAGCATGGTCACATAGCTGTTGAAGGCCACGAACTGGCCCAGGGTAATCTCCCCCCGGATAGCCATTCTTCCGCCGAAGAGCAGCGTCAGCAGCAGCGAGAACCCGATGATCAGGTCCAGCGCCGGCAGCACCGCGGCGGTCAGCCTCGCGACATGCATGTTCTTTTCCCGGCTGTTCCCGTTCGCCCGGGCGAACGCCTGCAGCTCCTTCCGCTCCTGCACGAAGGCCTTGATGACGCGGATGCCGCTGACAGCCTCCTGGGCTTCGTCCGTCAGCCGGGAAAAGGCTTCCTGCCTGGCCAGGAAGCGCCTGTGCATCGTCTTCCCGAACCAGATATCCCCGAAGATAATGATGATCAGCGGGGCCACCGCGATCAGCGTCAGCCGGGGGCTGACGAACAGTATCATGTTCCGCAGCACCAGCACCAGCATCACGGTGGCGTCAAATGCGGTGATCACCGTTCCGCCCATCAGGCCCCGGACCGCAGTCAGGTCGTTGGTGAAATGGGACATGAGGTCCCCGGTTTTATGGTCGTTGTAGTAAGACATGGAAAGGGTTTCCAGATGCGCGAACAGGTCCGCGCGCAGGTTCTTCTCGATGTTCCGCGCGGCGCCGAAGAGCGTCACCCGCCAGAGGAAACGGCCGAAGGCGATGACCGCGCCCATCGCAAGCAGCCGCCAGACGATCCCCGCGATCCCGGCCCGGTCCAGCGCCGAAGCGGCCAACCCGTCGGTCAGCTCCGCCGTCAGCCGCGGAATCCGCGCGTTGATCTCATCCACCGCGAAGAGCGCGGCGATGCCCAGCGCGTAGCACCACCAGTATCCCGCCGCGTGTCCGAGGGCGAGCCGGATTGCTTTTCTCATGCTTCTGACTCCATGCCAGGCCCCGGACGGATCCCGCAAAAAAGCGCATCCCGGGCGTCTTTTCCCGCCGCAGGGCGGAGCCCGCCGGCGGATGTCGGTCATTATACCCGCTGCGGCACGGAAAAGCAATGCTTCCGGCGCGCAGCCGCGCTACCGGGAGGAAATCCCCGCGCTGCAGACCGGACCGACATAGCCCTGCATGGGGCACTCCTCCCGCAGGATGCGGTCCACCTCCTCCAGCCCTCTCCGGTCCAGCTCCCGGATCCGGTGCGGCGTGTAGCCCTCCCGGTCCGCCAGCTGCTTCACGGACAGGCCGTTGAGGTATCTCTCCGTCAGCACCAGCTGGGCCATCGGGGGCCCGACCCGCTCCAGCACGCGCCAGATTTCGCCGCGGATATTGTAGAGATGGTCCACCTCCCGGTCGATCTCCGACTCCAGGTCAATCAGCCGAACCACCGCCCCGGAGCGGTCGTCCCGCGGGCCGGACCCGGGCGGCGAAAGCGGATCTCCCGTGGTCCTGAGCGCCAGGTCCTTCAGCCTTCGCTGAAACTGCAGCATCCGCTCGATCCGCTCATTCTGCCGGATATAACGCTCCAGATAAGCCCTGGCCCTCTCCCGGGCGGCCCTTTCCGCCCCGCACCGCTCCTCCTCGCTTTCCATCCTCGGAGGCTCCTCCCTCCTGACTGCCTCGCTCATGAGCCGAATGCTCCTTTCAGATTCGCAGCACAATATTTTTGTGCTTTCGTGGGCATTATAGCGGTGCGGAGCCTCGCTTGTCAAGATCATTTTTTAATTTTTTAAAGTTCTTTCAGCATAACATATCTTTTTCTTGTCATTTTTTCTTTTCTGTGCTATGATGTGCACAAGGATTTTGTCCCTCTTTCGGAAAGGAGGTTTCCGCATGGAACAGGATTTTGGCGAACGGCTTCGCATGCTTCGCCGCCGCCGGGGAATGACGCAGGTCGATCTTGCCCGGGCTGTGGGGATCACCGTGCAGACGGTCGTCCGCTACGAAAGCCTTCATTCGCATGAGGAGCTTCGCCCCGCCCGGCTGAAGGCCCTCGCCGGGGCGCTGAATGTCGATACGGCCGAGCTCGCAGGCGAAGCCGCTCCCGAAGACGAGGAGATCGCTGTGCTGACCCGCGGGCTGCGGAGGATGGATCCCGCCCGGCGGGAAAACCTGATCGCTCTGATGATGCCCCTCATCGAACAGTATCGGCGGGAGGAGGATGAGGATGGCGGGCCTTCCCTTTCCTGACGCGCCCCGCCGCCGGGAGGCGGTTGTCCTCGCCTGCAGGGTTCTCCTGGCCAATCAGGTGCGCCTGCTCCCCCCTGATCCGGAGGCGCTTGCCCGCGGCATGGGCTTTTCCCTGTGCCCCCTGTCCGCCCTCCCGGCTCCGGAGGAGGCCGGGGCGGTTTCATCGCCGCGCGGTCCGGAGGAGGCCTTCACGCTGTCCGGCCGCGGCCGCTTCTGGATCGTTTACCGGGACGGCATTCCTTCCGCGGAGCGGATCCGCTTTTCCGTCTTTCACGAATTCGGGCACATCCTGATGCGGCATTTTGATTTCGGCGCCCCCTCCGCCCTGACGGACCGGCAGCTCCGCCTGCTGGAGGCGGAAGCCGATATCTTCGCGCGCAATTTTATCTGCCCGCCGCCCGTGCTGGCCCTGATGCGCCCCGCAAAGGACGATGCCGCCCGGGGCGCCCTCTTCGGCCTGAGCCGGAGCGCCTGGCGGGTGCGCAGGCTGACCGCGGCCGGCGATCTTCGCCTGATCCCCGGCCCCCTGGCGGACGGCGTCCGCCTTCAGTTCCGGGACTATATGTTCGGCCGCCGCTGCCGGGAATGCGGCGCCGTCTTTACCGACGAGGCCGCCGCCGGGCGCTGTCCGCGGTGCGGCTGCCGCTTCCTGCTCTGGAATCCCGCGCTGGAAAGCCGGGAGGAAGCGGCGGGGCGCCGGCATACCGCCGGCGCCCGCCCCGAAGATCTCGCTCCCCCCGCCGCCGGATCCCGCTCCGTGGATCTGACCCGGTACTGGGAGCTTTTGAACAGCGGCCGCTGATTTTACCCGAAGCTCTCCTCGCAAAGGCCGGTGTTCATATCAAAGCTCCCGGCCCAGAAGATCACCCCGGCGATCGTTTCCACCTGTTCTCCCTCAAAAAAGAAGCAGACCTTCCTGGCGCCCGTGTTTTCGCAGAGGGTGTTGACCATGCTGTAGCACAGGAGCGTTTCCTTTTCGCTTCCCCAGCTCTGGATCTCCGCCCGGAAGCTTTCGCTCAGGTTCACCAGCACCCAGTCCCCCTCGAGCGCGATGCCCAGGATATCCTCTTCCTCCACCAGGTCCGGCAGGGTCGCCTCAAGGCCCTCCGCCCGGTCCCGGATGCCCGGGCCGGCGATCAGCGCGGCCAGCTGCGCCCGGGGGCTGTCCGCCGTCTCCCGGTCCACGCTTTCCTCCACGGGAACCAGCAGGCCGCCGCGGGCAAAGTACACCGTGGTCCTGCCCATCAGGAAGCGCTCAAAGAGCTCCCGCCGGAACAGGCCGCTCAGCACCGGGACCGTGCCGAACTTTTCGCTGTCCAGCGTCGTCAGCGGCCTGTCCCCGATCCGGATGGCCACGCCCGCAACCCCCGGGATAAAGGTCGTCAGGCTGTAGCAGATCGCGGCGGCCAGGCAGGCCTCGTCCACCCCGGAATCCGCCCAGACCTGCTCCGCGTCCTCCCGGAAGGTCAGCGTAATCATCCTGCCCCCGTCCACCAGGTCGCTGCAGAGCGGCTCGTAGGCCAGCAGGCCCATCAGGTCCGGAATTTCCGAAACGCCCGTCAGGTACAGGGCGCCGTGGCTCAGATTCTCCAGAATGGTCGAGGTCATCTGCTGCGGCGTCTGCCCCGGGAAGGTCAGTGTCCGGTTCTCGCAGGTGATGCCCTGCCCGTTCTCGAGGGGATAGTACAGCGTCAGATAGGAGGTCAGCGGCGTCTCCGCCGCGTTCTGGCCGACCGGCGTGCGCTTGGCCTCCATCTGCTCCCACAGCACCGGCAGGTTCTCCCCCGGATGGGCGATCAGGCTCCCCATGGCCAGCGTGCCCGTCGTGTCCAGGCCCACGCTCTGCCCGGCGACAAGGACGTTCACGCACCGGACGGTATCCATCTCGCACAGCGTGGCCGCCAGGGCCAGGCTCAGGGTGTAGAAGGATCTGTAGCTGAGGCCGAGCGCGGAGGAGCCCAGGTTGACCGTCGCGACGCCTCCGCTGAACTCCACCGGGTTTTCCCCGTACAGCGTCAGCTCCGTCTCTCCTCCCAGGGAATCCACCTGGTTGTTGCTTGGGTAGCTGAGCAGCTCGCGGACGACGGCTTCCATCATTTCCGCCTGCAGGATTCCGGGGACGGAAGGCACGTGCTGGGCGGCGAGGTTCAGGCCGTTCTTCCCGGGCAGGTAAAGGGTCCAGAGCCCTTCCTCCCGGACCATGCGGTCCCCGTCCGGCGCTTCCCAGCCCGGCGCTGCCGGCGGCAGCGTGGGCAGATCGCCGTCCGGCTGTTCCGCCGGCCGGCGCGCGCATCCCGCCAGGCAGAGCATGGCCGTCAGGAAGGCCGCGAGGCGCAGGATCATTTTTCTCCCGTTCATACGGCGCCCGCCCCCTTTCCGTTCCGGGGCAGCTCCACCACAAAGCAGCTGCCCTTTCCGGGCTCGCTCTCCACGTAGACCTGTCCCTGATGCATCCCGACCAGCTGGCGAACGATGCTCAGCCCCAGGCCCGTGCCGCCGGTTTCCCGGCTCCGGGCCTTGTCCACGCGGTAGAAGCGGTCGAAGATATGCTCCTGGTCCTCCGGGGGAATGCCCACGCCGTTGTCCCGGACCCGCCAGATGGCCTGGTCGTTCTTCTCCTCGAGGGACACGTGGATTTCGCCCCCGTCCTGGGTGTATTTCATCGCGTTGTCAATCAGGTTGTACAGCACCTGGTTCAGCTTCGTCCGGTCCCCGCGGATCCGGAGATCCGGCGCCACGCTGCTCTCCAGCCGCTGCCCGCGCTTCCGGGCCGCGGGCGTCAGCAGCCGGACCGTTTCCTCCGTCAGGCCGCTCAGATCGATCTCCTCCATCTTCAGCGCGTCGCTCTTGTTGTCCATCCGGGTCAGGGTCAGCAGGTCCGTGATGATGCCCGTCAGCCGGTCAATCTCATGGTTCATGTCCGCCATGAACTCCTCCCGGACCTCCCCGGGCATGTCCGGCTGGTACATCATGGTCTCCAGCAGGATCTTCATCGTCGCCAGCGGCGTCTTCAGCTCATGGCTGGCGTTGGAGACGAACTGGTTTCTGGACCGGTCCAGGTTCTCCAGCTGGGCGGCCATGGTATTGTAGTTCTCCGCCAGCTGGCGAAGCTCGCCGCTGCCCTTCTCCGGAACGCGCACGCTCAGATCGCCCTTCCCCATCTTCCGCATGGTTCGGCTGAGGTTCACGATGGGGGTGGTCAGCAGCCGGCTCAGGAAAAGGGCCAGGATCAGCGCCGCCACCGCGATGACGATAAAGACCGTGTTCAGCTGCGAGCTGACCGCGTTCAGGGAGTCCACCATTCCCTGGATGCGGCTCACGTACAGCAGCACGCCGTTGCGCCCCCGGGGCCCGAGCAGCTCGTGGGCTCCGTAAGCCACGTATTCCGCCCCGCTCTCGCCGCTCATCCTTTCCACGGTTTCCCCGCCCGGCTGATGCATCCCGTAGGCGCTGGTCTCGTCCAGCATCAGCACCCGCAGCACCTCCGGCAGCGGCAGCCGCTGCCCGCAGAGGGCGTTGAAGCTGTCGAACTGCACCTTTCCGTCCGTATCCAGCAGCAGCAGGCGTCCGTTCAGCCCCTCCGCCGACTCCCGGAGCCGGTTGTTCAGCGCGGCGCTGTCAGCCGTCTGCATCATCGGCCCGAAAACGCCCGCCAGGTTCTCCGCCGCCTGGGTATCCTCCCGGGTCCGCTGCTCCGTCAGATAGTTGCTGACCAAGCCCGTCAGGTTCGTTGCAGCCACCAGGAAGGAAACTCCCACCACGACAAAAAAGGCCAGCAGGATTTTGACCCTGATGCTGGCCCAGAAGGGAACTTTCTCAGTCCTGATCCGTGAAATAGTAACCAACCCCCCACTTGGTGAAGATGAACTCCGGTTTGGTCGTATCCCGTTCAATCTTCTCCCTCAGGCGTCGGATATGGACGTCCACCGTCCTCGCGTCCCCGGCGTAATCGTATTTCCACACGGTTTCCAGCATCTGTTCCCGGCTGAAGACCGTGCCGCGGTTGGTCACGAACAGCTGCAGCAGGTCAAATTCCTTCGCCGTCAGCTTGATGTCCTTCCCGCCCAGCGTCACGCTTCTCTTGACCAGATTGACATCCATGTCGTGGACGCGGATGATCCGCTGCTCCTGCTGCTGCATGCCGGCGGACACGCGGCGGAAAATCGTCTTGATCCTGGCCTTGACCTCCAGGATGTTGAAGGGCTTGGTCATATAGTCGTCCGCGCCGTATTCCAGGCCCAGGATCTTGTCCATATCCTCGCCCTTGGCGGTCAGCATGATGATCGGAACATCGCTGGTTTCGCGGATCCGCTGACAGACCTCGATCCCGTCCTTCTTCGGCAGCATGACGTCCAGCAGGATCAGGTCGTAGGCGCTCTCCTCGAACTTCTTCAGCGCCTCCTCGCCGTCCGTGGCGCTGTCCGTCTCGTATCCTTCCTGCTCCAGCGTATATTTCAGCCCCTTCAGGATCAGAGGCTCATCATCCACCAGAAGAATGCGCTTCGCCAATGCCAACACCCTTTCGTCACCAATTCTCCGTTGATTTTATTACATTTTTTCTGAAATTGCAAGCTTTTTGTTACATTATTCAGTCGGAATCCGCTCAGAATATTTATTATAACGATACATTTCCGGCTTCACCCGCGGGCGCGGCGCCGCTTTCCGCCCGGTTTTCCCTTCCGTCCTTTTGCGGGCGCGGAGGGCGGTTATTTCCCGATATGAGCCGGCGCCGTCCTTCCCGTCCCCTTCCGGGCGCGGAGGGCCGGAATCATCCGTTCATATCCTTCATATTCCGCGGATATCGTCTGTACAGGTCCCTCCCGCGGCGCTATACTGACAGGGTAAAAGCAGGATGAAGATCCCGCGGTTCGAAGCGGCGGACCGCGGTTTTCTTCATCCTTTTTGATTCCCTTCCGCGCTTTCGTTCCGTATCCCGGATTCCCGGAGCGCGGCCCACCCCATGCCCGAAAGGAGAAATGCCTGATGAAAAACCGTTCCGCCGCCCCCACCCTTTTTTCCCTGGATACCTCCGTCTCCCTGTCCCAGGAGCTGAATTTATCCTCCGCCCCCCTGCTGCGGAAGGCGGCGGCGGGAGGGCTCTCCTCCCCCGGCCGCGCCTTCGCGGGTCCTCCGGAGCCCGAGGAGCTGCTGGCCCTCGCCGTCGTCGGCCAGGCCGTGGAGGACTGGCGCCTCGCCCGGAGCATCCTGCGCCGCGTTCCGGATCATCCGCGCGCCGCCTGTCTGAAGCGCGATGCGGAGCGCTTCTTCCGTTCCCGCTGGTTCCGCGTCCTGGTGGATCTGGACGGCCGCGCCCTCCTCTCCCGGCTCCGCAGGGAGGCGGAGAGCCTTGCGGAATCCGGCCGTTCATGATATGATCAGGCCATGTTAAGCGCCGCTCCCGGCGCGCCGGCGGGCGGTTTCCCCGTTCCCGGAGAGAATCTGAATACGCGTCCCATGTTGAGGAGGTTCTGAAGATGCCGTCCCTTTTTCATGACACAGGCCTGGTTTACGCGGAGCATTACGCGGAGACGATGAATCGGGAGGTGCTCCCCTCTTTGCGGCGGCGCTGCCGTTTCCTGACGGTCTCCGGCGCGGGGCGGAAGCCCCTGGCGGCCTTCCGGTACGACGCGGATCAGCCGCGGGGGACGGTCGTCGTGCTGCACGGCTTTACGGAATGCGCGGAAAAGTACAGCGAGCTGATCTTCAGCCTGCTCCGCGGCGGCTTCAGCGTCCTGGCCTACGACCAGCGGGGGCACGGCGCCTCCTGGCGGGATGAGCGGATCGCCGATATCTCCCTGACCCATGTCGGGCGTTTTCAGGAATATGTGGACGATCTGGACGCGGTCTGCGCCCAGGCGCTCTCCGGGATGCCGAAGCCCTGGCTGCTCTTCGGCCATTCCATGGGCGGAGCCGTCGCCTGCGCCTTTCTGGAGGACCGTCCGGGCCTGTTTGAAAAGGCCGCCCTCTGCGCGCCCATGATCGCGCCGCAGCGCGGCGGAATGCCCCTGTGGGCCGGCAAGGCGATGTGCCTGGCGGCCGGGCTGCTCGGGCAGTCGCGGAAGCGGATCCCCATGAGCCGCCCCTGGTCCGGGCCGGAGGACTTCGCTTCCTCCTGCGCCACCGGGAAGGAGCGCTTCGACTGGTTCGACGCCCTGCGCGTCAGCACCGAAAGGTACCATAACAACGGCCCGACCTTCTCCTGGACGCTGGAGGCCTTCCGGGTCACGGGCCGGCTGCTCGCCCCGGGAGCGCCGGAAAAGGTGCGCGTCCCGGTCCGCATTTACACCGCGGAGGACGACAATCAGGTGCTCCCCGAATTTCAGGAGCAGCTGGCGGCCCGGCTTCCCGAAGGGCGGAGAGCCCTGGTTCCCGGCTCGAAGCATGAAATCTACCGCTCCCCGGACGCGGTGCTCTTCCCCTGGTGGCAGGAAATTCTCGGCTTTTACGCCGGGAAAGCCTGATCTCCTGAAAACCGCGTAAAAAAACCGGCCCTTCACAAGGCCGGTTCAGACCGCTCAGCATGGCCTCAGCGCACTTCCGCCGGGGCCGTTTCATTTTGCCAGGCTTTTTTCCACAGGGAGGCGCTGAAAAGGATCAGCCCGAGGCTGCTCAGGGCCATGACGAAGTAGCACAGGTCCATCCGCATCCAGAGCAGGAAATGGATCTTGCCCTCCACTGCGAATTCCATGGCGAGGATGACGCCCATGCAGGCCAGCAGGCCGGCCCAGCGCAGGGCGGCTGCCTTCCCCGCCCCCGGCTCCCCGCGTTTCAGGAGCCGCGCGGTGGAGAGCGCCATCGCGGTCACCAGCGCCGCGCCGCTGAGGATCTGGTTCACCCGCACAAAGCCCCACCGGGGCAGGCTGTCATCCCGCAGGCTTTCCAGGGTCGTCTGCGCCCCGGCGTAGAGGATCAGCGCCAGCAGGAAGAGCCCGCCCGGCGCCGCCGCTTTTTTGCGGCACAGGATCACCAGGAACACGGCCGCGGCGAGCCCCTCCAGCAGGAAGACGCTGAACCTGTACACCCCGTAGTAGTCCGGAATTCCGAAGGGAAAGCGCATCAGCGGCTCCGGATCCTCCATCGGGAAAAACACATACTCATTCCAGGGGTCAAACCAGTCTGCCATGTCCCGGCCGTATCCGACGCCGATCAGCCCCTCCGCGAAGCGGCAGACCGAAATCAGCAGCATCCCGGGCACGGCGAGCGCGTCCAGCAGGCGCCCCGTGTCCTGGCGTGTCAGCCGGGCCGTGATCCACGCGGCCAGCACGGCGCCGGCCATCGCGCCGTAGAGCATATACCCGCCCCGGCGGAAGTTGAAGAAAAAATCCTGGCGGAAAAGGTACCAGCCCTGGGATACCGCGCACTGCGCCAGCCGGGAAAGCAGGAAGGCGAGGGGCGGGGCGGTCAGGGACAGCCAGAGGGCGGTATTCTTTTTCAGATCCCTGCAGCGCGCCGCCAGCCAGGGCAGCGCCGCCAGAAGCCCGGCCGAAAGGCACAGGCCGTAGGTCCGGACGGTCGGCATCATCAGCTCCATCCCCATGCTCCTCTCTCCCCTTCAGAAAGGCTGAGGGGGATCCTTTTTTACTCCTCCGGCGCCTGGGCGGAGGCGAAATAGATGATATCGCTGACCGCGCGGCTGCTGACCGTTTCGTGGACCTGCTTGCCGTTCACGACCAGGTGGGTCGATCCGCCGCCGTCCAGGTTGTAGGCCATCCTGCAATCCGGATAGATCTCCAGGATGAAGCGGCTCAGCTCATCGAGATTCATGCCGGTGCCGCTGCCGGTGTCGGAATCGATCTCCACCACCGCGTATTCCAGATGGCCCAGCTGCAGCAGCGCGATCCGCTGCGTGGAAAGGGTGGAATAGTGCATCTCGCTGCCGTAATCCCCCGTGGGCCGGACGATCTCCCCGTCCTTCACCAGCACGGGCCCGAATGTCAGCACGTTCACGGCGCTCCGGCCCTGCGCCTCCAGGTCCGCGATCGCGGCGGCCATGCTCTCGCTGGTCGCCTCCATCACGTCGTGGAAATCCCCCTGGTCGTCGATGATCAGCGAATCCCAGGTCCCGTCCAGCGCGTCCCGGTACAGCACGCCCTGTCGCAGCACATAGCCCTTGTCATAGTTGTACTTGAAAAAATCCCCGTTCAGCGCCACGACGGCGTTCACGTACCTGGCCATGATGTTGGCGTTCACCGAGGCGGGATCGTCGTAGCTGTCCTTGCTGATGGCCGTCCGCAGCTGGGAGGCGTCGGCGATATCGATATGGATCCAGCGGCAGACGGTGCTGTCCCGGCTGGATTTGGGCTTCCGGTTCTTCTGGTGCGAGACGATATGGATCGACTCGTCCTGATACTCGCCCCGGGAAAGCCATCCTTCCTTCCGGGTGGGATACCCGTGGGTCATGATATCCAGATCCAGCGGTTTCACCTCTGCCAGGGCGGAGGCGGCCTCCCCCAGCGTCGTCAGGATCAGGAGCAAGGCTGCCAGCAGTCTGGCGGCGGATTTGGCTCTCATGCGAAGAAATCTCCTTGTCGTCAAGCTCTCCGGTCCGGGACCGCGGCTCAGCGCACGGCTCGCGTTTCCGCGCCGGCGCGGGCTCCGGTCAGGAACCGCAGGCTATTGTATCAGATTCGGCGGGCCTTTTCAAGCAACCTGAAAGGGCCCCCTTCCTTCCGGAAAGGGGCCCTGATGAAGCGGTTCCGATTATTCGTAGCTGACCGCGCGGTTGGCGGTTTCGTAGTCCATGACGATGATCAGCGTGCGGCCGACCTGGAGCTTGATCTCCTCGCCCTCGCTGTCGTAGAAGACCGTGCGCTCCTCCATGGAATCACGGTTCCAGACGCCGGCGATATGCTTGCCGCCCATGAAGTAATCCGCATTGCCGGTGCCCAGCACGGTCGGCATGGGAGCGTCCGTCCGCGGCCACTCCATCTTGGTGAACTGCACGATGATGTTGTTGAAGGTCACCGGCTCCGCCGTGATGTCGCCGGCCGCCAGGTTGGTGTAGAGATGCTCGCCGCCGTTCCGGTCCAGCATGTAGCGGTAGTAGCACTCATCGCCGTCGTCCCATTCCAGGATGCTGTTGTACATGGACAGATCCTTCACGCCCCAGTTGACGTAGATGTCTTCGGCGTCATCCCCGTCCTCCGGCAGCGCCGTGGTGAACTGCCAGGTATGGTTCGCGGCCTGGAAGTCGGCGGGGATCAGGGAAACCATGGCGGAGATATTGCCGGAAATATGGTGGGGCGGCGCGAGCGTCTTCTTGGTGTAGGCGTCGTAGTACTGCTTCCACTGCTTCGTGCTGCCGACGGTGCCGCTGAAGAGCAGCAGGCCGTCCGCCTTCTTGTCCGCGCCGTATTTCTTGAACTCGGCGGGAACGTTCGTCGCGGTGTATTCCTGCTGGCCGTAGAAGGCAAAGCCGCAGTCCCACTCTTCCCGCAGCCAGGCGTGGAACAGACGCGCGGAACGCACGGGGCCGACCTCGTCGGGAATAACGTCGGAGAAGAGGAAGGTCAGGCGGGTATTGCCGTCCTTGTACAGGGGCGTTTCATAAATCACGTCGCTGTACTGCACGCCCCAGGGCGCACGGTTGCCGGTCGCTTCGCCGGGGCTCTCGTAGCCGATTCCGCCGTCGGAATTGTCGATCTGCACCAGCACGGGCATGTAGCGGCCGATCAGGGCCAGCCCGCTGAATCCCAGCGCGGGAACCTCCGCCCTCACCTCGTCGAGGTAGCGGCCCGTCGTCGGGGAAACGCCCTCCATGGGCTCATTCGGCTCCGCCTTGTCGAACGAGATGTTGCGGACCTCCGCGCCGTTCAGATAGGTCTCAGCCATCGCCGCGGAGCACAGCAGCGAAAGGCACAGCAGAATGCCGAGAATCTTCTTCATTCGTTTCTCCTCCGTGAAATCAAAATCTGATTCTGCGCAAAAAACCAAATCACATTTTACAATTCTTTTACGTTTATGTCAACCGATTGTCCGAAAAAAGATGAAAACGCCCGAAAAAACACGCGCCGGCCCTTTCGGGCCGGCGGTGAAAAGGCGGGAAGTCAGCCGAAGGTGCGGACCCGGAACACGCCGGGGATTTCCGCGATGGAATCCAGCGCCGCCCGGGAGGGAAGCCGGGGCACGTCCATGACCGTCACGGCCATTTCCTTCCGGCTCTTGTTGATCAGGTTGTCGATGTTGATGCCTTCTTTGGCCACCGCCGCCGAAATGGGGCTGATGGTGTTCGGGATATTCTCGTGCAGCACCAGGATCCGGGCCGCTTCCGGCCGGCCCAGCTGAACCTCGGGGAAGTTGACGCTGTTGTGGATGCTGCCGTTCTCCAGATAATCCCTGATCTCCGCCGCCGCCATGCGCGCGCAGTTCTCCTCGCTCTCCGGCGTGCTGGCGCCCAGGTGCGGAATGCAGATCACCTTATCCAGCCCCAGGATGTCGTCGCTGGGGAAGTCGGTGACATAGCGGCTCAGCTTGCCGCTCTCCAGCGCCGCGGTCACGGCGGCGGTGTCGGCCAGCTCGCCCCGGCTGAAGTTCAGGATGACCGCTCCGTCCTTCATCTTCGCGATCATCTCGGCGTTGACGGTTCCCCGGGTCTTGTCGTTCAGAGGAATATGGAAGGTCACGTAGTCCGCCTGCTCCAGCACCTCGTCGGCGGAGGCCGCGTGGCGGATGGAGGTGCTCAGGCTCCAGGCGTTCTCCACGGAGATGAAGGGATCGTACCCCAGCACCTTCATGCCCAGGCCGCGGCTGGCCGCGTTGGCCACCAGTGCGCCGATGGCGCCCAGGCCGATCACGCCCAGCGTCTTGCCGCGCATTTCCGGTCCGACGAACTGGCTCTTGCCCTTCTCCACCAGCTTGCCGACCTCAGCGCCCTGGCCCTTCAGGCCCAGGGCCCAGGCGATTCCGCCGGAGATGTTCCGCCCGCTCATCAGCAGGCCCGCGATCACGAGCTCCGCCACGGCGTTGGCGTTAGCGCCGGGGGTGTTGAAGACCACGATGCCCTGCTTCGAGCACCGGTCAATCGGAATATTGTTCACGCCGGCGCCGGCGCGGCCGATGGCCTTCAGCTCCGGGCCGAATTCCATCTCATGCATCGCGGCGGAGCGGACCAGAATTGCGTCCGGAGCGGTTTCCTCCTTGCTGACGGCGTACTGGTCGTTCAGCTGTGTATGAATGATATCCGAAATCGCGTTCAGCGTCTGAATTCTGTACATCTGACCCTTCTCCTTCTTATGCGTTGTGCGCCTCAAAGTCCTTCATGAAGGCGACCAGCTTCTTCACGCCTTCGACGGGCATGGCGTTGTAGATGCTCGCCCGCATGCCGCCCACGGTCCGGTGCCCCTTCAGGTTCACCAGCCCGGCGCCCGCGGCGGCCTTGACGAAGGCGGCGTCCTTGTCCGCGTCGCCGGTGACGAAGGTCACGTTCATCCGGGAGCGGTATTCCTTCTGCGCGGTCGGGCGGAACAGCCGGCTGTTGTCCAGGAAGTCGTACAGCATGGCGGCCTTCTCGATGTTGATCTTTTCCATGGCCTCCACGCCGCCCTGCTCCTTCAGCCACTGGAAGGTCAGCCCGGCCACGTAGATGCCCCAGGTGTTCGGTGTGTTGTACATGCTGCCCTTTTCCACCTGCACCTGCCAGTTCAGCAGCTTCGGGCAGATCTTCATCGCCTTCCCGAGCAGGTCCTTCCGGACGATCAGCACGCAAAGGCCGCTGGGGCCGATGTTCTTCTGGGCGCCGGCGTAGATCGCGCCGTACTTCGAAACGTCCATCACCTCGGAGAGGATCATGGAGCTGGCGTCGCAGACCAGCGGGGCCGCGCTCTGCGGAAGCTCCGTAAACCGGGTGCCGTAGATGGTGTTGTTCTGGGTGATATGCAGGTAATCCGCGTCCGGGGAGAATTTGATCTTCTTCACGTCCGGCACGTAGGTATAGTTATCCTCCCGGCTGGAGGCGACAACCGTCACCTCGCCGTAGCGTTTTCCTTCCTCAGCCGCCAGATGGGCGAAATTGCCGGAATCGATATAGTCGGCCTTCTGATTCACCATCAGGTTCAGCGGAACCGCGGAAAACTGCTGCGTGGCGCCGCCCTGCAGGAAGACCGCCTCATAGTCCTCCGGGATCGCCATCAGATCCTTCAGGTCGGCCACGGTCCGGTCATAGATATCGGTATACATTTTGCTGCGATGGCTCATCTCCATCACGGACATGCCCGTATCCCCGTAGACGAGCAGATCCTTCTGCGCCTTTTCCAGCACAGGCAAAGCCAACTGAGACGGTCCGGGAGAAAAATTGTATACGCGATCCATGTTCCTGTCCTCCTTTAACTGCTGTCCGGGGCTGACGCACTCCGGAATGTGCCCTTTTCCTTTTCCCGGGGTACAGCCCCCGGAAGGCACCTGTATAGTATCCCCGCTTTTCGCCCTTTTTGCAAGCGGAAATACACTTAAAAAACAGCTCTCACCCGCGCCCGGCTGCCGGCTCCCGGATCTCCAGCACCCGCAGCTCACCGTCCCTCACGGAGAAGCGCACAGTCTGCCCGGCGAACTCAAAGGCGTAGACCCGGTCCGGATCCTCCTGGTACGCCGGCCGGGGATCCTCCTCGAGCACCCGCCTGAGCGCCCGCAGGTTTTCCGCGGGCATTTTCGCCGCCTCCCCGTCCGGGATCCGGACCCGGACCCGCCGCTTCTCATGCGCGTCCGTGAATCCGCCCGACGCCTCCGGGTGGCAGTCCGCCGAAGGCAGGTACGGCTTGATGTCATAGATCGGCGTTCCGTTCATGAGATCCGCGCCGGCCACCAGCAGCGTCCATCCTTTTTCCCCCGCCTTCTCGATGCCGCACAGCCTCACGCTGCTCAGCCCGAGCCCGTTGGGGCGGTAGGGAGAGCGGGTGGCGAACACGCCGATCCGGACGTTCCCGCCCAGCCTGGGCGGCCGCACCGTGGGGCTCCAGCCTTCCCGCCGCGCCTCATGGAAGCCCCAGATCAGCCACAGGTGGGTGAAGTCCTCCAGCCCGCGCAGCGCCTCCGCCGCCCGGTAGGCGGGCTCGAAGACGATCCGCGAAACGACCTCCTCCACCAGCCCGCTCTGGCGCGGCACGCCGAATTTGGACGTGTAGGCGTTCTCAATCCGGGCGATGGCCTCCAGCTCCATCCCGCTTCCCCCTTTCGCTTTCCGCTCCGCGCGCGCTCCCGGCGCGCGGAAAAGGCCGCGGCCCGCCGGCCGCGGCCTCCCGGAATCCTTTTTTTACATGATGACCGTCAGTTCGTTGACCGCCTGCAGCTCCGCCTCCGGAATGACCCCAACGGGGCGCTCCCGGCCGTTCAGCACATACTTCGAGGGCCGGCCCTGCCGGTGCGCGGCATTGTCGACGGTGATGTTCAGCTTCCTTCCCCGGAAGTTCTTCTCCATGGTGAAGCCGTCCCATTCCGCGGGAATCGCCGGGCTGACCAGCAGCCCTTCCGGCGTGGGCCGGAGGCCCAGGATGCCTTCCACGCAGCCCACCATGACCGTGCTCGCCGTGCCCGTCAGCCAGTGCACATGGCTGCGCCCCGCGAAGGGGCTGTCATGTCCCTCGATGAACTGGCCGTGCACGTAGGGCTCGATCATCCTGCGGTCAGCGTCCTCGTTGAAGGAGGCCGGGCTGCTCTCCGCAAAGTATTCAAAGGCGCGGTTGCCGTGTCCCAGCAGCGCCTCCGCCAGGATCGCCCATCCCTGGATCTGGCAGAAAATCCCGCCGTTCTCCTTGGTGCCGGGGTTGAACAGGATCATGTTGGCTCCATCGAAGGCGTCGAAGCGGTACGCCGGCGCCATCAGCTCCAGGCCGTAGGGGGTGTTCAGCTTCTCGTGGGCGGTTTCCATGATGATCTCCGCCTGTTCCGGCGTCGCGCCGCCGGAGATGACGGCCCAGCTCTGGGGATTCAGCCACATGGACGCCTCCCGGTCCTTCCGGCTGCCGATGATCTGACCCGCCTCCGTGTAGCCGCGGATGAAGCGGTCGCCTTCGAAACAGGTCGCGTTGATGATCCCGAGCAGCTTTTCCGCCTCAGCCTTCAGCCACGCGGTGTAGTCCGGCTCCTCCCGGCAGAAATCCTGCATGATCCGCAGCGCGTAGTACAGCTGGAAGGCCACGAAGGTGCTCTCGCCCGTGGCGCCCAGGCGCAGGCAGTCGTTCCAGTCCGCGTGCAGCCCCGCGGGCATGCCGTGGGTGCCCAGGTGGTGCATGCTGAAATCGATCGCCCGCTTCAGATGCTCGCGCACCGTGCCCGTATCATGGTCCGCGAAGGGAATCTCCTCGTCAAGGTAGGCCGTGTTTCCGGTTTCGGCGATATACTTGTACAACGTCGGGAACAGCCAGAGCGCGTCGTCCGCGCGGTAATGGGGGTGTCCCGTCTCCCGGACGTAGCTGTCCTGCTCCGGCGTATCCTCGTGCCCGGGATTATGGGTGTACTTGACCAGCGGAAGCCCGGCCCCGTGATGCACCTGGGCGCTGAGCATGAAGGTCAGCTGCTTCCGGGCGAGCTCGGGATCCAGGTGGATGATGCCCTGGATATCCTGCACCGTATCCCGGTAGCCGTATCCGTTCCGCTCGCCGCAGTAGATCAGGCTGGCCGCCCGGCTCCAGACGAAGGTGATGAAGCACTGGA
>CAMVFE010000016.1 GCA_947166705.1 uncultured Clostridia bacterium
CTGGATGGGTAAAGCCTTTCAGCTTCTGTGCCAGAGCAGACAGCGAAGTGGTCTCACCGTTATACTCAATATGCCGGTCATCAACCACCGTAGGACGAACGGTCTCGTCGTCAGCGAAAACAATCTCAGCCCCGAAAGGAATCCGGCACTCACTGAACCGGAAGGGGCCTCGCCGGGCTTCCTCCCGTACTTCTTCAGCAATTTGCTCGTCAATGATTTCATGGCCTTCCGGCTGAACCCGCTTCAGGCGCTCCTGTGTGCCGCTGATTTTTGCGATGCTCTCCAACAAACTGTACGCATCTTCCGCAGACATGGCGTAAAACTCCTTCACCCGCTCACGGCCATCGAAGGTTTCGATGGAGCGAAGGTCAGGATTCAGCCGGTCGATCAGCTTGTGCAGCTCCTTATCGGTCAGAGCACTTGCCACCTCATAAACGGCATATGCCCGAAAAGCAAAGGGGATCGTTTCGCTGCGGTTCAGCTGCTGTAGCCGACGTTCCAGATTCTTTGCATAACCGATTTTGATATAATCTGGGAAAGACGGATTGGTCAGAATATAGATAACGCCTTTCGACATAGGGAATACCTCCAACGTGTAAAGTCACTGAGGGTCCTGGATCAGCTCCATAATATCATCCATGGTGCAGCCCAGCGCGCCGCAGATTTTGACCAGCGTTTCCACACGCACATCCTCGTTTTTACCCAGCTTGGCCATGGCGTTGGTGCTGATCTTGGCCGCTTTGATGAGCTGCGTTTTGCTCATGCCCTTGTCGATAAGCAGCTTCCATAATTTATTGTAGGATACAGCCATTGTGTTGTCCCTCCATATGCGAAATAACGGCAGTGTGTTCCATGAAGAGTATACCAAATCCTACAGTTGCCCGCAATATAAAATTGCAATCCTCAATCGGTGAAACCATTTTCTGGATGCTGTTTCCGGCGTTATCATTGCGCTCGTAGCAGTTATCTTACTATTTTATAGGGAGTATTTTACGGAAGAATCGTGTAAAGATACACGTTACAGGGCCAGAATCGTGTAAATTTACACGGCAACCAGAGGGAATCGTGTAAGAATACACGGGTTGCAACCGGGGAAGAAAAGAAAGATCCGGCCACCGGGACTTCCACTTGGAAGAGCCTGATAGCCGGAAACTCTTTATTTCTGGGCATTTTCGAGCAAATGAAAGGACGCTGACATTGTATCAATATCAGCGTCCTTAGGTGGCGGAGCGGGTGGGATTCGAACCCACGTGGCGTTGCCGCCAAACTGATTTCGAGTCAGCCCCGTTATGACCGCTTCGATACCGCTCCACGCGGGGGAGATTATAGCACAGCCACGGACCGTTTGCAACCGGGAAGGCGCCATGGTTTTTCCTTTCCGACCGCGCCGGAAACGCAGTGGATTTCCTTGCCCGGTCCCGCCGGACGGCGCGGCAGATTCTTCTTCCCAATCCCGCGGACAGATGGTATAATCCTGCTGTGGAAGGAAGGAGAAGCGCATGAAATACGCAGTGAGATATTACACGAAGACGGGAAACACGAAAAAGCTGGCGGAAGCCGTTGCCCGGGAGCTGGGCGTGGAGGCCCTGCCGATCAGCTGCCCCGTGGACGAAAGGACGGAGACGCTGTTCCTGGGCAATTCCTACTACGCTTTCTCCATCGATCCGGAGGTCCGGGATTTCATCCGGTCGCTGGATAAGCAAAAAGTCGGCAGAATCGTCAATTTCGGAAGCGCGGCCATGCTGAATTCGACCCTGAAAAAGGTGCGGGCCGAGGCGGACAGGGTCGGCATTCCGGTGGAGGAACGGGAGTTCCACTGCCGGGGCGAGTTCAAGGGAATCCATAAGGGACGGCCGAACGCGGAGGACCTTGCCGCGGCGGCGGCGTTCGCAAAATCCTTTCTGTAAGAAGGCGGAACACGGACAAAACCATACACGGGAGAGGCTACCGGGATGAACAGCAGGAAGTTCGAGCTGAATGATGATACGCTTGGCATCATCGAGGAGATTGGCGGATATATGCCCGGCGGCTTCTTTATTTACCGCGCGGAGGATCGGGAGAAACTGATCTACGCCAATCAGGCGGTTTTCAGGATCTACGGCTGCCGGGATGCCGGGGAGTTCGCCGAACTGACGGGGAACACCTTCCGGGGCATGGTGCATCTGGACGATTACGGCCGGGTCAGCGCCGTCATCACCGGGCAGATCCGCAGCAGCGAGGAGAAGATCGACCACGAGGAATACCGGATCATCCGCCGGGACGGGGAAATCCGATGGGTGGACGATTACCGCCATTACATGGAGACCCGCGCGTACGGCGGGGTTTTTGTCGTGTTTATCAGCGATATCACGGAAAAAAAGGATTCAGCGGGAGACGGAAGGGTGGCGCTTCATGAGCGCCTGCTGGCCGAGGAACGGAACCGGGAGCAGCAGAATCAGCTGATCACCGCGCTGAGCTCGGACTACTGGAGCGTATATCTGGTGCAGCTGGACCGGGACGAGGGCGTCTGCTACCAGGAGAGCGGGGAGGACCGGGAATATCAGCTGGGTCGGCATTTCCAGTACCGGGAGAGCATCCGCGCCTACGCAGAGGAATACGTCACGGCAAAATACCGGGAGGAGTTCCTGCGCTTTACGGAACCGGACGCGATCCGGGAGGCGCTGCTGACCAGCCGGGTGATCTCCTACCGGTATCAGATCATAAAGAACGGGAAGCCGATCTACGTCATGATCCGGTTTGCCGGCGTGCGCCGCCCCGAGGAGCGAGACGACGGGAAGGTGCATTCCGTCGGGCTGAGCTTCTCCAACGTGGACGCGGAGACGCGCAAGAGCCTGGAGCAGAACCGGGCGCTGAGCGAGGCGCTTGCCGCCGCCCAGGAGGCGAGCCGGGCCAAGACCGCCTTCCTGTCGAACATGAGCCACGAGATCCGCACCCCGATGAACGCGATCATCGGGCTGAACGACATCGCGATGCACGAGCCCTCGGCCAGCGAAAAGATCCGGGACTATCTCAGCCGTATCGGCACCAACGCCAACCATCTGCTGGGCATCATCAACGACATTCTGGATATGAGCCGGATCGAATCCGGGCGCATGGTGATCCGGAGCGAGGAATTCTCCTTCGCCAAGACGCTGGAGCAGGTCAACGCCATCATCAGCAGCCAGTGCCGCGAGAACGGGCTGCACTACGAATGCCGGACCCGGGGAAATGTCCGGGACTACTACGTGGGCGACGACATGAAGCTGCGGCAGGTGATGATCAACATCCTCGGAAACGCGGTCAAATTCACCCCGGCGGGGGGCAGCATCACCTTCTCGGTGGAAACCATTGCGCAGTTCGACGGGAAGTCCACGCTGCGGATGACCTTCGCCGACACGGGCATCGGCATGAGCCGGGACTACCTGCCGAAGCTTTTTGACGCCTTCTCCCAGGAGGACGCCTCCACCACCAGCCGATACGGCAGCACCGGCCTCGGCATGCCGATCACCAAGAACATCGTGGAGCTGATGAACGGGAACATCGAGGTGGAGAGCGAGCAGGGAAAGGGAACGACCTTCACGGTGACCGTGACGCTGATCGACTCCGAACGGAACGACGGGGTCGAAGCGGGGGACCAGATCCAGCCGGACGAGATGTGCGTGCTGGTCATCGACGACGATCCGGTCGCGTGCGACCATGCCCGGCTCGTGCTCGGGCAGGTGGGCATCAGCTGCGAAACCGCGGTTTCCGGGCAGGAAGGCGTTGAGATGGCCCGGCTGCGCTACGCCCGCAGGGAGCCGTACAACCTGATCCTGGTCGACTGGAAGATGCCCGGCATGGACGGCGTCGAGACCACCCGGAAGATCCGCGCCATCATGGGGACGGAGATCCCCATCATCATCCTGACCTCGTACAGCTGGGAGGACGTGGCGGAGGAGGCCCTGGAGGCGGGCGTGGATACCTTCGTGGCCAAGCCCCTGTTCGCGGGCAACGTGATGGAGGAATTCCGCGCCGCGTTCCGGAAGAAGAACGTCCGGCTGGAGCGGGAGACCGCCGACCTGAAGGGGAGGCGGATCCTGCTGGCGGAGGACGTGCCGGTCAACGCCGAGATCATGATGATGGTGCTGGGCATGCGCGAGGTGCAGGTCGAGCTGGCGGAGAACGGGCGCAGGGCCGTGGAGATGTTCACGGAGCACGAGCCCGGCTACTACGACGCGATCCTCATGGATATGCGCATGCCGGAGATGGACGGGCTGGAGGCCACCCGGCGCATCCGGGCGAGCGGACGGGCGGACGCGGAGAGCATTCCGATCATCGCGCTGACGGCCAACGCGTTTGACGAGGATGTCCAGCGCAGCATGCAGGCGGGGCTGAACGCCCACCTGAGCAAACCGGTGGAGCCAGAAGCCCTGTTCCGGACGCTCGAGGGACTGATCGCGCCCTGAGGGGATGAATACGGAGAAGAATCCAGAAAACAGCCAGGAGGGAAGCAGCATGATTATCGCAATCGGGAACGATCACGCGGGGGTGGAGATGAAGCAGCAGATCGCCGCGTACCTGCGGGAGATGGGGCACGAGGTGATCAACACGGGGAATGACGACCCGGCGGACCGGGGGGACGATTACCCCGTCTACGGATACCGGGTCGGGAGGCTGGTCGCCGACGGGAAGGCGGAACGCGGGATCTGCATCTGCGGAACGGGGGTCGGCATCTCCCTGGCGGCCAACAAGATTCCCGGCATCCGGGCCTGCGTATGCTCGGAGCCGTACACGGCCCAGCTTTCCGCCCGCCACAACCGGACCAACGTGCTGTGCTTCGGCGCGCGCGTGGTGGGCATCGAGCTGGCCAAAATGATCGTGAAGGAATGGCTGGAGGCCAGGTTTGAGGGAGAGAGGCACCAGCGCCGGATCGACATGATCACGGAGATCGAAAAAACGGGAAGACTCGCTTCGGAAGACTGAAGGACCGGAAACGAACCCCACAGGACAGAGAAGGAGGAAGAACATGGCAAAAATCTACGCATCCAGGAATCCGGAAGTCAGCGCACGGGAAACCGCCAACGGCCAGCGCTCGCGGGAGATCGCGGTCCAGGGCATGGTGCTGCTGGAAAACAGCGGCGTGCTGCCGCTGGAGGGAAAGCCCGGGAAAATTGCCCTGTACGGGAACGGCGCCCGCCGGACCATCAAGGGCGGCACGGGATCCGGAGACGTGAACAGCCGGGAGACGGTGAACATCGAGACGGGGCTTGAGGACGCCGGATTCGAGATCGTCACCCGCGGCTGGATCGACCGGGACTGCGCCAGCAACGACGCGGCGGAGGCCGCGTACTTCGCCGGGCTGAAAAAGGTTTTCGATGAAAAGGGCATGGCGGCTTTCGGCCTGCTGTTTGACAACCCCTTCATTCCGCCGGCGATGATTCCGGTGGAGGACGCTGATATCCGCGCGGAAGAAACGGATACGGCAGTGTTTGTGATTGCGCGCAATTCCGGCGAGGGAAAGGACCGCCGGGACACCCCCGGGGAATACGAGCTGTTTGAGGAGGAGATCGCTTCCCTGCGCCGGGTGGCGGCCGCCTATCCGAAGACGGTGCTGGTGCTGAACGTCGGCGGGATTATCGACATGAAGGCCGTGAAGGAAATCCCCGGGATCGGCGCCATCCTGCTGATGGGCCAGGCCGGCAACTACGGCGGATACGCCCTGGCGGACGCCCTGACCGGAAAGCAGGCGCCGAGCGGACGCCTGACGGATACGTGGGCGGTCAATTACGCGGACTATCCCTCCGCCGCGACCTTCAGCCACTGCAACGGCGACCTGGACGACGAATACTACACGGAGGGCATCTACGTCGGATACCGGTACTTCGACACCTTCAACGTGGCTCCCATGTATCCCTTCGGATACGGGCTGAGCTACACCTCCTTCGAAATGGCCTGCGAAGCCTGCGCCGCGGACGAGAAGGAGGTCTGCCTCCGGATCCGGGTGACCAACACCGGCACGCGCAGCGGGCGGCAGGTGGTTCAGGCCTACTACTCCGCGCCGGCCGGGAAGCTGGAGAAGCCCTATCAGGAGCTGGCGGCATACGCGAAGACGAAGGAGCTGAAGCCCGGGGAATCCGAAACGCTGACGCTGCGCTTCGCCACGGCGGACATGGCTTCCTACAGCGAGGAGAAGGCCGCGTGGATCCTGGAGAGCGGCACCTATTACATCCGCTGGGGCGAGCATTCCCGGAGCACCCGGATCGCGGCGGCGCTGACGCTGGATGCGGACGCGGTGACGGAGCAGGTCAGGAACGTGCTGAAGCTGGACTGCAGCATGGAGACCCTGTCCTCCCGCGGCGCCACGCCCTGGAGCTATGCCGGGGAGGCGGAGGAGAAGGCGGCCGCGCCGGCCTTCCCGCTGACAGCGGCGAAGATTCCCTGCTGCAGGGCGGAATATGCCGGAAAGCCGCAGGCGATCCCGGCGACCGAAAAGCAGAATAAGATCACCATGGAGGACGTGCGGCAGGGCAGGGCGACGCTGGACGAGCTGGTGAGCCAGCTGACTCCCTTTGAGATGGCCACGCTGTGCGTCGGATCCGCCCGCGGCGGATTCTTCGGGGACGGCCCGCAGATCGGCGCCTCCTCCGCGGCCTGCCCCGGCGCGGCCGGAGATACGACCTCCCTGCTGGTGGACGACCGCGGCGTGCGCAACCTGATCCTGCCCGACGGCCCGGCCGGACTGCGGCTGGCGCCGCATTTCAAGGTGGACGGGAACGGAAAGATTTATATGATCGGGTCCCCCTTCCCGGGATTTGACCTGATCGCGGGCGGACGGGAAAAGCCGGCCATTCCGGAGGACGCGGTGGATTACTACCAGTACGCGACCGCCATCCCCACCGCGACGCTGCTGGCCCAGACCTGGGACGACGCGGCGGTTGAGGAAGCCGGGAACATCGTCGGCGAGGAGATGGAAGAATTCGGATGCGACCTGTGGCTGGCGCCCGGCATGAACATCCACCGGAACCCGCTGTGCGGACGGAACTTTGAATACTACTCGGAGGATCCCCTGCTGGCCGGCAGGTGCGCCGCGGCGGACACGCGGGGCGTGCAGAAGCATCCCAGCGCGGGAACCACCATCAAGCATTTTGCCTTCAACAACCAGGAAGACAACCGCAGCCACGTCAATTCCCACGTGGACGAGCGGACGATCCGGGAGATCTACCTGAAGGGCTTCGAGATCTGCATCCGGGAAGCGAAGCCGCTTTCCATCATGACCTCCTACAACCTGATCAACGGCGAGCATACGGCCAACAGCTATGACCTGATCACCGCGCTGGCCCGGGACGAATGGGGATTTGACGGCATCGTCATGACCGACTGGGGCACCACGAGGAAGGCGGCGCTGATCGAAGGGCAGCAGAGCGCCGAATTCAAGTACGGAAGCTCCTACGCCTCCGGATGCGTCAAGGCCGGAAACGACCTGACCATGCCGGGAAGCGATGAGGATGTCCAGGATATCCTGGACGCGCTGGACAAGAAGGAAGGGGAGGTTCCGTATCCCCTGAGCCTCGGGGAGCTTCAGGCCGCCGCGAAGCGGATGCTGAGCCTGATCCTGAGGATGCAGCGCGGCTGAAGGCCGAAAAGCGGACACTGAGCCCGAGCCTGAGCATGGAACCAGGCTGCGCAAGGCAGAAGGAAAACAGGAAACAAAGGAATCCCCGGCGAACGCCGGGGATTCCTGTTTTCAGCGGGAAACCGGGGATAAAAGGAACGGAGCTCAGAGAGGATCCTCCTGACGGATCAGGGATTCCAGGATCTGCACGTAGAGGTCATGGAACCGCTCCATCCGCGGCGCGTCGAACAGGCCTTCCGCATACTCCATTTCCGAATCGAAGGCGCCGTCGCCGTACTCGTTTTCCAGCAGCTCCATCTCCAGCCGGGCGCCCGCGGCGCTGAACTCATCCGCCAGGGGAAGGAACTCCGGATGAAGCTCATCCAGCTCGTCCGCGTTGATACCCAGCTGCAGGTTGATTTCCATACAGTCGTTGACGTAGGGAACGCGGGTCTCCGTCATGAAGTCCCAGGCGGAATGCGCGATTCCCTCCGCGACCTGCTCCTTCACGGAGAGCAGCAGCTCCCGGGCGGAGGAGATGTTCTCCATGCGCGCCGCGGCGGGCAGGTTCTTGATCAGCATACCGACCGCGCTGCCCGCCTCCGGAGCGAGACGGTTGTTGAAGATCCAGTTGATCATGACATGGCTGCGGCCGGTGAACCGGGAAAGGGCCAGCAGGCCGGCCGAGACGGCCATGACGGAATGGGATACGCCCCAGAAGGCCTCGGCGGCGGCGACGTCGCCGGCGCCGAAGCTGAGCCGTCGTATGCGTCCGGCCTGGTTGATATTGGCGCTTTCGTGATCCGGGTCCGGAATGACGCACCAGTCCGTATCCCCGTAATTCTCCCGGAAATACGCCCGGCTTCTTTCGACCGCGCCCGCGGCGGCCTGCTGCTCCTCCTCCGCCAGCAGGGCGAAATAGTAATCCTTTTCCAGCGGCCTGCCGAAATAGGCATTGGCGACATCCCGCAGGAGCACGCCCAGGGAGCCGCCGTCCATCAGGAGATGGTGCACATCCAGGAACAGGTAGCACCCCTTCCGGCCGCGGAAAACATTGACCTTGCAGAGGCAGGCGTCCAGGAACTTCCGGAAGGGAAGGATCAGGATGTCCCCCAGGGCATCCTCCGTTTCGGGAAGGATGTCGCGCACGCGGACCTCGGGCAGGAGCCCGGGGCGGTACTGCTGGCGCAGCTCGCTGTCTTCATTGAAGAAGAAAGCCACCGACAGGGCGGGATGGTTCGCCAGCGCGCGGTTCACCGCCGCGCAGAGGCGGTCCGCATCCACGGACGGCCCGAAACGGGCCAGGAAATGCATGTTGCTCCACATGGTGGAATCCGGACGGAAGAGCTGATGGTCGATCATCTCGATCTGCATGGGGGAGACCGGGTGATCCGCGAGGCGGGCCGCCGCCTCACGCTCCTCCAGGCTGCCCCGGCCGGCGCGCCTGCCCAGCTCCTTCGCGATGGCGCCGGGGGTGCGCAGGCGGAAAATATCCGCCGCGGTCAGGCCGTCCAGCTGCGCCTCGGAGAGGGCGACCATGGCCTTCAGGGAGTCGCCCCCCAGATCAAAGAAGTCGCTCAGCAGGCCCACCTCGTTCTCCGGCAGGCCCGTGGTACGGGCAAAGGCGGCGCAGAGGATCTTTTCCGTCTCCGTGACCGGCGGCACATATTCCGCCCGCAGCTCCTTCAGATCCGGATCCGGCAGCGCCCGGCGGTCCACCTTGCCGTTGACGGTCATGGGCATCTCGTCCAGCCGGGTGAGCACGGAGGGCACCATGTATTCCGGCAGCTTTTCCTGCAGGCGCTGCCTGAGCCGGTCCGCCGGGACGTCCCCCGAGGCGGTGAAATAGCCCGCCAGGTATTCCGTGCTTCCGGCTTTCCGCACCGCGGCGGCGCTGACCAGCACGCCCGGGAATTCCGCCATGACCTTTTCAATTTCATCCAGCTCGATCCGGAAGCCGCGGAGCTTGATCTGATTGTCCAGCCGGCCGAAGATCCGGATTTCCCCCGAGGCGTCCCAGGCGGCGAGGTCGCCGCTGTGATAGGCCCGCAGGCCGTCGCGGACGAAGAAGGCTTCGGCGGTTTTTTCAGGCAGGCCGACATAGCCCCGGCCCACCTGGTCGCCGCAGATGATCAGCTCGCCCCGCAGGCCGACCGGAAGCGGGTTGCCGAAGGAATCCGCCACCTGGAAGACCGTGTTGGCGATGGGCGGGCCCACCGTCACGTTTTCCCCGCCGGACATTATGGCCGCGGAGCAGCCCATGGTGCATTCCGTGGGCCCGTAGACATTCAGGATCACGCTGTCGTCCCGCAGCTCCCGCAGGCGGTCGTACAGCTGCCGCGGGAAGGCCTCAGCGCCGATATCGAAGAAGGTCAGCTGACGGATCGCCTCCCGGCTCTCCGGAATATCCAGCAGGCTCATCAGATACGTGGGCGTGCAGGTGATGCCGGAGACGCCGGTTTCCCGGATCAGCCGGGCGAGGGCGGAGGGATCGTGGATCTCCGCCTCGGTGGCGATCACCACCGGGTTTCCGTTGCACAGGGGGACAAACTCCTCCACCACGGACACGTCGAAGGAGAAGGAGGCCAGCGCCAGGCAGACCCTTCCGGGCGCGGCGTAATGCATGATTTCAAGGGATTTTTCGTTCCGGTGGACATAGTTGGCGATATTCCGGTGCTCGATCAGCACGCCCTTGGGACGCCCCGTCGAGCCGGAGGTATAGATGCAGTAGGCCAGATCCTCCGGGCCGACCGGCGTGAGCGGCGCGGCAGGGAAAGCCTCGTCCGGCCGGATATCGTCGGGCCGGGCCGCGCCGAAGGCCTCCTCCAGCGTAAGCGCCTCAAAGCCCCTGCCGGACAGGTCACGGCCGGAAAGCATGTCCCGCGCCGTCAGGAGGAGACGGGCGCCCGCATCCTCCATGCAGAAGGCGATCCGCTCGTCCGGATAATCGGGGATGAAGGGAATGAACGCCCCGCCGGCCTTCAACACGGCCTGCTCCGCCACATAGGCCCAGACGCTGCGGTCAAAGAGGACGCCCACCAGGCTGCCGCGGACCACGCCGCGGAGCCGGAGCGCCTGCGCCAGCCGGCTGCTGAGCAGATCCAGATCCCGGAAGGAGAGCGTCCTTCCGGCGGCGGTAACCGCGGCCGCGCCGGGCTTTTCCAGCGCGCGGCGGTGAATCTGCTCCTGGACGGGAAGGAAGGCGATCGGAACGGCGGTATCGTTGAAGGAGGCCAGCTGCGCGCGGTCCTCCTCCGTCAGGAGGGAAACCTCCGAGATGTTCCGGACGGTGAGCAGCTGCTCCGCCGTGGTGAAGAGATCCTGCGCGAAGCGCCGGACCCACGCCTCGGTGAATTTTTCGTTGCGGTATTCGACGGTCATGTTGTACCGGCCGCCGGTGGAGAAGAACTGGATGGACATGCAGCCGGTGACCATGCCGGTATGATAATGCTCCATGAACCAGCTGTCCGCCTGAAGGAGATCCGTGCCCGCGCCGGCGCCCATCCTGTCCGTGAAAAGGTCCCCCTGATAGATGAACTCCACATCCTCGTTGACCGGGAAGGCCTTCAGGACTTCGTCAAAGGAGAAGATATCGCTGGCCATGGTGGAGAAGAGCTGGCGGCTGATGCCTCGGAGATAATCGGCCACGGACAGGTCCCGGCTGAGGTCGCCGTAAACCGGAATGCGCTTGATCAGGGTGCCGATCGTGCGGTTCATCTCCGCGAGGGGGCGGCCGTTATACACCGTGGAGAAGGAGACGCGCCGGCTGTTCAGGTACTTGCTCAGCAGCAGCGCCATGGCGCCCTGGAAGAAAGCGCTTTCGGAAACGCGGATCCGGTCGCAGAAGGCCTTCACCCGCTCCGAGGCCAGGGTGCCGGGCTCAAAGCGCAGGTTGCGGCTGACGCCGGGCGTCAGGGGCCCGTTCAGATCCCCGGAGAGGGCGGGCAGATCCTCCATATCCCGGAAAAGATTCCGGTAATAATCCCGGGCCCGGTCGTGGGAACCGTCCAGCATCAGGCGCTCCTCGATCATGCCGGCCTGCTGGACGGTGCATTCCTCCCCTTCCAGGGGCAGGCCGGCCAGGGCGCGGTTTATTTCGGAGATGAAGAGGCTGATGGAAGAGGCGTCGAAGAAGATCAGATGCGTCTTCAGCGCAAGATAGCAGCGCTCCGGCGTCCTGTAAACCGCGGGATGGATCAGGAGGCTGTCCATCATGGGCACAACGGGCATGAACCGGGCGGCAAAGTCCAGCCGGCCTTCCTCCGTTCCCTCGAAAACCGGGATTTCCAGCGGGGCATCCGGCGCCATGAACATGCGGGGCATTCCGGAACGGTCCGTACGGATCATATATTTCATGCCGGGATGCGCCGCCAGGACCTTATGCACCGCCTGAACCAGCGAATCGGCCGATACGTTCTCCGCCGCCCGGGCCAGATAGGATACGGTATAGGTTTCCCGGCTTCCGCCGGTGAGGCTTTCCAGATAGATGCCCATCTGGGTTTTGGTCAGCGGATAGGATTCCCGGTCCATCGCGGGCAGGGCTGAATCCTGCTGGCTTTCGAGGTATCCGGCGAGAGCCCGGGGCGTGGGATGGGCGGAAACATCCTGGAAGGAAAGGGAACAGCCTTCCAGGCGGCTGATCAGCACCGCGGCGCTCAGGCTCGTGCCGCCGTAATCGAAGAAATCCGCCGCGGCGCTGAAGCGCTCCAGGCCCAGCGCCTCCGCGCAGGCCCGGCAGACCTTCTCCTCCAGATCCGTCCTCGGGGGTTCGTATTCCGCGTCCTCCCGGTTGATTTCAAGGCTTTTGAGCAGGGGATAATCCACCTTGCCCCGGCTGTTGCGGGGCAGGGAAGGGAGCGAGACGAAAAAGTCCGGCACCATGTAGTCCGGCAGGGACTTCCGCACCCGGTCCTTCAGCTCCGAGGGCGCGGCGCCGCCGGGAGCGAGGTAGGCGGCGATGTGATCCTCCCCGTTCACCCGGACGGACACGCTGGCGGCTTCGCTGACGCCGTCCAGCTGAAGAAGGACATGATCGATTTCCCCCAGCTCCACCCGGTAGCCCCGGATCTTGACCATCCGGTCCTTCCGGCCGTGGAAGATGTAGTTCCCCGCTTCATCCCGCGCCATGTAGTCCCCGGTGCGGTACATGCGTTCGCCGGGCCGGAAGGGGTTTTCCGCGAAGCGCTCGCCCGTTTCCTCCGGAAGGCCGTTATAGCCGATGGCCAGCCAGGGGCTGGAGACGCAGAGCTCCCCGATTTCCCCGGGGGCTTCGATCCGGTTCCCGTCGTCGTCCACGAGGCAGAGCGAAACACCCGGAGCAGGCCGGCCCAGCGATGCCGGACCTCCCCGGCCCGGCGGGTTGAGCAGGACCGGCGCGGCGGCCTCGCTGCTGCCGTAAACCTCCCACACGCCCGGATCGGCTTCGGAAGCGGAGGATTTTTCACCGCCCATGAGGACATACCGGAGCGGCAGGGGCCCGTACAGCCGGCGCATGATGTCGTACAGCCGGGGAGGCATGAACAGGCCGGTGATGCCGCGCTTTTCAAACAGGGCATAGAGCATATCCGTATTCTTCCGCTCCGCCTCATCGGCGATATACACGCTGCCGCCGGAGGCGAGCATCGGGAAGAAATCCATCGAGCAGGCGATGAAGCTGAAGCCCGAGATGTTCAGCGCCCGGCAGTCCGGGCCCATGGGAATGATATCCGCCAGCGCCGCGGGCGCGCAGTCCAGCATCGACTGGCGGTGCACCACGCCCTTGGGCCGGCCGGTGGAGCCGGAGGTATAGACGATGTATCCCTCCGCGTCCGGATCGGAGAGATCCAGGAGCGGGTTCTCCGGCGCCGCATCCCACGATTCCGGAAAGACATCCTCCAGGAGCAGGACGGGCACGGCGGAAGCGTCCCCGGCCCGGGCCCCGGTGGTCAGGCAGAGCGCGCAGCCCGCGTCCGTGAGAATCCGGCGCACCCGCTCCGCGGGATATTCGCCGTCAATGGGCACCAGGGCGCAGCCCGCGCGGATCACCGCGACCAGCGCAACGCCGAAATCCCTGATCCGGGGCAAAAGCACGGCAATCCGCTTTCCGGTCCCGCCGGCCAGATCCAGCATCCGCTCCGCCAGATACGCGGAGCGGACGAGAACCTCATCCGCGGTATACATTCCGCGGATATCCAGCATGCACGGCGCGCCGGGACGCGCCTGGGCGTGCTCCAGAAAACGGCTGATGACTGTATTCATGAAGAACCTCCTTGCTCAGGGCTTTTCATCCGGCAGGGCGGGATCCGCCTCTTCCGGGACCGCGTAGCCGATAAAGCCGCTGCCGTTCTGCTCGCTGCAGAGGAACCAGGAATCCAGCGCCTCCGCCGGATTTTCCCCATCCTGCAGATGCGTCCAGAAGCGCAGCTCCTCCGGAATCGCGCTGACGGCCGTGCCGGGCTGATAGACCAGCATTTCGTCCCCGGCGCTCAGGCCGTAGGGGACGGAGAGCACGAAACGGATTCCGTCCCGGACGATTCCGTCCGGCTGATTCTCATCCGGCTCCAGGGAATCCACGCGGATGCGGCGGGGGAAGCCGTCGGCCTGGTCCGCGGGGACGAAGCGCCCGTGGAAGGTGCAGCTGTAAACCGTGCCCTCCGGAAAGGTTTCGCCGCTTTCGCCCATATCGCTGTCATGGTATTCCCCGGTGAAGGTCCCGTCCGGCCGGATCCGAAGCTCGGTGGACCAGGCGCCGACCCCGCTGCTGAAGGACCATTCCAGCCCGGAGAGCTGCTCCAGGACGGGGTCGGGGGCAGATTCGCCGGCGGCGGCGCCCCAGATCAATACGCAAAGGGAAATCAGAATCCAGGCTGTCCGTCTTTTCATTCCCTGTTCCTCCTTCCGCGCTGCGCCCGCGCGGGCGCGCGGCGCACGTATCAGAAATCAATCTTCAGGATGTTATTATAACCCATGGGAGGATGTTTTTCCAGATAATTCACGCAGGATTCAATATGTTACAATTCACACAGGATTCATCAGGTTAAGCTCCCGGGCGCGGACGCCCGGGCCGTCCTGAGCGGTCTCCGCGGCCGCGGACGCCTGCCTTGACTTTTTATCCCGCGGGGTATAAAACTGAGCATGGATCCGGAGGCCGGGAGGGGCCCGGCGCCGGAGCCGGGAAGAGAAGGAGGAACAGAAAAAATGACCCAGCAGTATCTGGTGACGGGAATGACGTGCGCAGCCTGCCAGGCTCATGTGGAAAAGGCGGTTTCCAGGCTGGAACGGGTGGATTCGGTCACGGTGTCGCTGCTGACAAATTCCATGTCCGTGGAGGGCGAGGCTTCCCCGGAGGAAGTGATCGGCGCCGTGGAGAAGGCCGGCTACGGCGCTTCGCCCATGGGCGCGGAGGCCGGGAAAAAGGACGGAATGTCCGCCGGGGCGAAGATCGCGGCGGAGGAGGAGGCCCTGCGGGACCGCGAGACGCCGCGGCTGAAAAAACGGCTGATCTTTTCCGCGGTGTGGCTGGCCGCGCTGATGTACATCACCATGGGCCACGGCATGCTGGGCTGGCCCGCTCCGGCGCCGCTTGCGCATAACCCGCTGGGGCTTGCGCTGACGGAGATGATCCTCGCGGCCGTCACCATGTACGTCAACCGGGATTTCTTCACGTCCGGATTCCGGGGGCTGATCCATCTTTCTCCCAACATGGACGCGCTGGTCGCCCTCGGCTCCTCCGTCTCCTTCGCGTGGTCGCTGCATATTTTCTACAGGATGACCGCGCTGGCGGCCGGCGGCGCCTCCGGGGCGGAGCTGATGGGCATCTGCCACGATCAGCTGTATTTCGAGACCGCCGCCATGATCCCCGCGCTGATCACGGTCGGCAAGATGCTGGAGTCCCTGTCGAAGGGGAGGACCACGGACGCGCTGAAGAACCTGCTGCGGATGGCACCGAGAACCGCGGTTGTGGAGCGCGGCGGCCAAAGGCTGGAGGTCGGAATCGACGAGGTCGTCCCCGGGGACATCTTCCTTGTGAAGCCCGGGGAGACGATTCCCGTGGACGGGGTCATCCTCGAGGGCAGCACGGCGGTGGATGAATCCGCCCTGACGGGGGAGTCCATCCCCGTCGACAAGGAGCCGGAGGATACCGTTTCCGCCGCGACGATCAACCAGACCGGCTTCATCAGGGCCCGCGCGACCCGGACCGGGGAGGACACGACCTTTTCCCGGATTATCCGGATGGTGTCCGACGCGGCGGCGACCAAGGCGCCCATCGCCAGGATCGCGGACCGGGTGTCCGGCGTGTTCGTACCGGCGGTGATGGGCATCGCGGCCGTCGTATTCGCCGGATGGATGATTGCCGGGAAGGAAACGGCCTTCGCGCTGGAGCGGGCGATCGCGGTGCTGGTGGTGTCCTGCCCGTGCGCCCTCGGCCTGGCCACGCCGGTGGCCATCATGGTCGGAAACGGCGTGGGCGCGCGCAACGGCATTCTTTTCAAAACATCCGAGGCGCTGGAGACCGCCGGCCGGATCCGGATCGCCGCGCTGGACAAGACCGGCACGATCACGGAGGGAAGGCCGGCCGTCACCGACGTGGTTCCCGCGCCGGGCGTGACGGAGGAGGAGCTGCTCCGGACCGCGTATTCCCTGGAGCAGAAGTCCGAGCATCCCCTGGCGCAGGCGGTCACGGCCTTCGGAGAGGCGAAGGGAATCCGGGCGGAGGAGGTAACCGGCTTCCGGGCGCTGGCGGGGAACGGGCTGGAGGGACGCGTCGGCGGGGCGGAAGCCCACGGCGGATCCGCCCGGTTTATCGCCGGCCTGGCCGCGATCGGCCCGGAGATGCAGGCGGCCGCGGACCGGATTTCCGCCCTGGGCCGGACACCGCTGTTCTTTGAACGGAACGGGAGGCTGCTCGGCATGATTGCGGCGGCGGACGTCATCCGGGAGGATTCCGCCCGGGCGGTCCGGGAGCTGCAGGCGCTGGACATCGAGGTGGTCATGCTGACCGGCGACAACGAGCGCACGGCGGCGGCCATCGGAGAACAGGCGGGCGTGAACCGCGTGGTCGCAGGCGTGCTGCCCGACGGGAAGGAAGCGGAGATCCGCCGCCTGCAGGCCGGGGGCCGGGTCGCCATGGCCGGCGACGGCATCAACGACGCGCCGGCGCTGACCCGGGCGGACGTCGGCATCGCCGTCGGCGCGGGGACGGACGTCGCGATCGATTCGGCGGATATCGTCCTGATGAACTCAAAGCTGACCGACGTTTCCGGCGCCATCCGGCTTTCCCGGGCGACGCTCCGGAATATCCATGAGAACCTTTTCTGGGCCTTTGCCTACAACGCGCTGCTGATTCCCATGGCGGCGGGGCTGTATCCGGGGATTGAGATGAACCCCATGTGGGGCGCCGCCGCGATGGCGCTGTCCTCCTTCACCGTATGCATGAACGCCCTGCGCCTGAACCTGTTCCGGATGCATGACGCCTCCGGGGACGGGAAGCCGCGGGGGACACTTCCGGCGGCGCCGGACGCCGGGGAGAAACGTATGCCGGCGGCCGAGCCGGACGGGAAGGAGAACGGCGCGCCTGCGGCAGCAGACGGCCGGGAAGAGCCTGCCGGGAGCGGAAAGCGCGCGGAAGAAAGCGGGACGACGGAGACGGTTTTCCGCGTGGGCGGCATGATGTGCGCGAACTGCGAGCGGCACGTGCGGGAAGCGCTGGAGGGCATTCCCGGCGTCACGGAGGCGTCCGCCGACCACACGACCGGACGCGTGACCGTCCGGCACACGGCGCCGCTGGATGAGGACGCGGTCCGCGCGGCGGTGACGGACGAGGGATACGAATATGCGGGGGCGGAGAACCCCTGAGGCACGACGGCTTCTTGAAAGAAACGGGCGGAATATGATAGAATAGGCGAAGACGGAGACAGGGCGGGCTTCGGAAAGCCGATGCAATCCCCGGGAAAAAAGAACAGGAGGAACGGGCGCAATGAAAAAATGGGCTGCGGCGCTGCTGGCCGCGATGCTGGTGATGACGGCGGGAGCCGGCGCACTGGCGGTGAACGAGGATGTGGAAGGGGAACTGGTGATCTATTCCTCCATGTATCCCTTCATGCTGGATATCATGGATGCGGCGCTGAAGGCGGAATTTCCCAACCTGAAGCCCGGCAACAACGGGAGCTTCTTCTTCTATTCCGGCACCAGCGAGCTGATCAACAAGATCTACGGCGAGATGGGCGAAAACCACGACCAGCCGCTGGACGCCGACATGTTTATGGTGGCCGAGCCGGCCTTCTCGCTGGAGATGAAGGAATACGGATACCTCCATTCCTTTGAGATCCCGGACGCGGAGAACAGGCTCCGCTTCCCGTACGATCCGGACGGCACCTGGTATCCGGTCCGGGTGTGCAACATGGTGCTCGCCTTCAACCCGGAGAGCGTCGACTACTGGAAGGAGAAGGGAATCGAGATTCCGAAGACCTTCCATGACTTCGCGTATGACGAAAAACTGAAGGGCTACATCTCCATGGGCAACCCGCAGACCAGCGGAACCACCTATGCGGCCGTCGTTTCCCTGATGGAGAAGTACGGAACGGAATACTTTGACCGGCTGGGCGCCAACAAGGTGATGCTCGAGTCCGGGTCCACGGCGATCGCGAAGCTTCAGACCCGGGAGTGCGCCGCGCTGATGATCCTTGAGGAATCCATCCTGAAGGCCCTGCACGACGGCGAGGAGAAGGGGGAGCCCGTGACGAACCTCGAGATCATCTATCCGGAGGACGGCGTGGTGCTGATCCCCTCCACGGTGATGATCGTGGCGGAGGAATTCTCCAAAAACGTCAATACGGAGGCGGCGGAGGCCGTGGCCTCCTGGCTGCTGACGGAGGAAGCCCAGAGGGTGATCATGCAGGGCTACATGCACTCCGTGCTGAAGGGCATGGCGGAGAACCCCGCGGGTTCCGTGGACACCGAGCAGCTGATCGGAAAGGATCTCGGCGTGAACTGGGAGAAGGCGTACCGGGAGCGGCAGGAGATTCTGAAGACCTGGGCAGAAAAAGTGACCCAGTGACGATCCGGAAAGAAAAAGCGATGGAACAGGGGAATCCGCCCGGCGGCTTCCCCTGTTCCCTTCCTGAAGGGCAGGCCGCGGCGAAAACGGCCGGAGGAGACAGATGAGCGGGAGACAGGGAGCAAAGGCCGGCAGGAAACTGCGGAACGCCGGCGCCGCGCGGACGAAGGCCGGCCTGGCGCTGGCGCTTGCCCTGGGGCTGGCTCTGCTTTTTGCCGGCGTTTACGGCCAGAAGGCCCACGAACAGTCCGGCTTTACCTCGGAGGATGCCTACCGCGCGGTATCGGCGCTGGCGCGGGATGTCGAAAGCGGATGGGCGCCCATCGCCGAGCCGGGCATCGACCGGCTGGAACCCGCGGCGCGGACGGAGCTGGACGGACTGATCCGGAGGCTTGTGGTCCGCGCCTGGGAGGGCCAGAAGGCAGGCGCGGGGAAGGACGCGGAAGCGCTGACAGAGACGGCGGACACGGGGCTTGCGGGGAGAATCCTGTATGCCGCGTACCTCGCCGGCGGGCCGAAGATCGGCGCGGGCGAGCGCAGAAGGCTCGCCGCGCTGGGCGGAGACGCGCGGGAACGGCTGCTTGCGTGCGCGGCGGAAGGAGCGGAACAGCTGCCCCCGGAAGCGGAAAAGCTGGCGGGTAACCTGGAGGGAGACGAGCGCCGGGCGATGCTGATGCAGATGTACTTTATCAGCGGAGGCTCGCTTTCGGATTCCACGGCGGAGCATGTGACCGCGCTGAAAAAGAGCATCCGGGATAAGGGCGCGCAGCTGGAGGCCTTCGTGCTGGCCGCCCGGGGCGGCGTTCCGCGCCTCCTCGGCTGGGTGATCTCCGGCAGCCGGACCCTTGAGGCGGCCGGCGTTCTGCTGATCCTGGACGTCCTGCTGCTGGCCGCGCTGATGATGCGGGAGAAGAGCTGGATCATGGATTTCAAGTGGATCCTGATCCTGCTGATCATCGATTTCCTGCTGTTTTTTCAGGTGCTGCCCTCCGTCTATACGACGGTGCGGTGCTTCTTCCCGGAGGGGAGATTTTCCCTGGAAACCCTCAGGCGGCTGTATACGTACCCGCTGAACCTGGAGGCGCTGACCAACACGCTGGCCGCCGCCTTCGCAACGATGATCCTCGGCACGCTGATCGCCTTCCCGCTGGCTTTTCTGGTGGGAAGGACGAACCTGTACGGACGGAGGATCTTCCGGTTCCTCTTCGTGCTGACATACATGGTGCCGCCCTACGTGGGCGCGATGGCGTGGCTGCGGCTGATGAACCCCAACGTGGGCACGGTCAACCTGTGGCTGCGGGCGCTGCTGGGGCTGGGGGACGCCCCGGGACCCCTGAACGTCTATACCCTGCCGGGCATGATCTGGGTGCTGACCACGTTTTATTATCCCTATGCGTTCATCACCATCAGCCGCGCCATGGAAAAGATGGATCCCTCCCTGGAGGAGGCGAGCCGGGCTTCCGGCGCTTCGCCGATGAGGACGGTTTTCCGGATCACGCTGCCCATGATGAGCCCGTCGCTGATCGCGGGGGCCCTGCTCGTCTTCATCGCGGCGGCGAGCTGCTACGGGATCCCCTCGATCATCGGGAAGCCGGGCAACGTGAACACGGTGACGACCCGGATCGTCGAATACGCGGGCATCGGCCAGCAGGGGATGAACGACGCCATCGGCATGTCCGTGTTCCTGATGGCCGTGGCGCTGATCGTGCTGTTCATCTCCGACGTGCTGCTGGCGCGGAAACAGTACATCACCGTTTCCGGGAAATCCACGCAGCCCACGACCGTGGACCTGCGGAAATGGCGGATCCCGCTGACGGCGGCTGTGGCGCTGTTCTGCGCCGTCGTGATCCTGCTGCCCTTCGCCACGATCCTGACCACCTCCTTCAAGACGGACGTGGGCCGGAGCGTGCTGGAAGGAAGCAACTTCACCCTGTCCAACTGGACGGAGGTCTTCGCCCGGACGGAGACGCTGAACTGCCTGAAAAACTCCCTGGCCTTCGCGGCGGCCGCGGCGACCTTCGGACTGGTGATCGCCTGCGTCATGAGCTACCTGCTGCAGCGCACCCGCATCCGCGGACGGAATATACCGAACTTCCTGATCACGCTGGGCTCCGGGACCCCTTCGGTCGTGATCGCGCTGGGCCTGATCATGACCATGCGGGGGAATTTCGGGCTGAACCTGTACAACACGGCCTGGATCCTGATCGCCGCTTACATGGTGAAATACATGATGATGGGCATGCGTACGGTCGTTTCGGCCATGAGCCAGATCCACCCGTCGCTCGAGGAGTGCAGCCAGGCCGCCGGGGCCAGCTGGATCCGGACGATGCTGCGCATCACCGGCCCGCTGATCTTTCCCTCCATCGCCGCGGGCTGGTTCCTCATCTTTATTCCCAGCTTCTACGAGCTGTCGATGACCACGCTGCTGTATTCCAGCACGACCAAGACCATCGGCTACCAGCTGTATGAATACTGGACATTCACCAGCCAGCCCCAGAGCTGTGCCATGGCTTTCGGCATCCTGCTGTTTGTCGCGGGACTGAACCTGGCGCTGAACCGGCTGACCCGGGGAGAGTTTTCCATCTGACAGAGAAAGGACAGGGACGGATGGCAGGCATCAAGCTGAATCAAATACGGAAGAGCTTCGGCAGCAACGTGGTGCTGCAGGAGTTTACGGACGAGTTCCGCGACGGGGAGTTCGTCACGCTGCTGGGACCTTCAGGCTGCGGAAAGACCACGCTGCTGCGGATCATCGCGGGGTTTGAGAAGCCCAGCTCGGGTGAGCTGTATATCGACGGCGAGCTGGTCTCCGGGGGAAAGACCTTCGTTCCGCCGGAGAAGCGGGGCGTGGGCATGGTTTTCCAGAACTACGCCGTATGGCCGCATATGAGCGTCTACGACAACGCGGCCTATCCGCTGACCATCCGGAAGGCACCCCGGGACGAAATCCGGGAACGGGTGGGAAAAACGCTGGAGATCGTCCATCTGAGCCAGTACGCGGACAGGCTTCCGAACCAGCTCTCCGGAGGACAGCAGCAGCGGATCGCCCTGGCGCGGGCGCTGGTCGCCGAGCCGAAGCTGCTGCTGCTGGACGAGCCGCTGTCGAACCTGGACGCGAAGCTGCGGGAATCCATGCGCTTTGAAATCAAGGAAATCCAGCGCGCCCTCGGGATCACCGTCGTGTACGTCACCCACGACCAGACCGAGGCCATGGCCATGAGCGACCGGATTTTCGTCGTGAACCGGGGCGTCGTGCAGCAGAGCGGCTCTCCCCGGGAGATCTACGACCATCCGGTGAACCAGTTCGTGGCGGATTTTCTGGGCAAGGTGGATTTCTTCAAGGGAGAGGCCGGGGAAGGGAGCATCCTGCTGCCCGGGCTCGGAAACCAGCGGCTGCCCTACGACGGCCCCTGCCGGGGAAGGGTGGACGTGGCGATCCGGCCGGAGAACCTGTATTTCGACGAGGCGGGCCCCCTCGGGGGACGACTTGAGACGCTGTACTATCTGGGCGATGTCAACGACTGCAGGGTCCGGGCGGGGAATTCCCTGATCCGGGTGATCACCGGCGGATGGGAATACGGGAAGAGGCAGGCGGGGGACGCGGTCCGCCTGGGCGTCCGCGATTATATGGTTTTCGCGGACGACGGCTCGCTGGAGAGCATGCTGGCCATCCGGACATAAGCCGTGCCATGACGCCGGAACAGGATAAAACGCGACAGAAAATCAGGCTGAAAAAAGCTGTAAAGGTTCCCTCCCCGAGGGAACCGGGAAGGCCCCGGCCGCAGGAAAAACCCATCTTGCGCGCCGGGGTTTCTTCTGCTATAATCCTCGAAGCATCCAAACAAAACAGGATCCGGCGCAGGGAGAAGACAGGGGCAGCATCTGCCTCCGGGCAGCGGATCCGGGCACGCCATTCCATCAAATCAACGGGGGACATAAAAATGGAAGAAATGATTTCTGCAAAGATCAACAGGAATTCCTATCCCAGCGAGCTGAAGATTACGGACATCCGCTTTACGGATATCGTCGGCGCGCCGATGCACTGCACGCTGATGAAGATCTACACCAATCAGGGCATCGTCGGCCTCAGCGAGGTCCGGGACGGAGGCTGCCGCGTGTACGCGGAAATGCTGAAGAGCAGGATCCTGGGCGAGAACCCCTGCAACGTGGAGAAGCTGTTCCGCCGCGTCCGCCAGTTCGGAGGCCCGGCCCGGCAGGGCGGCGGCGTGTGCGCCGTGGAGGTCGGACTTTGGGATCTGGCCGGAAAGGCCTACGGCGTGCCGGTGTACCAGATGCTGGGCGGAAAATACCGGGACCGGATCCGCTGCTACTGCGACACGGACGTGGAGGGCAAGCATACGGGAACGGATATGGGCAAGGCGCTGAAGGCCCGGATGGACAAGGGTTTCACCTTCGCCAAGATGGACCTGGGGCTCGGGGAGCTCTTCGGCGAGCCCGGGACGATCAACGCGCCCCTGGGCATGCTGGCGGAGATGGAGGAGGCGCACCGCAGGGCCCGGGAGGCGAAGGAGCCGGAGGAGAAAAGGTACTGGCGGAACCGCGCCTACGACTGGGAGAACATCGCGCATCCCTTCACCGGCATCCACCTGACCGAAAAGGGCTTCGACCAGCTGGAGAAGTACGTCAGCGACGTGCGGGACGTGATCGGGTACGAGATTCCCCTGGCGATCGACCATTTCGGCCACCTGCCGCTGGAGGACTGCATCAGGCTCTGCCGCAGGCTGGAGAAATACAACATCGCCTGGGCGGAGGACATGATTCCCTGGCAGTATACGGACCAGTACGTCCGGCTGAGCCAGAGCACCACCGTTCCGATCTGCACCGGCGAGGACATCTTCCTTGCGGAGGGCTTCGAGCCCCTGCTGCAGGCCCGGGGCGTATCGGTCATTCACCCGGACATCCTTTCCAGCGGCGGCATTCTGGAGAACAAGAAGATCGGCGACCTGGCGCAGCGTTACGGGGTGGCCATGGCCGTGCACATGGCGGAGACGCCGGTTTCCGCGCTGGCCTGTGTCCATTCCGTCGCGGCGACGGAGAACTTCTACGTGCTGGAGAACCACTCGGTGGACGTGCCGTGGTGGAACGACATCACCATCGGCCCGGAGAAGCCGCTGGTGAAGGACGGTTTCATCACCGTGCCGGATACCCCCGGCCTGGGCGTCGAGGATTACAACGACGAGGTGCTGAAGGAGCACCTGCATCCGGACTATCCGGAGCTGTGGCCCGATACCTCCCGGTGGGACAATGTCTACTCCCATGACAGAACCTGGAGCTGATACGGAATGAAAACTGTCGTTATCACGGACATGAGAAGCCCCCAGGCCAGGGCGCTGGAAGCTCATCTGAGCGGCCTGGGGTACAGGGTCGCGACGCCGCCGGAGGGAATCCGGCTGTGGAAGGAGGCGGAGGTCCGTGCCTTCGCGGACGCCTGCCCCCGCCCGCTGGCCGGGGTGATCCATCCCGCGCCGCCCTTCCTGCGCTGCGGAATCGAGGAAGCGGAAGAGGAGACGCTTGCCCGGGCCCGGGACGAGGGGCCGCTGGCCGCCTGGTGCGTGACGAAGATTTTCGGGATCATCCTGCGGGAGCAGCGGGAGGGAAGCATCATCTTCCTCAACAGCGTTCACGCGGAAAAGCCCATGGGATACGGGTTCCTGTTCAGCGCGGGATGCGCGGCGGTCCAGATGCTGAGCCGCGAGATCAGCCAGGATTACGGCACGGACGGGGTACGCAGCTTCTTCGTCCAGCGCGGGCCCATGGAGGGCGACCCGGACCTGAAGAGCGACCTTTCGCATTTCTACTGCGGAACCGATTTGCGGTATCCGCTGCGGGAGATTCCCCGCGCGGACCAGCTGAACGACCTGACCGCGTTCCTGCTGACGCCCGGCGCCGCGCCGCTTTGCGGCAGCGACCTGCGGGCGGACGGCGGGATGACCCTGTACTACGGGGAACGCATGCGGGAGAGGCGGCCGGCGCCCCCGCGCAAATTCGCGGATTACAGGCCGGAGCCGGCGGCCGCGGATGAGCCGGAGGAGCGCGTGGCACTGATCACCGGGAGCGGCAAGGGCGTCGGCGCGGGAATCGCCCGGGCGCTGAGCGCGGCGGGCATGAAATGCGTCATCCACTGCAACACGAACCGGCAGATGGCGGAGGAGCTGCTGGAGGAGATTCGGAAGGCCGGCGGGGAAGCCATCCTGCTGCAGGCGGACGTGTCCGACCCCGCGCAGGCCGCGGGCCTGGTCGAGCAGACCGTACGCCGGTTCGGACGGCTGGACGTGCTGGTCAACAACGCCGCCATGCAGCCGAACCTGTTCATCGACGAATACACGGAGGAGAGCCTGGGCAGGCTGTGGAACATCAATTTCGGGGGATACTGGCGGATGATCCGGGCTGCGCTGCCCTGGCTGAAGCAGAGCCCCGCGCCCAGAATCATCAATATCGGAAGCGTCCACGGAAAACGCCCGACCTGCTTCGATATCGGATACGCCATGACCAAGGGCGGGATCCGGATGCTGACCCGCGAGGCGGCGCTGGAGCTGCAGCCGTACGGAATCCCGGTGAACTGCCTGAGCCTGGGCGGCGTCCGGATTGAGTTCAAGACCGGGCACCCGGAATTCAGGAGCAGGAGGCCGATGGAAACCATCAACCGCGGCATGCGGAACCCGGACCGGCTGGTCCTGCCGGAGGAGGTCGGCGCCGCCGTGCGCTTCCTGTGCTCCCCGGCGGGCGCGGCGGAGACGGGGGACTGCATCCGGATTGACTGCGGGCAGATGCTGAAATAATAAGAAATCAATCACATACGGAAGAAAGAGTACCCGAAAACGCGAGGGAAGGAAAGGAGTGCGGGGCATGTTCTTCAACGATCGGGAAACGATCATCCGGCTGACGCCGGAATGGAAAGGGGAGCGCCTGCCGGACGGGCGGCCCATGGTCAGCGCGGATATCCTGCGCAGAATGCGGAACATCACCTTCGAGGAGGCCTGGGGACCGCTCTGGAACGCGGGATACCGCAACAACTGGGAATGCAGTTTCAGGATGACATCCCCGGGCACCGTGCTGGTGGGCCGGGCGGTGACCGCCGTGATGGTTCCCCGCCGGCCGGACCTGGACGACGCGCTGATGAAGATCGGCACGAAGGAGGAAGGGCACCGGGGATTCTACAACCAGTGGGTGATCGACAACCTGGTCGAGGACGATGTGGTTGTGGTGGATCTGTACGACAAGATCTTCGAGGGCACCTACGTGGGCGGGAACCTGTCCACCGCCATCCGGACCCGCACGAAGAACGGCGGCGCCGTGATCTGGGGCGGCGTGCGCGACCTGCAGCAGATCGCCGAGATGGATCATTTCCAGATCTTCTACCGGGGGACGGATCCCACCGGAATCGGCAACTGCGTCATGACCGGATACAACGCGCCCTGCCGGATAGGCCAGGCGATCTGCATGCCCGGGGACGTGGTGCTGGGCACGGTCAGCGGCGTCATCTTCATCCCGGCGCATATGGCGGAGAACGTCGTCGTACGGGCGGAGAAAAACCACGTCCGGGATTTCTTCGGGTTCGACCGGCTGAAGAGCGGCACCTACACCACCGCGCAGATCGACCGCCCCTGGACGACGCCCATGATGGAGGATTTCCTGGCCTGGTTTGCCACGGATCCCAGGGCGCAGCAGTATCGGTACCTGACCTGGGAAGAGGAAATTGAGGCCGCAAAGAAGGCTGTTTATGACTGAGTCAATTACATCCTCCGGCCGCGAGGAGAAAACAATCGCTACTGAAAACAACAACGGGTCTCAAAGGACTAAGTTCCTGAAGACCCGTTGTTTTTTTGCCAAACTACAGGAAAAAGAATAAAAGCAAAACAAAATGGCTGCCCCGAAATTGGGGCAGCCAGAGGAATGATCAATCAGTGATTACTGAGCTTTCCAAGCATCATACTGCTTCTGGAACTCTTCAAGCACTTTCTGGTATTCAGCACCGTCCAGTTTCGCCTGATAATCAGCAATCGTAGCTTCGACATCAGCAGAGGCTACTCCGCCGTTCTCCAGCTGGAAGCCATACTGATCGAACAGGCCCTGGCAAGCTGAGTAGGCAGCTTCCACAGGGGTCTTGTCGAACCGGAAACCAGCCGCGCAGGAGGTCTCAGCGCCGCTGTTGAACGCATCGTACAGATCAGCCTTGTTATCGGGCTCGTTATCCAGAGGAGTTACGATGGTGGCGTTGGCAGACTCCCACATGCTGTGGTTGTACTTGTCGCTGTGCTGGGTTACATGCTGGATGGCCTGACCCTCAGCCTGGGTGTACTCAAAGTCTTCGCCCTCGATACCGAAGGTGTACATATCAGCCAGCTTGCTGTCGGTGTACAGCAGGCCCATGAAGTCGATGGCTGCTTTGGCCTGGGCTTCAGTGCTGTTCTTGGTGATGCAGTAGCAGGATCCCAGAGCGGAAGTGCTGTGAGCATACCGGGGAGCGATGGGCTGCATGACAACTTCCTGGCCATAGCGGCTGTTCGCTTCGGCATTCACGGGAATATCGGTCCACCAGGAGATGGCCCAGTCCTTGCTCTGCGTGGTGGTATCAGTAGTTACCTTGGTGGCTTCATCTTCAGAGATGTATCCCTTTTCTGCCCAGTCAGCCATCAGCTTGCAGAACTCGAGATATTCAGGAGTCTGAATGGTGTTAACTACTTCGTTGGTCTCGCGGGACACGGCGAAGAAGTTAGTGGAAGCGTCCGCAGTGAAGAAATCGAAGGAACCGATGTACCAACGATAGAACATAGCAGTCTTCTGAGTAAGGAAAGGATACTTCAGACCTTCAGCAGCGGCATCGGCCAGCATGGGCTCGAGGTCGGCCAGAGTCTTGACAGAGGTGATATCCCAGTTGTACTTGTCAACCAGGTCCTTACGGAACATCACATCGTAGCCTTCCACGTTGTCTTTGTAGACGGGGATGAAGTAGTTGCGGCCGTTGTACTTGGTCGCTTCCCACTGACCTTCCGCCAGGGAGCCGTACAGCGCGGTGCCAGGCAGCAGATCGGTGATGTCATAGACGGCATTTTTCGGAACCAGGTCATTGGTGCCGATGGTGCTCTCCCAAGAGGCCGTCCACAGCAGGTTGATCTCGTTGTTGGCCAGCGCCAGATTCGCCTTTTCGGTGTATTCGCCGGAACCGATGTCGTTCAGACGGATTTCAACGTTGATTTTATCCGCGATGTAAGCGTTGATCGCGTCTTCAACCTTCTTCACCTGTTCAGGATCAGGGGTCGCAACGTTGAAGGAGCAGCGGTACAGGTTGATCACAACCTTGTCTTCTGCGCTGGCAAAGGACATGACGCCCAGAGCCAGAGCCAGAACCAGTAACAGAGAAACAAGCTTCTTCATAGGTACAGGAACCTCCTTAAAAAATTTTATTTCTAAACGGTTTGAAGCGAAACCGTCAGAAATCACCCAGCCACGATTAACCTTTGACAGAACCAACGGTAAGGCCCTTGATGAAATACTTCTGGAAGAAGGGGTATATTACCATAATCGGGCCAATAACCACAATCACCGTCGCCATCGTGGAAGAATACTGTGGGATGGTGTTGCCCATGGCAGCACGAGCGGCTGCAGGAACATTGTTGTTATTCAGAAGGAATTCGATGCTCTTCTGTATATTAATTAACAGGAGCTGCAGGGGTTTTTTGCTGTTTGTGGTGATATACATCAGAGCGTTCTGCCAGTCATTCCAGTAAGCAGTCGCCATCATAAAGCCGACAGCGGCCAAAGATGGCTTCAGCAACGGAAGCGTAATCTGGAAGAAAGTACGATAATCACCAGCGCCGTCAATGGTTGCTGCCTCCATCAGTTCTCCAGGGATACTGTTGGAAATGTAGGTCCTCAGAATGATGACATTCATCGTTGTGACAGCCAAAGGAAGAATCAGCAGCAGGAGGCTGTCCTTCAGACCGTACCAACTGGTGAAAACTATGTATCCGGACAATTGACCGCCGTTGAAAAGCATCGGAATCAGAAGAAAAATGGAAAGAAAACGGGCCAGTCTGAAGCCAGGACGACTGATTGAATAGGCATACATGCTCATAACCAGCAGCCCCAGAAAAGTTCCCACGACCGTGATAAAAATAGTTATTCCGTAAGAAGTCAGCAGCTGGTTGCCATAGCGAAGCACGGAGTTCATTCCGTTCATGCTCCATTGACCAGGAAAGAAGGAAAACCCGTTCTGATTAATCCACATCTCATCGGTGAAAGCAGAAACGAAAACCAGAATCACCGGCGCAAAGCAGAACAGCGTAAACAGGAATACAAAGAACAGAAGGATAATCTGTCCCAGACCTATTTTTTTTCTTCTAGTGCTGATCTTCACATTCTTCGAGGGTTGTTTTGCAGCTACAGTACTCATTATTCATTCCTCCCTTCGCCAATCAGAAAAGCGCGCCTTCAGGTTCGATCCTGCGAACCGTGAAATTGGCGAGGAGCATCATAAGGAGTCCGACGATGGACTGGAAGAAGGAAGCTGCTGCGGTATATCCGAAATTCGAAGAGTGAAGTATCTGATTCAGTATATACGAGTCGATAACCTGCGTTGTGCTGTACAGAGCACCGTTATTCCGGGTTACCTGATAGAACAGGCCGGTGTCTGAACGCATTACGTTTCCGACGGAAAGCAGTAGCATGACGGTGATCATCGGAATCAATGAAGGAATTGTAATGTGAGCAATCTGCTGCCACTTGTTTGCGCCATCAATATCAGCTGCTTCATACAAAGCAGTATCGATTCCGGCGAGAACTGACATGTACAGTACTGAACCATAACCGGTATCCTTCCAGATTTTCACAATCAGAAGAATCCAGGGCCAATACCCAGCATTGGAATAAAATCGGGTCCGTGTTCCGAACAAATGGTTGATCAGGCCTGTACGGGAGTCAATAAATGCAAAAACAATAAACTGAACGGCCGCGTAAGAAATAAAAACAGGAATGATCATTAGTGTCTGCATCGTTTTTCCGGCTTTTTTGAAAGCAAGCTGATCAATGCAGATAGCAATCGTAACATTCAGCACCGTACCGACAGCAGTGAACAGAAGATAATACAGGATGGTGTTCTTTGTCATGTTGACAAAAGTATCGCGAGACTTAATCAAAAACTCGAAGTTGCTCAACCCCACCCAGTCACTGCCAAAGATACCCTTTGAGTAGTCGAAGTTCTTGAAGGCCATGACCAGACCGGACATCGGAATGTACATAATGAAGAGCAGGATCAAGAACGCAGGAAGCGCCATCACCACATGAGCACGATGTTTCCAAGTATTTTGCCAGAAATTCAACAAACCATCCCCTTTTTTCGCTCCTGAACAGGGTTCAAGAGAAAGATAAAAATCCAACATGAAAAACAAAGGGGCATAAACCGCTTTGCTCTTTCAACTGAGGAGCATTATAACGCATAAAAACCAAAAAGGCAACAGATAAGTAAATTTTGGCAATATACCATTTGTATTTTTTGATAATTAACCATGAATCCGCCTTTCTCCCGGAGCACTGTCGGAAATGGAGCTCTCCAGTACAGGCGTTTTTTATTTCTTTAGCTCGCAGGTCACGATAATGCCATAAGAGATTTACCCCTTTACCGCACCTGCAGCCACACCTTTAATGATGTGTTTCTGGCAGGCCAGGTAAAAAACGATGACCGGTATAATACTCATAAGAATCAGTGCCATGGTGGCTCCAAGATCCACCGTGCCGTAACTGCCTTTCAGATACTGGATGTGAATCGGAATCGTCCGGTATAGATTTATATCCAACACAAGATATGGAAGGAGGTAATCGTTCCAGATCCACATGATTTCAAGAATGCCCACGGAGATCATCGTTGGTTTGAGCATCGGGAAAACCACTGAGAAAAACATCCGAACCGTGTTGCATCCATCAATGGATCCTGCTTCCTCGATTTCCAGCGGAATGGATTTCACGAAGCCGGCAAACATGAAGATCGCCAGCCCTGCGCCGAATCCGAGGTACACGATGGGAATCGTCCAGGGCGTATTGAGGCTCAGGGAGTCCGCCGTCTGGGACAGGGTATACATCACCATCTGGAAGGGAACCACCATGGAAAACACGCACAGGTAATAGATGGCCTTGCAGACCAGGGAGTTCACCCGCGCGATATACCAGGCCGCCATGGAAGTAAACAGCAGAATCATCCCCGTGGAAAGAAGGGTGATCACCGTGCTGTAAAGAACGCTGTTCCAGAAGGGATAGTTTCCGAAAGTAACGCCCTTCTCAAAGTTCTGGATCCCGGCCCACATCTCACCGGTGGGCAGCGCGAAGGTATCGGTCTTGACATAGGTATTCAGCTTGAAGGAATTCAGCGCCACCATCACAACGGGCAGCACATATATGACGCAGATCACGGCCAGTACGATGGACAGTATCATTTTGGACCGCTTTTCTGACCGGAGGCTTAGCCTGTTTCCCATTACTGCTGCACCTCCCTCTTCCGCGTATACCACAGCTGCAGGAGACCCAGCCCGGCCACCAGGATGAAGAACAGGACAGCCTTGGCCTGGGCCACACCCTTGGAGGAGGAACTGGCGGTGTAGAAGGTGTTGTAGATATTCAGCGCCAGCATTTCCGTTGTTTTGACAGAAGTTCCGTCCGGCTGAATCAGGAAGGGCTGTCCGCCGGTAAGCGCCAGGTTCTGGTCAAATAGCTTGAATCCGTTGGTCAAAGTCAGAAATGTACAGATTGTGATAGAAGGCATCACATTGGGAATCGTCACCCGGAATAACGTCTGAGCCTTTGTGGCACCGTCAATCTTGGCGGCTTCCAGCATATCCTCCGGCACAGCCTGCAGTCCGGCGATATAAATGATCATCACATATCCGATCTGCTGCCAGCACATCAGGATAATCAGTCCCCAGAACCCGTAATTGGCGTTCAGGAGAATGGAAGTGCTGTACCGGGACAGAATTCCGTCAAAAATCATGGACCAGATATATCCCAGCACAATGCCGCCGATCAGGTTCGGCATGAAAAAAACTGTCCGATATAGGTTGCTGCCTTTGATTCCCTGAGTCAGTGCGTAGGCAACGGCAAACCCGAGAATATTGATCAGCAGCAGACTGACAATCGCGAACAGAGCTGTATACCAAAAAGCATGCAGAAAACTGGGATCAGACAACGCCTTTGCATAATTGCCAAATCCGATCCAGGTTGCCCTGTTGATCAGTTTAAACTTGCAGAACGACAGATAGATGCCCTGGAAAAAGGGCCAGACGAATCCGATAACGAAGCAGATGGTGACCGGGCCCAGGAACAGCCAGCCCCACCGCCTCATCGGATTCTTGAATATCCCTTTCCGCACGAAGCGCACTCCCCTCTCTGTTGAAAAGAGCAGGGCGGACGAAGGCGTCCGCCCTGCAGAATGACAGGTATCAGGTATTATTCGTTCGCGGCAGCGTAGTTCGTAGCCCAGCCATCCACGATGGCGGTCCGAACCAGCTCCCAGTTCGCGTCGGTCTGGTCCGCGTCAAACTGGTTAAGTGCGGAAACCAGGGCCGCCCGGTATGCGTCTACATTGGGCTGAGAAACCCATTCCATCACATAACAGCCGTTGGCAGTATAATTCGCAGCATCACTCAGGAAACCGTTGGTGGATTCAGCAGCATGCTTGTAGGGAATAACTCCCAGCTGCTCGACTATGATCGCAGAAGCTTCCGGATCGCTGACCAGCCACATCATGAAGTCCATGGTAGCTTGCTTGTCCGCGTCAGAGGCATCCTTGTTGATAGCCCAGCAGTTTTCAGTACCGCAGTTTAGACCGGCTTTTTCCTCGCCTTCTACGCCGCAGTAATAAGGAATCATCTTCGCACCGGGAACCCGGGCGGCCAGCGTGGCATAATCCCAGGAACCGGTCAGGTAGAAGGTCACCTTTCCGCTCATGAACTCTTCCGCGGCATCATGTCCGCCGGTGGCGAGATCCTTGGGATCGGTAATGCTGTTGTTCACGATCAGGCTGTACAGGGCCCTGAAGTTGTCAACATAGTCGCCGGTCAGCGTGGCAGGCATATCCTTCCAGCCGTCCGCCTTCTTCTCATAGAAGTATTCCAGGTTGATCAGGTGGCCGGTGTACCGCCAGCTGGAGGAAGAATCCATGTCCGCGGAGGCGAAAGCGTCGAAGCCCAGGGCCTCAGCGTTGGCGTGAATGTCTTCCGCCACAGCCTTCAGGCCCTCAAAATTGACCAGCTCGTCCATGGAATGGCCAGCTTTCTCCACGTTTTCGGGATTGACAACGATGCCGTAGCATTCGTAGCAGTAGCCGATGGATACCAGACGGCCTTCCTCATCATAGAGGTTGTAGGCATCGGTCGTCAGTTCTTCGGCGATCGGGGTGCCGGTCAGGTCCATGGCGAATTCGCCCCATTCCCTGACGCCTTCAGCGTTACCGATGACGAACAAGGTCGGAGCGCCGCTCTTGCCCATTTCGTTCAGCAGCGTGGAATTGTAGCTTCCGGAAGCGGCGGTCACGATTTTCACCGCAACGCCGGTGCTTTCGGTATACTTGGCGGCCAGGGACTGCAGCGTTTCATCCAGTTCAGGCTTGAAATTCAGCCAGTACACAGCCCCCCCATCTGCAAGAGCAGCAGGGAAGCCAAGAGAGAACACCATGATCATGGTAATCAGGACAGCAAGAATCTTCTTCATGACAATTCTCCTTTTCACTTTTATTGAGCGGTTGGAATTACTTCCAAGCATCGATGGCATTTTACTCTTTGCTTTTTACTTTGTCAATAATGATTTCTCTGGCAGCACGCAGGCAAGTTTTTTGAAAAAACAAGTAACAATTCTGCTCTTTCTGCAGAATGCCTTTTATGCTATACTGGCCCCGGGAGGAGAGAAAAATGAAATACATGCATTCGGAGTGGCGCGGACGCCTGGCGCACTGGATCGACACCCTGAAGAAGGATTTTTACCGTCCCCTCGGGAGCATGGAGGCAGAGGCTTTTCTGACGACGGAGCATCTGACGCCGGAGCAGGCGGCGGCGCAGCCTTTTGAACCGATCAGCCCCGGCACGGCCTGGGGCAGAAGCTGGGAATACTGCTGGCTGCGGGCGGGCATCACCCTGCCGCCCGAGGCGGCCGGAAGGCGCATCGTCATGGACCTGTGCACCGGCGGCGAAACCACCGTGTTCGTGGACGGACGATCCTTCGGCACCTATCGCGCGGGATGGGTCGACGTACCCCACCATTTTATCGAGGACAACTGCCTGACAGCCTTCGGCGAAGCGGGACGAAGCTATGACCTGCTGATGGAAGCCTACGCGGGGCATTTTTTTCCGCAGTCCGAGAATATCGGCGGGTGCTGCACCGGGCCGGTGCTGCCGGGCAGCTACGCGGATCCCCGGGAGGGGAAAACGCGGGCCGTTCTGGGACAGATGACCTACGGCATCTGGGACGAGGATGCCTACCAGCTTTACATGGATCTGCATACGCTGAGCCTGCTGGCCGACCAGGTTGATCCGGAAAGCCTGCGGGCGGACCGGCTGGCGGAAGCGCTGGAGCAGGCTACGCTGGCCGTCGACTTCGAGCAGCCTGCCGAGGCGCGCGGCGCCTCCTACCGCGCGGCAAGGGAGTGCCTGCGGCCGGCGCTGGAGGCCGTGAACGGCAGCACCGCGCCTGCCTTTTACGCCATCGGCAACGCCCATCTGGACCTGGCGTGGCTCTGGCCCATGGCGGAGACGCGCCGAAAGACCAGCCGGACCTTCGCCGCGCAGCTGCGGCTGATGGAGGAGTATCCGGAATATAAGTACCTGCAGAGCCAGCCGGCCGCCTATGTGATGTGCCGGGAGGATTATCCCGAAGTGTACGGGCGCATCAGGGAGGCCGCGAAGAGGGGACAGTGGATCCCCGAGGGCGCCATGTGGGTGGAGCCGGACACCAACATGACGGGCGGAGAATCGCTGATTCGGCAGCTGATTCACGGCAAGCGTTTCTTCCGGGAGGAATTCGGCGTGGATTCCCGCCTCCTGTGGCTGCCGGACACCTTCGGCTACTCTGCGGCGCTGCCCCAGATCCTGAAGGGATGCGGGGTCCGGTACCTGGTGACGCAGAAGATCTTCTGGTCCTACAACGAGGGCGATCAGTTCCCGTACCACTATTTCACCTGGCAGGGAGCCGACGGAAGCGAGATCGATACCTTCCTGCCCACCAGCTATACCTACAGAACCGACCCGGAGGAGATCTGCGCGACGTGGAGGAAACGGGTGCAGAAGCGGGGGCTGGACGCCTTCCTGCTGCCTTTCGGCTACGGCGACGGCGGCGGAGGGCCCACCCGGGACCACATCGAGTACCTGCGCCGGGAAGCCGACCTGGAGGGCATGCCCCGGGTCCGGATCGAATCGCCGCTGACCTTCTTCGAGGACATGGAAAAGGCGGGCGGCCCCCGGCACACGTACGTGGGCGAGCTGTATTTCTCGGCGCACCGGGGCGTCTACACCAGCCAGGCGGCCGTCAAGCGCGGAAACCGGAAGGCTGAAACCGCGCTGAGGGAGGCGGAAATGTGGGGCGCGATGGCAATGCTCCACGGCGCGGCGTACCCGCTGGCGCGCATGGACGCGGCCTGGAAGCGGCTGCTGCTCAACCAGTTCCACGACATTCTGCCCGGGTCCTCCATCGCCCGTGTGTACGAGGAAGCCAGGAGGGATCACCGGTGGATCATCGAAGAGGCCGAAGCGGTGAAGGACGACGCGCTGAAGGCGCTGGCCAGCGGCGGGGGCGTGACGGTTTTCAATTCGCTTTCCTTCGAGCGGACCGGCCTGGTGCCGCTGCCCGCGGTCTTCGCGGAGGGCGCGGCGACGGACGGGGGGGACGAAATCCCCGTGCAGGCCGCAGAGGACGGCTGCCTTGCGCTGGTGACCGTGCCGCCCTGCGGCGCGGTATCGCTGAAGCCCGCGGCCGTGAAAGGGAAAGGCCGCGCGGAAGCGGCGGGCGGCGTGACCGCGGCGGTGCGCGGCGAAAATGTGGTACTGGAGAATGAATATGTGCGGGCGGTAATCAACGGCCGCGGAGAGGTGATTTCCTATACCGAAAGGGCCGGCGGAAGGGAGTTTGCCGGCGGGCCCATGAACCGCCTGCTGCTTTTCAGGGATATTCCCCGGATGTACGACGCCTGGGATATCGATTCCAACTACGCCCTGCAGCCGGTGGAAACGGAGGGACCGGTCAGCGTAAGCGTAAAGGAGGCATCCGGCCTGCGTGCGTCGGTTCACGTTTCCCGGACCATCGGGCATTCGGCTTTTGAGCAGGATATTGTGCTGACGGCCGGAGCCCGCCGCCTGGATTTCATCACCCGGGTGGACTGGCATGAGCTGCACAGGCTGCTGAAGGTGGAGTTCCCGGTGAACGTGCTGGCCGCGGAGGCGATTAACGAAATTCAGTTCGGATACCTGAAACGGCCGACCCACAGATCCCGCCTGTATGACAGCGACCGCTTCGAGGTCTGCAACCAGCGTTACAGCGCGCTGTGCGACGAAAACCACGGAGCGGCGGTGCTCAACGACTGCAAATACGGCATCAGCATGGAGGGAAGCGCCCTCCGGCTGACCCTGCTGCGGGCTCCGGCGAGCCCCGAGATGCGCGCGGACAACGGCCCGCACACCTTTACCTACGCCTTCACCGCCTGGGAGGGGAGCTTCCTGGACAGTCCGGTGGTACGGGAGGCCTATGACCTGAACGTTCCGCTGCAGACGGCGGCCGGCTCCTGCCCCGGCTTCAGCGCCTTCCGGACGGACGCGTCGAACATCTTCATCGATACCGTCAAGCCCGCGGAGGACGGCAGCGGGGATATCATCCTGCGGCTGTACGAGGCCAAGAGAGCGGATACCGTCTGCCGGCTTATCCCGGGGATTCCGGCGGCCTCCGTCACGGACTGCGACATGCTGGAGAACGCGCGGGAGGAGCTGAATCCGCATGATATCACCCTGCACTTCCATCCCTTTGAGATCAGGACGCTGCGGATCCGCACAGGGACCGGGGAGGAAGCATAAAAAAAGCGGGGAGGCTTTGGATTATTCCTCCCCGCCGGCCCCTTCCGCGCGATGGCAGTATCCGTAATACCAGCATTCATAAGGTTCGCAGCACTGGCTGCCGGGTTCCGCCGCCACTTCCTCCGGCTCCTTCTGCATCCGGTTCAGATCCCAGATGTTGTCGTTGATCCAGCGGTAGTATCCCTTCGCCTGCCCGGTGACATCAACCGGAACGAACGGGTGATCCTCATCCGGGCCGTGGAGCACGATGAAAATCCGGCCGATCTTCAGCCCGCAACGGGTTACGATATAATACTGGAAGCCCGCGTCCCGGATGAACTGCTCATGGACATCCGGGGCGTTCTTGACCTCATAGAAGTCATAGCCGCTTTCCGTCCTGCGGAGGATATCGACGGCGCAGTAGTTGTTGTAATTGCTGAAAGCCGCCTCGCAGATCACGGGAGTGCCTTTGGCCAGATGCTCCTGCGTCCGGGCAATCATCGCCTTCTTGTCCGGAATCCGCCGGCCGGGGAGATAGACCGTCATCTCCTCATAGGGACCGAACATGCCCATGGCCCGGTCGCCGAAATCATTGCCGGCATCCAGCCTGGCCCGCACCTCCGGCGGAATGACTCGCAGGCCGGGCCTGTGCTTGTCCAGCCAGAGCATTTTGCGGCACTGCATCCCGCGCATGAAATCCGTTTTGGTGATCGCCATGGTACACATCCCTCCGGCTGACGCTGTAAAACCTCTTCGTATTATACCCCAAACGCCGCGAAAGACAATAAAAAGCGCCGCGTCCTTTTTTTGCGGGATGCCGCTTCCTTTTCCCCCAAAAGACGCGCTCCCTTTTTCCCGAATATTGGCTTTTTCCGGGCATGCTGTTATAATGAAGACACGATCCGGGAAGAATTGCCGTGACTACACCCCTTCGGAATAAGGAGGACAGAAAATGAAGCGTGTAACCGCCCTTCTGTGCTGCCTGCTGCTTATGATGCTGCTGACCGCCGCGGCGGCAGAAGCGCCGGAAACGCTGGATATGGCCTTTGCGGTGAAGGTTTCCGCCAGCGACCTGGGCCTGAAAAAAAAGACCACGCTGCCCGTTTACGGCGCGCCGCTGGAAAACGCGTGGCGCGGAAGCAAGGGCAAGGCGGCCGTCAGCGTCTCGGAACCCTTCCTGCTGCTGGGAGCCGCGCAGGAGGGCGAGTGGTTGATGGTCGATTACGACGTGAACAAAAAAAGCAGGCGCATCGGCTGGATCCGGAGGCCGGAGAAGTTTGACGCGGAAGACGCGCCCGAGCTTTACCTGAGCAGGCAGCTTTACCGCGTAAAGCGGGACTGCGTCCTGACGGACGACCCGGAGAAGAGCCGGCGGGAAATCCGAACCCTGCGAGCCGGCGAATCGGTGATCGCCATGCTGCAGATGAAAGACGCAAGGAACAACTGGATCTACGCGGAGGCGGAAGTGAACGGGCAGCCGGTCTGGGGCTTCGCGGACGCGGAATGCCTGGAGCCCGAAAACCCCTGGCGCGTGGAGGGCGACCGGCTGATTATCCGGGACGGGGTGTGCTGCCTGGGACTGGCTCCCGGCGCATACGGCGAGGAGAGCGGCGAGGATTCCCTGATCCGGCAGGGGGATATCTGGTGCCCGAGCCTCTATCTGCAGGATACGGTCTCCTCCGATTTCCGCCAGGTCATCCTTCCGGCCACCCTGCGCTCGATCGGCCCTGAATCGCTGTGCCAGATCGCCGGAAAGGAGATCGTCCTGTCCGGGCCCCTGGTTTTTGCCAGCCAGAGCGCCTTCTGCTACGGATGGATCAGGCGGATTACCATGGGAAAAGACTTCACGGGCGCGGTGCCCGGATTCTATAACTGCACCGTGAATGAATGGACGGTTGAAGAGGGAAATACGGCGTATCTCAGCCGGGACGGCGTTCTTTTCAGCGGGGACGGAAAGACGCTGATCGCCTATCCGGCGGGAAAAGAGACGCTGCATTACGACGTGCCCGCGGGGACGGAGACGATTGCTTCCGGCGCCTTTAACGACGACGATATGGGGATCCCCCTGCAGACCATTTCCCTGCCCATCGGGCTGCGCCGGATCGAATCCTACGCGTTCGCCGGATGCGGAAGGCTTCACAGCCTGACGGTGCCGCTGACGGTCACGGAACTGGCGGAGAACGCTTTCGCCAACTGCGTCAGCCTGGAACGGCTTTCCCTGCCGCCGGGAATGACCGCCTCCTGGGGCGAGGATTACGCCCTGCACGAGGACCTGAGCCATTATATGGGGGATAACGGGGCCACGCTGACGACGCCCCGGAAGGAAAACGCCTTCGGCGAGGTGATGACGGAAACCCCCGTTACCGTACCGGCCTGGCTTTCGGGGACGAACGGGGAGGGCCCGGTCGCAGTCTATGGCTCCGCAGCGGCGGATACTCCTGTGAGGGAGAAGCCTTCGGGCACAAGGGTCAGCTATTCTTCCTTTATCGGACGCAGGGCGAGGATATGGGACGGGGGAAACGAATCCTGGGTTGAGCTGGATCATCTGCTGCCGGCAGGAACCTATCCCTTCTTTGAGATCTCCAGGGTCCTTCCGACGGCGGATGGAATGGAGGAGCTGAAGCGGCGGCATATGGAAGGGTATTATGAAGCGTATTTCGACGACGACGAGGACCTGGTCGGCCGCTTTTACCGGAAGACCGGGGAAGTGAACGCCGAGGATGACGTCGCCGAGCTGCCCCTTAGCCAGCTGGAGCTTTACAGGCCTTATACCGGAGACAGCCGGACCTTCGCGATGCTGATGACGGAGGAGCCCGGACAGCCCATTCACCTGCTGGACGCCCCGGAGGGCGCTTCCACGGGCTGGACGTACCGGACGGAGCAGGCGGAAGTGCTGGAAACCCGGGACGGCTGGGCCCGGGTCCGGACCATCGCGCTGACAGGATGGGTAAAAACGGAAAACCTGCTGATCGTGGAACAGGAGCCCCGGGGAGCTGAATGAAACCCTGAACGGGCGGAGAAAGGAAACGAAAATGAAAAAAACGATGAAGGTTCTGTGCCTGGCGCTGTGCGCGGCGCTGCTGGCGGCCGCGGCTGCGGCGGAAAGCGGCTCCTGGAGCCAGATCAACCAGTCCATCGCCCGGAGAGAAGACTGGCAGCGCCATGTGACCGATTCCTCGGCGTTTCGGCTGGGGGAAAGCGCGCCGCTGGAGGGGCAGGACGGCCTTTCCATCTGCGGATGGGGCAGCTATCCGTCCATGGACGGATCCACGGTGTGCGTGCCGCTGGCTATGGAGCTGGCGAGGCAGTGGCTGGATCTGGCGGAGGAGGATCTGAACGGCTTTGTCAATTTTTCCACCACGCCGTACGCCTACGACCGGCTGATCCGGAAACAGCCCAATCCCATGGCGACCATCGCGTCCCGCGGAATCATGATGGATGATACGCATCCCATCGACATCGTCCTGGGAACCGGCCCCAACGCGGATGAACGGAAGGCCGCGGAGGACGCCGGGGTGGAGCTGGTGATGGTTCCCGTCTGCCTTGACGCATTCGTGTTCCTGGTGAACAGCGAAAACCCGGTGGAAAACCTGACCGCCGATCAGATCCGCGGGATCTATACCGGGGCTGTCAGCCGGTGGGAAGAAGTAGGCGGACTGAAGGACGCCCTGATCGCGGCCTACCAGCGGCCCCACGGATCCGGAAGCCAGACCGCCATGGAAGAACTGGTCATGGACGGCTATCAGCTGACGGCCGTGGACGAAAACTATATTTCCGACGGCATGGCGGATCTGATTGCGCAGATCGGCAATTATGACAACAGCCGAAACGCGATCGGATATTCCTACCTGTACTATGTGGACAGCCTGTACAAAAGCGGCAGCCTGAAGGTGCTGGCGGTGGACGGCGTTCAGCCGACGCCGGAAAACCTGCAGAGCGGAGCTTATCCCTTCACCGTGAATTACTATGCGGTTTACGCGAAGGGGAACGAGGAGGCGGAGCGGTTTGCCGGCTGGCTGGTTTCGGAGGAAGGGCAGGACTGCGCAGCCCAGGCCGGATATGTCCCGCTGTACTGAGGCTTTCAGGAGCGGGCTGAAGAAGCAGGCCGGGAACAAAGGGCGGAGGCCCGCGGCCCTGATCCTGCCGGGGCCTGCTGAAATCCCTTCCAAATGAACCGGGCGGGGCACCCACGCCGAACTGATCGCGCTCGGAGGCAGCTATATGCGCATGAGCAGCATCCAGAGGGAGGAGGCGGAAAAATCAGATGACTGACCCGAAACAGGAAAAGAAATCCACAGAATGGTCCGATGACATTCCTGATCCGGAAGAGGAGCAACCGGAACCTTATGAAGAGACCTACCGCGACGGCAGCGCCAGGAATGAATGCTGGGCGGAGGAATAAGGCTGCACAGGGCGCTGCCGGGCATATCGGGCGGACAGCCCGGACCAGCGGAGGACTGCGTGATGAATAGAACGATCGAGGAGCTGCTGCAATGCCCTTACTGGATTATAGACATTCTGCCGTTCCAGGTACCCCCGGACAACCCGGGACAGTACTTTGCCGTTGAAAAGTATTTCCTGCAGGGAGATCGGATCAGGGAGATCAAGCAGAAACATATCAACCTGATTCTGAAGCTTAATTGCTACAGGGATCTGTCGATCGATGAGCAGAATGCGCGCAACCCTTCCCCGGAGCGTATCGCTGAGGAAATGCGGAAAAGGTATCTCTATATCATGCTGGGTGAGAGCATGATCCTTTCCGAACCGGATGATACGCATCTGACTGTTTTCAATCCGGATCCGCAGCTGCTGGAACTGATCCGGCAGATTGCTTTTGGCGAGGACCTTTTTGTCTGGAAGCCCGCGTTTTAGGCGAATCAGATCAGAGATCAATCCTTATAGTTCCATCCATGCTCTCCGTGATAGATCATGAGAATTTCATACTATTGATGATTTCTGGGTAAATGAAGAGGGGCCGCCTCTTGTGATCTGAGACAGCCCCGTTTCCTATTGTATGATACCGCGTTTATTCAGCTGTCTGGATCGAGGCAACCACGGCACCCCAGACCATTTCAGCATTCTCCGGAGACAGGGGAGCGCAGGTCACCTCTAAAATATAACCGGCCTCGGTCGTAAAGGCTACGCTGATGCTGTCCTGCTTGGGAAGCTTGTAGGTTACGCAGGGGAATCCGTTTACGGTGCCCTTCTCAACTTCCGTCACGTCGCCGTCGGAGGAGAGCTTCTGGGCATATTCCTCCAGGGACATGCCGTCTGTGTCAACATACACCACAGACATTTGACCGGACTGATCTTCCATCATAAAGTAGCCGATCATGCCGTTTTTCTTGTCTTCCTCCGTGAGCTCCACGGGAAGCATCCCCTCCGGCAGCCAGATTTTGACCGCGATCTCGTCAAAGGTGTGAAACTCACCGGTCACGTTGCTTGCTTCGAGAATCGGCAAAGCAGTCTCCCAGTTCAGGGTGGTCTCCTCGGCCAGAGCCGCGGGCACCAGCAGGCAAAGCATCAGCAAAGCACACAGAATTTTTTTCATGGAAATCTACCTCTCCTTCCTGCTCCGTTTCTGAGCTGCCCTATATTTTAATGGACCGCCTTCCGGTTGTATACTGTCCTTTGGTACAGGTTTTCGGAGCGCGCGGAGGATCACAGATCAAAGGAAATCGGATCCATCATATCGTATCCGCCGAACACGTCGTTCAGCACAAAGCAGAACATCATGGTCACCGGCTCTTCCTCGCCGCTGTCATCGCTCAGGTCCATATAGGTGACGGCCATTCCCTCTTGCCAGAGGATCTGGTCTCCTTCAAACTCGCTTTCCTCCATCTCTTCGCCGTCTTCCGCGTCCACAAACATGGTGTAAACAGGAATGATGACGTCCCCTTCTTTTAATTGGGTCGTATGGCGAATCGGCAGACCGCTTTCATCATAGCCCGCGTTGGCCCCGAGAATCCGCCCTTCCTTGCTTCCGGCCCTGAATTCCACCACCAGGTAGGTATATTCTCCGTTCAGCTTCACGGGAATCAGACTTCTTCTGCCGTATTCGTTCACGATCTGATCGTACAGCGGCACCAGCTGATCCCCAAAGACCGGCCAGGTTCCGTCAAACGTGCTGTAAACGGTTCCCTTATTCCAGTCGATAACGTTATTCTGCATCAGGCCCAGGTCCACATAGCCGGAGGATTCCTCGTCGGTGATGTCCATCATGACCATGCCCTCTACATAATCCAGATACCGCAGATCTTCCGGAGAAAGGCTGGCCGAGAAGGCGTAATCTCCTTCCGAGGCGGAAACAGGAATGGCCGCGGGTTCGCTTTCCTCGTAGGTTCCCGACGCATCGTTCCAGCTCAGCCCGCCCTGCTGGCTGCTGTAGGCGGAAGCCACGTCCGAGAGGAAGCCCGAGCCGGTGATGTTCTGCGGCGTGGTTTGCGCAAAGCTGTAGCTTCCCCCCGTCAGCTGCCCGGCATATGCTTTGACAAAGCCAATCCAGTTGGGAATACAGGAAGACAGATCCACGCCCTCCGCGTAGCTTTCAAACTCGTTCTTCGTATCGTGCGGAATCAGAACGGACAGGCCGGAGCAGGAACCCAGATTCTCCGTATGCCGGCTGACCAGCACCGCGTCTGTCAGGGCCTGCCGCGCTTTGGCGGCTTCGGCCTTGTTGAAATGGGAATAGGCGTCCAGCATGGCTCCCAGGTCAACCATGTCCCAGCTGCCGTCCACAAAGGAGCCGAAGGTATACATCCGGCTGCGTCCGCGCCTGATTTCCGCTTCGCCGCCTCCCGCCAGCTCGCCCTGCAGGGTCAGGCCAAGATTTTCCATTGCCTCCCGCAGCGGGACCATTTTTTTGACGTTGATGACGCTCATGGTTAAGTAATCGTCAGGATTCTCTTTCTTTCCGGCCTCCATATAGCTGTCCGCAATCAGGCGGCAAAGCTGCTCCGTGGACAGGTCCGGATTCTGGTTCAGGGCTTCCACCCAGGGCGTGTAATGCCAGCCCGTGCCCGGCTCCAGTTCTTCGCTGGCCACAAAGTAATCGATATCATAGTTGGACAGCAGGGCGGCCATCTCGTAGGTCGCCATCATGCAGGCGTCACAGCCGAAGAAATCGAAATGGAAGCCGCCAACCCTGCCTTTCAGGTCCTGCAGCGCCTGATTGATTTCCCGCAGGGTGAGCCCGTCTTCCTTTTCGGTTGTGCTGTCAAAGCACATGCCGGCTTCAGAACCCGCGCCGTGATCCCACAGGATGACTCCGGTTCTTTGGGCCGGATAGTTTTTAATTCCGTATTCCAAAAACTCCAGGAGACACTCCTCGCTGCCCATGGATGCCCAGCCCCAATCCGTAATGGACTCAAAGGCTCCGTCCCGGATTTCGATCAGGTTGCGGGTGTTCCCTTCGATTTCCTCAAAATCCCAGTTTTCCGCCCCGCCTGCCAAAACGACGATATTCACGTTCTCGCCGTTTTCCGCGATGCCCATTTCGTAGATATCCTCGCAGGCATCGCTTTGCAAATCCGACCCGCACATATAGACAAGCAGCGTCGTATCTGCTTCGGCCATAGCGCCGGCACATAGAAGCAGGAGTCCAAGGGTGAAAATAACGGCCATGATTTTTTTCATTAGATATCCCCCAATTCTGCAGCTTTGTTCAGGGCTTCCGCCCGGGTGGAAACACCCAGCTTCTGGTAAATCAGTCCGCAAAAATACTTGACGGTTCTCTCTGAGATATTCAGGATGGAGGCGATTTTTGCGTTTTTGTAGCCCGCGATCATCAGGGAATATACCTGATATTCCCGGTCCGTAAACACAGGCTTATTGGCGGCGGGCTTCAAGAAATTAGGATAAAACGCGGCCTGCCGCCGGGTCAGGGTCAGGACGCTCTCCGTCCATGGATCTTCGGGAAGCTTCATTTCGTTCAGCATGTCGATGACGGCGATCCCCTCGTTGGCAATCACGCGAATCAGGCTGTAATTCCTGGCCAGGTCCAGCGCCTCCTGCATTCTCTCCCGCCACGCGCCGTTTCCGCCCCGATAATGGGAAACCGCTTCCAGCAGGTTCAGCTGGATGAGCATATAAGGCCGGTCATAGCTCACAAAGTATTGCCGCAGCAGGGCCGCCAGAAACGGCACCTTCGTATGCTGCCCCAGGATCAGGTACATGCGAAGCTTCAGCATATACTGGTATCTGTCCAGGATGATGAAATCCCCCGCTTCATCCGGCGCTTCCGCCTCCAGCCAATTCACCCCGTCCGTCGTCTCTCCCCGAAGCAGCGAAAGCCAGATCCGGAATACTTCCAGATTTTTCTTCAGCCGGATCGGATGCTGATCCGTCAGGGAGGCTATGGCGTGATTCGTCATGCTGACGGCTTCGTCCAGGTTGCCCTGGGCGGCCAGGATCCGGCTCTGGATTCCGATCGCCGCGTAATGAATATCCGGATCTTCCGCGATGCGCTGGATCCCTTCCCTGACCTTTTTCATGGCCAGGGTATAGTCCCCGTCGGGATTGGCTTCCAGCTCCCTCTCCGCGATTGCGAGTTCCGCCACGCCGCTGCCGCCGCGGCCCAGCGCCAGCTCAATCGGTTTTTTGAACAGGTGGTAAATACGCCACCCGTGCCGGACCCACCTGCAAAAATCCAGTCCGCCGTTCATCAGGCTCACGCTGTTGCCGGACACGCTGAATCCTTTGCGCCAGGCTGACGACTGCAGCAAAGTCGGCGCCTTGGCCGCGGCCAGAAGCCTCTTCAGTGTGTTTTTGCTGCCCCGCTGGGAAAGACACAGATCCAGATACGCCTTCGCTTCCTCCGCGGTTTTGCGCCGGGCGTCCAGCGCGGGGGTTTGCCGGATAAACTGCTCAAGGGTCTGATACCATCGTTCGCTTTCCTCCGCGTGACCCCGCAGGCTTTCGATTTCACATTTTCCCTTTATCAGTTCCGGATAGCTGAGGATGGTATCCACGTCCAGCGCCGCGTATCCTTCGCGCAGGTACACATAATCGCCGTCTGCAGGCCTGTTGAATGCGTCCCGGATCAGCAAATCCCGGATTTTATCCCTGTCCCCCAGCTTCCGGTAATAATCGAGGGCTTTCGGCACTTGATTCTGCAGCTCGTAATAGAGGGCGACCCGCTTGTACTGCTCATTCACGTAGTCCGGCGTATACTGATTCTGCATTTCAGAGAAAAGCGCCTGTCGAACGATGGGAATGAAGGTATATCCTCCTTCGCCGTCCCGCAGCAGCATATAGGATTTTCGTGCGATCTCCTCCATCATCCGCGGCGCGTCGTTTCTGCCCGTCACAATCCTGGCCATGTTCCCGGAAAAGCGTTCAAAGGGCGACAGGTTATACAGCAGCTGCCGCTCCTGCTCCGGGAAGGTCAATATCACGTCCGACACCAGGATGCGCTTGATTTCTGACCGGGTTTGCCGGATACTTGACAGGAGAGAGGATTTTTTTTCCTTCAGCATCTGCCTGGCCAGAATATGCAGGCCGAAAGGCCACCCCCATAGTGATTCCAGAATCATCCGGACGTCAGCGGGCGTGAGCTCGATGCCGTATTCCAAAAAAAGCTGAATGATCTCCTCGTCGCTGAAAAACAGATACTCCTTATCCAGTACGGTAATCATGCCCGTGGCGCACAGATTGTACAGCGCCTGGGGCAGCTGGGCCCGGCCCGACAGAATGGCATATTGATTTTCGGAAAGATCCGAAAGCATCGCCGCAATTTCTGTCCCCATGGCATAGGACGGATTGTCCACGCTGTCGATGGCGATAAGCGCCTGCTTTTCCTGCGAAATGAGGCGGTAAAAAGCTTCCCAATCGTCCCGCGAAGAATCAAAACGAAGAACCTTCCCATCCCACGACTCGCAAAGCTGGTCCATCAATACAGTCTTTCCGCTGTAAAAGAAGGCGGAAAGATACACGATTTTCCGGCTTTTGAGCAGGGCGGTAATATCCCGCAGCTTTTCCGTTCTTCGGACAATGGGCAGCTGTGCCATGCCTTTGGCCTCCTGTCTTGTCTGAATGTGTTATTATATCATACCTCGGCGCAGCATGACACTGTACGAAAGTACAAATATATCCTGTTCAACATTCCTTTGACTGTTAAAATTGGCTTTCGCAGATTTATCCGAACTTAATCGGATGCAATGACCTTAATAGGCTCACAAGCCAGCTTCCGGGAATTATTGCAAAGATTATAAAGGCATAAAGGCGTAAGCCGGCTGCCGCCTGTCTGCCCTAAAACCGGCCTCAGCGGCGCGGCGGGTGCGTCATTCGACCTTAGCCGTCCCGGAGAGCAAAAGCCGAATTTGGGCCTTATAGGCAAAAGAAAACCCTTGAAGCGTCTGCCTCAAGGATGGTGGTGGAGCATAGGGGAGTCGAACCCTGATCCGATCGCTCAATAGTCGTACAGAGCCCTTGGGACGGGCTCAGTACTCCTTTTCGCGCTAACAAACTCGGGGCGCTTCCAGCTGCGCCGGACTCCCCACCGGGGAGACGCTTCCCTCGTTTGCCTCGACAATGCGAATGTCGCGCGTTAACGAACTCCTCCGTGCGAACCCCATGGCGGTCAGGATTCTGACCGGATTAGCCATCAGAATGGCTTTTTCCCTCAAGACTGTCAGAACGGGTCTTGATCATCCGATAATACGAAATTTGTCCGATAATTGAGATATTTCGTTCTAAATGTTGACAAATAACCAATTAGCTCCTATCATTATTACGAATTATGTCAGCTATTTGACTTAATTCGTAATGGAGGGGTCGATATGCAAATCCGCAGAGATATATACCTTGACCGACTGATCGCACGAAAAAGAAATGGAATGGCTAAAGTGATCACCGGTGTAAGGCGATCCGGAAAGTCCTTCTTAATGAATGAACTATTCTATCAACACCTGATTGGTCATGGTGTGGACAAAAGCCACATCATTCGTTTTGCTTTTGATTCCGCTGATGATCTTGCGAAAATACAGGAGAATCCTGTTCAGCTTGCTCTTGAAAAACGAAAAGTGGATCCGCTCAAGTTCTGCAATTATATTGATCAGCAGATTCGTACTGAGGGAGAATACTATCTTCTGCTTGATGAAATACAGCTAATGGATGCTTTTGAGTCTGTGGTAAACAGTTATTTACGCGACAGCCGTTTAGATTTGTATGTGACTGGCAGCAACTCAAAATTTCTCTCCAGCGATATCATCACCGAATTCCGGGGCAGAGGAGACGAAGTCAGAATCTATCCATTTCGCTTCTCTGAATTCGTAACAGGATTCAATGGAGAAAAATGGGAGGCATGGAACGAATTTCTGCTTTATGGCGGACTGCCTCAGATTCTGGAGATGGCTACACAGGAGCAAAAGGTATCCTTTTTAAAAACAATCTTCCAGAAAGTGTATGTAGATGATATTGTTTCCAGGAATCATCTGAGGGGAGATGAAACGCTGAACACGCTCTGTGACTGTCTGGCTTCATCAACAGGCTCCCTGACAAATCCAAAGAAACTGGCGGATACTTTTGTCAGCGCCGGATACAAAGCGGTTTCAGACAAAACAATCTCGACCTATATCGAATACATGAAGGAAGCTTTTTTGATTGAGCAGGCGAAACGCTATAATGTTAAGGGAAAGGTTTACATAGGTTCTCCATATAAATATTATTTTTGTGATACCGGATTACGTAATGTTCGACTTAGTTTTCGTCAGTTCGAACCTTCCCATCTGATGGAAAACGTGATTTACAATGAGCTTCTTTCAAGAGGACTGGAAGTAGATGTTGGCGTTGTCGCACACGATGAAAAAGACAGGAATGGACATATAACCAGAAAACAGCTGGAAATTGACTTTGTTGTTAATCATGGGAATCAGCGATACTATATCCAATCCGCGTATGCCATTCCAGATCAGGAAAAAATGCGTCAGGAACAGGCATCGTTAATTCATGTACCCGATTCATTCAGGAAGATTATCGTGACGAACGATCCGGGACCATTATGGAGAAATGAAAAAGGCATTACCATCATGGGGATCTTTGATTTCCTCCTTCACGACAACAGCCTGGACTTATAAGCAACAGGTTCGGATTTAGCAGGGGTATCCGCATCGTTTGGAACTGCATGACTATGAAAGACCATATCGAGCGGCTGGACAGAATTCGCTCAGCAAACGGGGAGGATCTGCTTGATGATAGTAGGAGCGTTAGCCACGAAGAAGCTGTGGAAAAAGCCCGCGCTGAATATCGGAAGTATCAGGTTAACACTCTTTCTCCGATTGAGAAGGAGTATTTGAAGTCGATCACGGAACTCACGAAGGCTGTGAAGCGTGAAGGGAAAAAGTAGGCCCTGTTAATTGCTATTGCTTTACCCTCACTCAAAATCAATGACCAGGCTTCTCTGTATATTTCAGACACAACGGATAAAGGAACGCAATATAAAACATCTGGACAAAACAGGAGATCATGATTCCGGCCGGGCCGCCAATCCAGTTTCTGATCTGGGAACACAGGATCAGACTGACAGCATAATAACTGAGGATACCGGTTACAAGGCGGATGACTCTTCGGATCATGGGAATATCGGTTGAGAACCCCACAAAACGTCTTTCCAGGATCCAGCCCAGTAAAATGCCGGAACACCATCCGACGCCTTTATAGGTATCATTGGCCATTTTAGCACCGTCGACCAGCAGTTTCCCTTCCGCATCATAATCTGCGGGATATGGTTTAAGCGCCGCATATAAAGCTATGGCAGCGGCCAGTCCGATACCGATACATGCCACAATCCAGTCTTTTCCCGGATGAGTTTCGACCCACCGCATCAGTCTGACCGTTGCCCACATCACAGTCAGGCCGGCCGCCATGCCCACCAGAATATCCTGCGGTGTATGGACGCCCAGATAGATCCGGCTGAACGCGACCAGAAGCAAAATAATTGCCAGAACCACCCGCAGAGATCGCGGAATGTCTTTCCTCACGACGCCGCCTCCGAATACGGTGGCGGCGTTCATGGAGTGGCCGCTTGGAAAAGAATACCCGGTGGCAGTTTCCATAGAATTACCATAGGGGAGTATACGCGCATCTCTGATCCATGGACGGTAGGTACAGGCTGTAACCTTCAGACCTCCGTTGATCAGCCGGTTTCCGCCCCAGCCGACCATCAGGTATGTTCCGTATTCTTTGCTGATACACCAGTATACGATTGCCAGAAGCACAGGAGTCACAGCAAGATCCCCAAAGAGCGTCATTTTGGACAGAAACTCTGCCAGACCTCCGCCGATTCCGTTCCTGAACTGCTGCAAGGCAAGAAGAATATCGATATCCATTTTGGCTTCCCAAACCTTTCTTTGCGCACTGCTGAAATCCGATTTCCGTTTTTTCGGCAGTGCCTGATCTCACATGAGATTTGCGCAATATCACGCCGCCAGAACTATTCGAGTATATCATAACCATCTCAAACGGGAAAGAAAAAAATCAGGAAGATTATCGTGACGAACGATCCGGGACCATTATGGAGAAATGAAAAAGGCATTACCATCATGGGGATCTTTGATTTCCTCCTTCACGACAACAGCCTGGACTTATAAGCAACAGGTTCGGATTTAGCAGGGGTATCCGCATCGTTTGGAACTGCATCGGTGAGTTCATGCCGCCGATGCCTCAGAAGGAAGAGAAAACGGCATAGCCGCATTTTACGACTATCGTCTCGCACTTCTTGGAGATGGCTGTCAGGGGTTCGCGCAGGGTTTCAGCCATAAAAGTTCACCTCCTCTTTGATTGCAGGAGATTCAGGGATAATGGTAGAATACTGGTTAGAAGCTTCGGCTCGACAATCGGGATTTATTGAACAAACACGCCAGAAGAAAAGGTGGTATCGCATATGCTGAAAAAGGC
>CAMVFE010000017.1 GCA_947166705.1 uncultured Clostridia bacterium
GGATTTTGAACACCCCTCCGGGCAGGGGAGAAGAATGTATCGTTCGGAAATCATCTGTTTTTTGATGTGAACGGCGTGATGGATTCCGTTCATTTCGGCTCACCAAAATGAACACATCGGCTTCCTGAGAAAATGAAAAACCCTCGAAAACGTAGTGTTTTCAAGGGTTTGTGGTGGTCGCAACAGGACTCGAACCTGTGACCCCATCGATGTGAACGATGTGCTCTACCAACTGAGCCATGCGACCTTATTCCGAACTTTTTAGCCCTTTCCGCTGAAATCGTTCGGTCATTTCAGCTTCCTGCGCATGTCGGTCTTGTCTACCAGTGGGCCGGTCACTTGAGATACTCATGAACCGGCAGTTTGATAACTTGACCAGTGGGTTCTACCGACTGAGCCATGCCACCATGCAGTCCCATAAAAGCAATCAACGTGTTCTTTCGAACATAGAAGAATATAACATATTATTATGATAGAGTCAAGTATTTTCTAAAAACAAAGCTTTGGCTCTGTGAATTTCTTTCTGTATATACCGGCCTTCTACGAATAAAAGGCTTTTGTTACTGGTTATTCGGTTTTGCAATTTGAAGGGAATAAAACCATAAAGCATTTCGTTTTTCTGTTTGAAATCATCTGAAAAGTCTTGGTAGAAAAGAGTGAATGCATCTGCGCCAAACTGTCCAGTCGTGTCCCCCAGGGAATGTTTCCCGGAAAATCTGCAGTCCACGGTCTGCAAGCAGCTTGTCATCTTCAGCAAAGATTTTCCAGAATTGATCCTCAGTGCCCATCGCTCGATAGAATAGCTTAAACTCGCTGTTAAAACGTTCCGGATCCTCCAGCAGGGAAAGATAATCCGATGGCGTTTCAGCAACAGGAGAACGAAGGAATCCACTGAATAACCCTGCCCATGCAAAGAGATCCGGGTGCGAAAGCGTAGTCATGCTGGTTTGAAAACTCCCCATGCTGAGCCCTGCCATCGCCCGATGTTCTCTGTCACTCAGCACAGGGTATTTAGACTCGATAAACGGAATCAGATCATTCAGCAGAATCTGTGGGAAAAGAGACGGATCCCTTTTTTCTGCAGTCTTCACCATGCCATTTCCCATAACGATAATCATTTCCTTCATCCGGCCATCAGCAAGAAGGTGGTCCGCAATACGCCCGACATGCCCCTGATAAACCCATCCTGTTTCATTTTCCCCATAACCATGCTGAAGGTACAGCACCGGGTATTTTCTGTTCGGATCAAAAGTCGGCGGAGTATATACAAGACAGACTTCATTCCTGGCTGTCACCGTTGAAGGAAACAAATGGCGTGTTATACCTCCATGCGGAATGTTTTCCAGTTCGTCCCATCCCAGCATCTCTTCCACTGGTACATCCACAAAATTCATCGGCCTGCAACACCCATAGCCTATTGGAAGATAGGGAGAAAGAACATCCGCTCCATCTATTTTCAGAAAGAAATACAGAAAACCCTTTCCCAGGTCAAACGTTCCCTCCCAAACACCATTTCCCGAATTATGAAGCTGGAAAAGCGTTCCAAACCGATCGATTTCAACCTTCTCCGCATGAGGCGCAATGATTCTGAAGGACACGCGTCCGTCCGGCAGAATCTCGGCTCCCTGAATCCCGTCCCGGTCGGGTTCACCGTAATAAGAGTTAAAGGAAACGGATACATCCAGCACTTTATTCTTATTCATCTGTACTCACTCCTTCTGTTTCTGCTTATTCCCGTCTTTGGCGGCTATTAAAGCGTTGCTTTCCGAAATCAAAAAGCTCTGATTCAGGAATAATCCGAATCGTCCTTCGCACTGGTAGCTGCCGGATAAATCAGAGTATTATCACCCGGTTTCAGCCGGATGCTTGTCAATCCCTGATTCAATGACGGACAGGTACATACTCCATCATCCCTGTAAAACGCGTATTCAGCTTCTTTTTCCAGCCATCCCAGTGCTGTAAGGCTGCTGTCATCCAACTCATCCGTGCTCTCCGCGCCTTTTCCCAGAAGGATAAAGCTGTTCTTCCGAACAAAGAGCGGAAACTCGTGCAGCCTGAGTCTGATATAGTGGTCTCCCTTCTCCATTCTCTCCAGGTCGTAATCCTCCGCGCTTCGGAAGCGGATCATCAGCATATCCTCGGGAAGATAAACATACCGTCCTTCCGCATTGGCCTCATATACCGGAGCAATCATGCAGTTCTCTCCGAGCATCAGCTGATCCTCTGTATGAACAGCCCGATCATCCTCCGGATAATCAAAAGCCAGAGGCCTGAAATACATTTCATCACGAAGCGCCGCTTTCATAAATTCACTGTAAAGATACGGCAGCAGCGCATAGCGAACCTGGACTGTGCCCCGCATGGCCTCCCATGTTTCGAACCGATAGATTTCCTGTTCTCTGGTGTGAAGCGCAGAATGGTTTCTCATCAGCGGAGTAAAGACACCGAGCTGAAGGAACCTGGCCAGCAGATCCTCCGTCGTGTTCTGTCCAAATCCGCCAAGATCGCAGCCGCAGAAAAGGAATCCGCACATATTAAGCCCGGGCAGCATCTGAAGTGCAAGCCGGATATGCGACCACCAGGAAAAATTGTCTCCCTGCCATATTCCTCCGTCCCGATGCGCTCCGATGAATGACGATCTGGAGAACAGCAAATACCTCCGATCCGGCATGAATCTGCGAATTCCGTCCGCAGTTGCCTTTGTCATATATGCGCCATAGAGATTATGCACATAATCATGGCGAATCGTTCCCTGCTCCGTCCGATGATAAAAACTCTGATAGTCTTTAGGGTTGTTGGCCATGCTGCCAAATGCGCTGCCGAGGGCCCACATTCCCTCGTAGTCATCCTCCCTTTCCTTCTGCCTTTCCACCAGCGATAATGCTTCCTCCATGGATTCCTTTGTGAAGAAAAGGGCAGGCTCATTCATGTCGTTCCAGAATCCTTCGATGCCTTCCTCAAGAAGGGGCCGATAAAGATCTCCAAACCAGTCCCGGGCATCCTTATTCAGAAAGTCAGGGAAGCAGCAGTTTCCCGGCCAGACAGAAGCCGTGAAGTAATCCCCGCTTTCTTTCCTGCAGAAAGCATCCTTCTCCAGTCCCGATTCATAAGGTGAATATCCTTCCCTTACGCGGATTCCTGCATCGATGATCGGGACCAGATGAATGTGCTCGTCCTTCATGCGCTGATTAAACTTCTTCCAGTCCGGAAAAGCCTCTTTTTTCCAGGTGAAATTCTGATAGTCCACCATGTAGTCGATATCAAGGCATACGCCGTCCAGCGGAATATGCCTCTCCCGATGCTTTTCAACGACGGACGCCACCTCTTCCTCTCCCGCGTATCCCCATCGGCTCTGCAGATAACCGAAAGCCCAGCGGGGCGGAAGGTAGCTCCTGCCGATCATTTCTCTGAATTCATGAACAATATCCTTCAGTTGACCGCCTTCCAGCAGGTACACATCCAGATTCCCATTCTCAGATGTAATGACTGCTTCGCTGCGTTTTGTATATCCCAGGTCAAAGATGACCCTGCCCGAATCGTCCAGATACAGCCCGATCAGGCGGTCCCGGCGAAAGAATATCAGAAAATTATGGGAGGAATACAGGCTTTTACGGTCTTCTGAATGGTTGAAAATATCCGTGTTCCATGATTCATAAAGATGCCCTCGTTTATTGATTCCCCGAACCGTTTCACCGAGCCCGAAGATAATCTCCTCGGGAGTCAGGTCCAGAGAAAAGGAGACGGATGTGCCTTCTCTCCTGATCCGGAAAAAAGGCATGGGCTTCCGGGACGGTTCAATCGTCCGCACAACAGCGCCGGTAGGAAATGGCTTCCCGTAGGAAAATCTGGAAATCATCTCTTCTCGCTCCTTCCCTGTCCTGTCTTTCCTGTTTTTCTCCGGTCACCCTATCGTGTCCCTCATTTTCACGGTGTCGCGATACGGTTCCGGGATTCATCCCGATTTTATTGAAATCTTTCCAGCGCTTCCTCCCGGGTCAGAAGCTCGAGCAGCAGCTGATGCGGAAGACACACCACCGCGTTTCCAAGGATCCGCTCATCCCTGTTCTGCATGGTGACCATTCCTTCCCGAACGCAGTCATTTCCCCTGCAGTTTGCTTCCTCCATGCAGAATCCTTCAGGTGTCAGATGCAGGATGTTAATCCACTCGGTTCCGTCTTCCCGGTTCTGTCTGATCGTTTCCGTGCGTTCACCCTCCAGCGGCAGCGGAAGCAGATCAATCGGTTCTGGCCCGCTCACCAGCACAAAAGCAATGACCGCATCATTTTCCGAAAGCATCAGGACTTTCTTCGCCCGATCCGGGCCTTCAGGCTCTTCCCCTTCCGGATTATATCCGGTTTCCGTTTCGGCATAATTCCCTGCCGCGGCTTCGTCTTTCGTCCCGGCCGCATGCGCGGTAAAACGGAATCCACCCAGGAAAATGAACATCGCTGTCAGGAATAAAAGCGTTCCTGTCCTGTATCCTTTCACGGATTCTTCTCTCCTTATGTTTTCCCTTTCCTGAATTCAGTCTCTTCTCTCTCATACGGAAGTATTATATCGTGTTTCTTCCTGCCGGGCAATAAAGCAGTGATATTCGGGCAAAAAAAGAGAGCACCCGCAAAAAGATGCTCTCCGTTTTCTGATGATGAAGTTCCGTTAACGCTGTACGCGCCCGGTGCCGGACCCTTTCATCAGGGATTCGACCTCCGCCGCGCTGACACGGTTGTAGTCTCCGGGAATCGTATGTTTCAGGCAGGAAGCTGCCACGGCGAATTCCAGGGCATCCTTTTCGTTCTCATAGGTGTTCAGGCCGTAGATCAGTCCGCCGCCGAAGCTGTCGCCGCCTCCGACGCGGTCAACGATATCTGTGATGCTGTACTTTCTGCTCAGGAAAAAGTCCTTCCCGTTATACAGGCACGCGCTCCAGTCATTATGGTTTGCGCTTTTGCTTTCCCGCAGCGTAATGGCGACGCGCTTGATATTCGGATATTTGGCCATGGCGCCAGAGGCAATCTTCCTGTAAAGCTCCACGTCAATCTGTCCTTCTTCCACCGCTGAAGACGATTCCGCACTCAGGCCCAGGGATTTCTGGAAGTCCTCCTCATTGGCGATGACCGTATCAACGTACTTCACCAGCTCGGTCATCACTTCGTCCGCACGCTTGCCGTACTTCCACAGATTCTTGCGGTAGTTCAGATCGCAGGAAACGTGAATGCCCAGCTTTTGCGCGGTCTTCACAGCCTCCAGGCTCAGATCCGCCGCTCCCTGGGAAATGGCGGGCGTGATGCCGGTCAGATGGAACCACGTCGCACCTTCGAAGACCTTATTCCAGTCAATGTCCCCGATTTTTGCCTCAGCGATGGCAGAACCGGCCCGGTCGTAAACAACCTTGGAGGGGCGCTGAACGGCGCCGGTTTCCAGATAGTAGATGCCAAGGCGTCCTTCCTTGCGGACAATTTTGCCTGTATCCACGCCGAACCCGCGCAGTTCCCGGATGCATGCTTCAGCGATATCATTCTTTGGCAGCACGGTCACGAACGCGGTATCCATGCCATAATTCGCAAGGCTGACTGCAACATTCGCCTCGCCGCCGCCGAAGGTTGCCTCCAGCACAGGGCTCTGAAAAAAACGTTCGTATGCGGGGCTCTTCAGTCTCAGCATAATTTCTCCGAAGGTAATCACTTTGGCCATGGAATTTTTCCTCCTTTTCTTCAGCGCCCAGTATTATTTTTGAAGCAGATGAACCGCGTATCCGGCAATTTCATTCTTCAGATAGATCGCTGTCATTTTCCCGTTCTTATAGCTCGCTTCGCTCTCATCCACAAACTCAAACCCTCTGCGTTCCAGATGCCATTTGGCCCTGGCGAGGAAGTTGGTCGCGATGCAGATATGCCCATGTGTTCCTTTGAACGGCTTTTTCATCAGTTCGATTCCATTGCCCACGAACATCGAGGAGTTGCCATCCCTGATCTCCCAGCCGAGCAGCTTCGCAAACAGTTTCGCATCCTCCAGCGCCTTTTCGGGGCTGCCGCTGTTCACGCCTACATGGCGGAGCTCCAGGCCCAGCATCTTATTGACCGCGGAGCGGGTCAGCTCCGTAATTCTGCCCCAGTCGCACGCCTCGACGGCATCCTTCGGAACCATCCAGCTGCCTCCGCAGCACAGAATTTTCGGGAAGGACAGATAATCCAGCATGTTGTTCTCATTGATCCCGCCGGTGGGCATAAATTTAACATCGCCGTAGGGAGCCGCCATGCTCTTGATCAGTTTGATGCCTCCGACTGCCTCCGCCGGGAAAACCTTAACAGCCTTCAGGCCGAAGCTCAGAGCAGTCTCAATGTCTGAAGGGCTGCTTGTTCCGGGACAGACAGGAATTCCCCTGTCCACACAGTGTTTCACGACGACAGGATTCAAACCGGGGCTTACGATCGCGGCAGCGCCTGCCTTCACAGCCCGGTCCGCCTGATCCGTGGTCAGCACCGTACCGGCGCAGAGCAGCACATCCGGAAGCTCCTCATGTACGCGGCGAATGGCCTCCTCTGCCGCGGCGGTCCTGAATGTGATTTCCGCTACGGGAAGTCCGCCTTCAGCCAGCGCCCTGCACAGAGGAACGGCATCCTCCGCATTATTGATCGCAATCACGGGAACCAGTCCTGCCAGAGACAGTTTATCCAGAAACTCCATGAGTCCGCACTCCTTTCCTCACCTGTAAGAAAAGCCCGTCAGGCTGTTCTCTGTGCCAAAGAGGATAGCACAAACAGAGAATCTGGTCAATGCAGATTTTGCGCGGTGTTCTTCAGTATTTGTGCGATGCTTTCGAGAAACTGCCGGCTGTTCACGCCGTTTACTTCGCCCTCATGAAGCAGGGCCAGATCCTTCGTCATGATGCCGCTTTCGATGGTATCCAGCGTCGCCTTTTCCATGCATCCGGCAAATACCTGAAGGTCCTTCAGGCCATCCAGCTCTCCTCTTTTCCGGAGCGCACCGCTCCAGGCAAAGATGGTCGCGACCGGATTCGTGCTGGTTTCCTCTCCTTTCAGGTACCGGTAATAATGCCGGGTAACCGTCCCGTGAGCTGCTTCATATTCAAACTGTCCCGTGGGGCTGACCAGCACGCTGGTCATCATGGCCAGGCTGCCGAAAGCCGTGGCGATCATGTCGCTCATGACATCCCCGTCATAATTCTTGCAGGCCCAGATGAAGCCCCCCCTGCTTCGGATGACCCGGGCTACGGCATCATCAATCAGTGTATAGAAATAGGTGATTCCGGCTTCCTCGAACTGTTTCCGGTAATAATCTTCAAAAATCTCCGAAAAGATATCCTTGAAACGGTGGTCGTAGGTTTTACTGATGGTGTCCTTCGTGGAAAACCACAGATCCTGTTTCACGCTCAGGGCATAGCGGAAGCACGCGTGCGCGAAGGAGGAGATGCTGCTGTCAAGGTTGTGAATTCCCTGAACCACTCCGGGACCCTTGAATTCGAAAACAGGCTGCCGGATCTCCTGCCCGTCCTCCGATGTGAATAAAATCTCTGCCTTTCCGGCTCCGGGAATCCGTATCTCGGAATTTCTGTAAACATCTCCGTAGGCGTGGCGAGCGATGGTAATCGGAGCTTCCCATGTCCGTACAGTCGGCCGGACTCCCCGGACCAGAATCGGGGCCCGGAAAACCGTGCCGTCCAGCATAGCCCGAATCGTACCGTTCGGGCTCTTCCACATCTGTTTCAGATGATATTCCTCCACGCGTTGCGCGTTGGGCGTAATCGTGGCGCATTTAACAGCCACGCCGTATTTCAGCGTGGCCCTGGCGCTGTCGATGGTGACCTGATCCTCCGTTTCGTCCCGGTGCTTCAGCCCCAGGTCATAATAATCTGTCTTCAGTTCCACGAAGGGTGCGATCAGAAGCTCCTTAATTTCCTTCCAGAGGACGCGGGTCATCTCATCTCCGTCCATTTCCACAAGCGGGGTCTTCATCCGGATTTTATCCATGGGTATACTCCTTCAGCGCATAAAAATAAAAAGGATTCCACCTGCCGGATATTGTATCCGGGAAGGTGGAATCCATCAACCCTTTTCAGGGAAATACAACACAGAAACAACAGCCGGTTTCCCGATTAAGGCTGCCTGAAATCAAGTTCCGCGGCGGCCGAATCCGGCTCCGGCGTCGCTGTCAAAAAGACCTCGTAGTGAACGTAGTCATCCTTCGATTCATACCCTTCGTAGTCGGAGCTGTGGTCAGAATAAGTATCCGGGCCGCGGGTCGTCTCCGTTCCGGTAATCAGCTGTCCGACATCTCCGTAACCTTCCAGAGGAAAAACGATCGTCATCTGGAGCCAGTTGACTCCATCGCTGTACTGGTCGGGGAAATATCCATAGTAAATATACGGTACGGTACCGTTCAGGCTCTCGACCTGATCCTCAAAGGAAGTGTCCGGAGCTCCTGCGGCGCGCTGCATCCGTTTCATCGGTTCCTTCAGGGCGTCCTCCCTGGTGATGTTCCGGGGCGAAAGCGCCTGGATAAAGGATGCCGCGATTCTCGGAAAACGTGCCGGATTGCTGACGCGGAGCTCCAGGCTGTTGATGGTATTCCTGAAAAGCCGCGCGGTGATCTCAACTTCCTCCGGCACTTCCGCGCCGGGCTGATCCGTAATTCCAAACACTTCAAAGCCAGTATACGCTTCAAAGAGGCTGTTAACGCCCGGCTCCCCCTGCTCAATCAGATAGGTATTCACCGTCTCCATGTAGCTCTTCAGCTGGCGCTGCGCATCCGTGCTCTCAGGCCAGGCAACATCGGCGGAGCCCATGCGCACAGCCAGGCAGATCAGCAGGAGCGCGGCAGCTGAAACCCATTTTTTTACCATGCTTCCGGTTCCTTCTGGTCCGCCTTTTTCTCCATCAGCTCCGCGCAGTCGGCAATCAGCTCCACCGCGCCGGAAATACCCAGCGCGCCGGTATCGACGCACAGGTCGTAGTTGTTGACATCTCCCCATACGCCTGTCGCGTAATAATTGTAGTAGGAGGCCCGCTGTTTGTCAGCCTTCTTCAGCTGCTCCTCCGCCTTCAGCGGATCCACGCCATAGTATTCCACCATACGGCGGATCCTCTCGTCCTTGTCCGCCTTGATGAATACGTTCAGAACGTTTTCCTGATCGCGCAGCACATAGTCCGCGCACCGTCCGACAATCACGCAGGGTCCCTGGCTTGCGATCCTGCGGATGGTATCAAACTGTGCCAGGAAAATGCGGTGATTCATCGGCATGTCCATATACATGGCGCCGGAATCGCCCAAGGGCGCTGTGCCGCTCATCATGGAAAACAGGAAGCTCCTGGTGTTCTTCTCGTCATTTTGCTCGAGCAGCTCCCGGCAAATGCCGCTGTCCTTTGAAACCTCCGTCAGCAGTTCCTTGTCATAAAAAGGAATATTCAGTTTTTCCGCCAGCAGCCTGGCCACGTAGCGGCCTCCGGACCCGTACTGACGCCCCACCGTAATAATCATTTTTGACATTTCGAACTCCTCCCCTATGAACTTTTACGTCGGTTCAAGCACATTCCGCTCAGCTGTATTGTAGCATATTTTGCCGTCCCCCGTCAATCACCTTGCCTTTTGTCGTCTTTTCTGCTAAACTTTTTTTGCTGTCCGGCGCCCGGCTTCCGTGCGGTGTCCGCCGCTGACAATCATCTGAAACAGAGGTTTCTGCCCATGAAGACTCCCGTGAATGGTCAGATCCTGCGGAATCATCTGACCTATTCCTGGTGGAAATACGCATTGATTATTGTTCTCAGTTTCCTGGCTACCAGGCTCTATTTCGACACCTCCGTCTATCAGTCTCCTCCGGAAAAGCGAATTGATCTCTACATCTCCGGTGTTGGGGATGAATCGGCGCTGCATGATTATCTGGAAGGTATTCGTGCTTCCATGCTTCCCGATCAGGAGGTGCTGGATGCCGTCATGCTGACCACGGACGGCACCTATGGCGCGATGCAGCTTTCTGCCTATGTGGCTGCCGGGGACGGCGATGTTTATATTCTGCCGCGCGATCAGTTTGTTTCCATGGCCTCGAGCGGCGCCTGGCTGCCTCTCGAGGAGGACGAGGAGCTGATTTCGCTCTTCACGGAACGCGGCAGCAGCCTGCAGACCGGCTGGCGCCGGCTCTCTGATTCCACGGAAAGCCATCTGTACGGTATTCCCCTCTCCCAGCTTCCCGGTCTGAGCCGCTACCTGTATGTGGACAACGGTTATCTCTGCGTCCTGGTTACCAATGGAAATGATGAGAATGTGATGAAGTTTCTGCGCATCCTTTGCCGGGATATGCTGGATCCTCCGCCGGAAGCTCCGGCAGGGGAAACTTCCGGCCACTAAAATGGAAAGGCCCTCTCCCGAAGGAGAGAGCCGTTTTTTTAATTGCCCCGGCTGTAATTCGGAGCTTCCTTGGTGATGCTGATGTCGTGCGGATGGCTTTCCGCCAGCCCGGCCCCGGATATTTTGATGAATTCCGCGTCCCGGCGCAGGGAATCAATGTCTTTTGCCCCGCAGTAGCCCATGCCTGCGCGAAGGCCGCCTACCATCTGGAAGATGGTTTCCGCCACTGCGCCCTTGTAGGGCACTCTGCCCTCAACGCCTTCCGGAACAAGCTTCTTCGCGCCTTCCTGGAAGTACCGGTCTCCGGATCCCACAGCCATGGCGCCCATGCTGCCCATGCCGCGGTAGACCTTATAGCTCCGGCCCTGATAGATCTCCGTCGCTCCGGGAGATTCATCCGTTCCTGCCAGCAGGCTTCCGAGCATGACCGCGCTTCCGCCTGCCGCCAGCGCCTTGGTGATATCCCCGGAATACTTGATTCCACCGTCTGCAATGATCCGGATACCGTGCTTGTCGGCCTCCTCAGCGCAGTCGGCAATCGCGGTGATCTGCGGAACGCCGATGCCGGCCACCACCCGGGTTGTGCAGATGGAGCCGGGGCCGATTCCCACTTTCACCACGTCCACGCCGGCGGAGATCAGATCCCGGGTCGCGGCGGCTGTCGCCACATTGCCGGCGAACAGCGTGATATCCGGATAGCGGTTCCGGACAGCCTCCACCTGCTTCAGCACGCCTACGCTGTGGCCGTGCGCCGTATCGATGTTAATGACGTCCACCTTGGCCGCCAGCAGCGCGTCAATCCTGTCAAAGACGTCATGCGTTACGCCAACCGCGGCTCCGCACAGAAGCCGGCCGTTTTCGTCCTTGGCGCTGTTGGGATATTTCTGCGCCTTCTCAATATCCTTGATGGTAATCAGGCCGCGAAGGTTTCCTTCCGCGTCAACGATCGGGAGCTTTTCGATTCTGTTGGCCGCCAGAATCTTCTTCGCTTCTTCAAGCGTCGTTCCTTCCGGTGCGGTAATCAGGTTTTCGCTGGTCATGACCTCGCCGATTTTCCGGCTGTAGTCGGTTTCAAAACGCAGGTCGCGGTTGGTCAGAATGCCGACCAGTTTCCCGTCCCGGGTAATGGGAACGCCGCTGATGCGGTAGCGGCTCATCAGGTTCTCCGCGTCCTGGATCAGATGATCGGGGCTCAGGAAGAAAGGGTCCGTAATGACGCCGTGCTCGCTGCGCTTGACCTTGCCTACCTGAGACGCCTGTTCCTCGATGCTCATATTCTTGTGGATAATGCCCAGCCCGCCCTCGCGGGCCATGGCAATGGCCATCTGCGCGTCCGTCACCGTATCCATGGCCGCGCTGATCAAGGGGATGTTGAGTCGGATCTTCTTCGTAAGCTGAACGGAGAGATCCACCTCCCGGGGCAGCACCTCGCTCCTGGCCGGAACCAGCAGTACGTCGTCAAACGTGTATCCTTCCCTGATTTTTCCCTGCAGCATCCCGCTTCCAGCTCCCTTCTGATGATTTGAAATAATGTTAACAGAGACCCTGTCCCCTGTCAATTTACAAAAGTATGAAGAAACGTGCCGACATCCCCCGGGGCTGCGGCTTTCTTCCAGGAAAAAGCGCTTCCCCGGAGAATCCAAAAGGCGGCCGTTTCCGGCCGCCTTTCAGTCTCGCTCATTCTTCCGTATTCCTGCCGTCCAGGGACTTCATTGTCGGGAAAAGCAGCACATCCCGGATCGCGGCACTGTCAGTCAGCAGCATGCACATCCGGTCGATGCCGTATCCGATGCCCCCGGTCGGCGGCATGCCGATTTCCAGCGCGTTCAGGAAATCCTCATCCGTGTGGTTGGCTTCCTCATCACCCTGCGCGAACTGTTCCTCCTGCGCGGCGAAGCGGGCGCGCTGATCAATGGGATCGTTCAGCTCAGAGTAGGCGTTGGCCATTTCCCAGCCGTTCATAAAAAACTCAAACCGTTCCACATAGTCCGGATCCTCGGGCTTCCGCTTGGTCAGAGGCGAAATCTCCACCGGGTGATCCATGACAAAGGTGGGCTGGATCAGGTGCTCCTCCGCGAAGGCTTCAAAGAACAGATTCAGAATGTCGCCCTTCTTGTGGCGCGCTTCAAACTCAACGCCGTGCTCCTTGGCCGCCGCCCGGGCTTCCTCCAGCGTATGAATCTGATCAAAATCCACGCCGGAATACATTCTGACCGCTTCCTTCATGGTGATGCGGGCAAAAGGCTTCCCGAGATCCATCTCCACGCCGTTGTATACGATGGTCGTTGTTCCGAGCACTTCCTGGGCCACGTAGCGGTACATGCTCTCCGTCAGATCCATCATGCCGTGGTAGTCCGTGTAGGCCTGGTAAAGCTCCATCAGCGTGAATTCCGGATTATGGCGGGTATCCAGGCCTTCGTTCCTGAATACACGGCCGATTTCATAGACGCGCTCCAGCCCGCCGACGATCAGCCTCTTCAGGTAAAGCTCCAGGCTGATTCTGAGTTTGAAGTCCTCGTCCAGGGCGTTGAAATGCGTCTCGAAGGGGCGGGCCGCCGCGCCGCCCGCGTTGGCGACCAGCATCGGTGTTTCAACTTCCATGAAACCCTTTTCATCCAGGAACCGCCGGATCGCGCTGATGATCCTTGACCTCTTGATAAAGGTATCCTTGCTTTCCGTATTCATGATCAGGTCAAGATACCTCTGGCGGTAGCGGAGATCCACATTGGTCAGCCCGTGGAACTTCTCCGGCAGGGGCTGCAGGCTCTTGGAGAGCAGGATGAAGGAACTGGCGTGAACGGAAACTTCTCCGGTCTTCGTCCTGAAAACAGTTCCCCGGACGCCGACAATGTCGCCGATATCGTCCTTCTTGAAATCCGCGTAGGCTTCCTCGCCGACGGCATCCCTGGCCGCGTAAACCTGAATTTCCCCCTGCAGATCCTGAACGTGGCAGAAGGATGCCTTGCCCATAATCCGCCGGGTCATCATTCTCCCGGCTACGGAGACCTCCTGTCCTTCCAGCTCGTCAAAATGCTCCTTGATCTCGGCGGAATGATGCGTCACCTCAAACTTGCGGATCTGAAAGGGATCCTTGCCCGCTTCCTGCAGGGCTCTCAGCTTCTCCCGGCGGATCTGCTCCTGCTCGCTCAGATCCTGCGCCTGATTTCTGTTCTCTGCCATTTCTGCTCCTTACTTCGTCCTGATAGATCGAATAAAATGGGAAAAGCGTTTCCTGAACCATGAAAACGCTTTTCTGCCCCGGTGCTCCGGGCACCTCTTCTCCGCGGACGGAAGAGTCCTCCTCCAGCCGGAAAGAATTACAGTTTGCGGATGCTCAGGATCTTGTACCTCAGGGCTCCCGCGGGAATGTTGATGGTCACCGTCTGATTCCGCTTGTGTCCGACCAGTCCTTCCCCTACCGGGCTCTCAATGGAAATCTTGTCATTGAAGGGATCCGCTTCATTGGCTCCGACGATGGCGTATTCATAGGTCTCGCCGTCGTCCAGATCCTTGACCTTCACGACGGTGCCGATGGAAACCTGGTCCGTCGTAATCTCATCGTCCCCGACTACCGTCGCGGTGCGGATGGTGGCCTGCAGGCGGGTGATCTCCGCCTCTACCTTGGCCTGTTCCTTCTTGGCTTCGTCATATTCCGCGTTCTCGCTCAGATCGCCGAATCCGCGGGCGATGGCAATCTGCTCGCTGATTTCATTGCGCCTGACGCTGATCAGATAATCCAGCTGCTCCTGCAGCTTTTTCATGCCGCTCTCGGTCAGAATCGTCGTCTTTTCTTCCGCCATCAATAATCAACTCCGTTTCATAATCAATGCGCACCCCGGGCCGGTCAGGTCCTCGGGTGCGCTCAGATCCTCCTATTCGGATGGGTTGCATTATACGCATCGGAGCGAGGTCTGTCAAGCTTCCTACTGATTTTTCAGCCGCTTGTCGCATTTCCTGGCCAGCCACGTGCCGAAGGTCTGGAGAATCTGGACGAGCAGTACCAGGATGACCAGCGCCGCCAGCAGCACCGCGTGGTTGGACCGCTGCTGCCCCTGGGCAATCGCAAGATTTCCCAGCCCGCCTCCGCCGACCGCGCCGCTCATGGCCGTATAGCCCAGAATCGTGGTAATGGCAGTGGTAAATGAAGTAATCAGGGAAGGTACGCTTTCCGGAAGCATGACATGGATCACAGTCTGCAGGGTATTCGCACCGGAGGACTGGGCCATCTCAATGATATTCGGATTCAGCTCCCGCAGGGAACCCTCCACGAGTCTGGCGACAAACGGGAAAGCCGCGATCACCAGCGGCACGATCACGCCTCCGTCTCCGACGGCAGAGCCGAGCATCATCCGCGTGAAAGGCATCAGCAGAACGATCAGAATAATGAACGGAGCGGAACGGAGGAGATTGATCATCCAGTTCAGAAAAGACATCAGCCAGCGGGGCAGAGGGCGGATCCCCTTCGCGTCGCCCGTAACCAGAATGATGCCGAGCGGCAGGCCGATCAGGATCGCGAACAGCGTGGACATCAGGGTGATATAGAGCGTGGAGAGCGTCGCGGATACAAAATCCTCCTGGATCAGCACCCACGCGTCCGCCATTTTCTTCTCGCTGAAGTATCTGGTCAGGTAAGCCTCCATCAGTGTTCTCCCCCTTCCTGCCGCTCCGCGTCCGCATTCACGCCTTCCGTGTTGGCATATTCGCTTTCCACCTGAATCCGCAGATCCGGCGTTTCGCTCAGGTACTGTACCGCCCTCGCCAGTTCATCGGGGCCTCCGGGAATATTGATGAGCATGGTTCCATATACCTTTCCGTCCAGCGTGCGGGTAGTCGCGGAAAGGATATTTGCCGGTATCCGGCATTCCATCGCCATCGAGGCCAGCAGAGGCCTGGTCGCCGCTTCCGCTCCCTGGAAAACCAGCCTGATCATCTGATGGTGCGGAGCGCCCAGATTTTCGATGCCGGCCGACATGTCCGGGTATACCAGGCGTTTGGTCGCCCGGGCCCTGGGATTGGAAAAGACCTCGCTGACCTCCCCTTCCTCGACCACGGAGCCGTTTTCCAGAATCGCGACCCGGTTGCAGATCTCCTGAACGACGCTCATCTGATGCGTGATCACGATCACCGTGATCCGCATCTTCTGATTGATCTCCTGAATCAGGGACAAAATGTCGTGCGTGGTCTTGGGATCCAGCGCGGACGTCGCCTCATCGCACAGGAGCACCTTGGGATCCGTTGCGAGAGCCCGGGCGATGGCAATCCGCTGCTGCTGTCCTCCGGAAAGCTGGGCGGGAAATGCCTGAGCCTTGTCCTCCATGCCGACCGTCTTCAGCAGTTCGCCCGCCCTTTTTTCCGCCTGCTCGCGGGGCATATGGATCAGTTTCAGCGGCAGCATGATATTCTGCAGGCAGTTCCTCTGCATCAGCAGATTGAAGCTTTGGAAGATCATGGTCACGTGATGGCGCATTTCCTGCATCCGGTGCTTGTTCAGCATGCCCAGATCCACGCCGTCCAGTTTGACGGTTCCTTCCGTCGGGCGTTCCAGCATGTTGATGCACCGGACAAGCGTACTTTTACCCGCGCCGCTCATGCCGATAATCCCGTAGATATCTCCGTCCCGGATGGTCAGATTGACATTGCGGAGGGCATCCACGGTTCCCCCCGCCGTCACAAAGCTCTTGGAAAGATTGCAGATTTCAATCATGCGTTTGCCTCCGATAGACACCAAAATGACACCGGCCGGATGAACGGCCGGTGTCGGATTCAATCCTTCTTTCTTACTTCGCGGTGGTCAGCACGCTCAGGTCCGTCGTCTGTCCGCCGTAAATCGCCATCGGTTCAACGTGGATCGGAGCGACGATCGCGATATGCGTCCCGTTATCCCGGTTGAAGGCTTCCTGATACGGAATGTGGGCGAAGAAGTTCGCGTACACGTCTCCGGCTTCCACAAAGTCGTTGGGCGTCACATAGTCCGTGACTTCCTTCACATCCAGGGTGATTCCCTTTTCCGCCAGGATTTCCTTGGCGATGTTGGCCATCAGCTCATGCGGAACGGGCGTCACGGCGATGCTGATGGTCTGGCCCTTCAGCGCTTCGTAATCGACGCTGGCGTCATAGCCGTCCGTCGGTTCGCCGACAACGGAAACCACGGAACCGTCCGCATAATTCTCCGCGATGAAATCAACGATCTTCTGGGAAGAGAAAGCGGCAACCAGGGCCTTGGTCAGATCGCTGTCCTCATTTCCTTCCTTCACGCAGATCACATTGCTGTAGGGAGAATCCGCGCTTTCGATGGCCAGGCCGTCCTTGGAGGGATTGAGGCCGTTATCAAGCGCGTAGTTGTTATTGATGACGGCAAAGTCTACATCCTGCAGCACGTTCGGAACGTTGGCCGCCTGAACGGGAATCAGCTCGATTTCAGCCACCGTGGAGGCCACATCCTTGTCCGTCGCTTCGATGCCGGCATCCTCTTTCAGCGTCAGCGCTCCGATGGACTGCAGCAGCAGCAGGGCGCGGCCTTCGTTGGTAGCATCGTCCGGAATCGCGATCTTATAGGCGTCCGCCATGGCGAAGGAACAGGTCGCGGTAATCAGCAGCGCAGCGGCGCAGAGCAGCAGAATCAACTTTTTCATCATTCATTTCCCCTTTCTTTTTCCTGTCCGGTTCTTTGGCCCGGAGCGTTTCCTCAGGAATGAGCTCCCCCCCGGACTCAGCGCATGTTAACATGTCCATCCGCTTTTGTCCAATATGAAAAGCTGATGAAATCTCATAGGCAAAATCTATGACTTCGAGAAAAGTTCTTACTTTTTCAGCAGCTTCAGCGCGGTCTCGAACAGATCCCCGACGGTTCTGGATTTCCGCAGAACGGCCTTGATGGCTTCCTTCTCCAGAAAATTCAGTTCATGATCCCGGTTCTTCTCAAACCATTCCACCATCAGCTGGACGTCTTCCTTTTCCATTCGGCTCTTCTCCTTCCCGATTCAGGGCATTTCCTGCAGGCCGGCGTTCTTCCCGCCTGCGGGTTCCGGGTTTCCGGGTTCCAGCCGCAGCAGGATCAGCTCGCAGGGATCGTTGATCCTCGGCAGCCAGGTTCCGTTGGTCATTCCCCGGGAGATCATCATCCGTCCGCCGTCATGCAGCCCGTGGGTCAGCCGGGGAAACAGCCCCTGTCCGGGTGCATACAGCCCGCGGCCGCCGATCTGGACCTGGCCGCCGTGAGCGTGCCCGCAGACGGTAAAGTCAATCTTTCTTCCGCGGACCTGATCCCGCCACATCTCCGGATGGTGGCACATCAGTAGGATAAATTCGTCCTGCCGTTCCAGTTCATCCAGAAAAGCGGGATTGGCTTCACCCTTCGGACGGCTGGAAAGCCCGGCAATCCGGATTCCCCGGAAGACCGTACTCGCGTCATCCAGCCAGACGGCGCGGCTTCGCCTCACAATCTCCATCCATTCATCATGATAGGGGCAGCGCCGTTCATGGTTTCCCATGGAGTAAAACACGGGCGCCGCCTCCGGGGCTTCGCGCAGGAAGCGCGCGGCCCCTTCATAGCTTTTCCGGTGGCGGTTGACCAGGTCTCCGGGAACCAGGATCGCATCCGCGGCCCGGAAATCCTCCATCACATCGTCAAAATCCCCGCAATGAAGGTCCGCGGCGACCGCCAGCGTCAGCGGCTGAGTGATCTTGGGGCTTCGGATTGTATGCCGAACCCGCACTCTTCTATTTGGCATATTTCGCATATTCCTTTCGGGCCGGAACCATCATCGCCGCGCCAAGCAGCAGAAGGACTGCCGCCGTCCCGAAAACCTCCAGGTTCAGCCGGCCCCTGAGATGCGCCGTCTGCAGGCTCAGGGCCAGGGAAGCTTCAGCAATCATGCCCTGCAGGTTCAGGCTTCGAACCAGGATCCACAGCAGGATGCACAGCAGTCCCGCCGCGGCAAAGGCACCCCCGATATACTGCCCCGCCGTCAGAATTCTTCTGCTCATCAGCAGAGCGATCACTCCCGCCGCGAGCACGCAGCTCATCGCGCCGGCGAGCGGAACCCTCTTCAGCGCGTCCATGATCTGCGACAGGCTGATATGATCCCGGACGCGTTTTAGCCCAGCCTCCACCAGCGTATCCCGATACTGTACGGCGCTGCCCCTGATGGCCGTCTGCGCGTCCCTCACGATCCTGTCCGCGGTGATGCTGATCGTCATCTCGTCAAGCTCGGAGAGAAATGCCTGATCCGCCAGCAGGGCATCCCTGGCGCCCCGCAGATCAAATTCCGGCCTTTCGGCCATGCGGCCCTTCTCCAGCGCGTCCATCCACCAGCCCACCATCTCCCGGTCCAGCTGCTCAACCTTTTCCCGGGTCACCAGCGGGAGAATATCCTCGGGGCTGAAATGATCCTTTTCCGCCAGTCCGCCGATCTTTTCCCGGATCGTCTCCATCTGAAGATCCACGACATCGTCGGCCAGCGCGGCCTGCTCGTGCAGGTCCCGCGAGGTAAGAATCTGTACGCCGAGCAGGCTGGCCAGCGTCCCCGTCAGGCAGGCCGTCAGGATCAGCGCGCAAACGGCCGCGAAAAATCTCGCGCCCGCGGAGGGCATCTTTATCTTCTTCATTTTGTCACCACCAGCTTTATTGCCACCTGAATCAGGTTCTGAATTCTTCCGCCGTACCGCGCCACCGCGTATCCAACCGCCGCCGCAAAGGGCAGCGCGAGCAGCACGGGCGTCAGCCACATCCATTTTCCGTTCCTACTTTTCACTTTTCCTCGTCCTCTCCCTTCTCCGGCGGCGTTTCTGCTGCGTATCGTCCCGCATCGGAGCTTCTCCGCGCAGTTCAAGCAGCCGGTCGCGCAGCTTCGCCGCCCGCTCGAATTCCAGGTCCTTCGCGGCCAGGAGCATCTCCTCCTCCAGCTGACGGGTCAGCGCGTCGCGTTCCTCCTCCGTCAGCGGAGCCGCGGAGGTTTCCTCCACCTTCTTCGTAATTTCCAGCACGTTGCGGATGGCGGTCCGCACCGTCTCGGGCGTAATCCCGTGAGCTTCGTTGTACGCCTCCTGCAGGGCCCTCCGCCGGTTGGTTTCGGTCATGGCCTTTTCCATGCTCTCCGTCAGGGTGTCCCCATAGAGGATCACGCGTCCGTCCACATTACGGGCCGCGCGCCCGATCGTCTGGACCAGGGATGTCTCCGATCGGAGAAACCCTTCCTTGTCCGCGTCCAGAATAGCAACCAGCGCCACCTCCGGCAGATCAAGGCCCTCCCGCAGCAGGTTGATGCCGACCAGCACGTCGAACTCTCCGAGGCGGAGGTCCCGGAGCAGCTGCATTCGCTCGATCGTCAGGATATCGCTGTGGAGATACCGCACTCGGATCTCCAGATCCTTCAGATACTCCGTCAGGCTTTCCGCCATGCGCTTGGTCAGCGTCGTCACCAGAACCCGTTCCTTCTTTTCGGTCACCTTTCGAATCTCGCCCACCAGGTCGTCCACCTGCCCGGTGGCGGGGCGGAGAATCACTTTCGGATCCAGCAGCCCCGTGGGCCGGATAATCTGCTCAACGGTCTGCTGCGCCCGGCTCCGCTCATAGGGTCCCGGCGTCGCCGACACGTAGATCGTCTGCCCGATCCTGGCCTCGAACTCCGGAAACAGCAGCGGTCTGTTGTCAAACGCGCTGGGAAGGCGGAAGCCGTAGTCCACCAGGGTTTCCTTCCGCGCCCTGTCCCCGTTGTACATCGCCCGGATCTGAGGCACCGTCACGTGGCTTTCATCGATCAGCGTCAGAAAATCGCCCGTAAAATAGTCCAGCAGCGTATAGGGCGCGTCGCCGGGCTTCCGCCCGTCGAAATAGCGGCTGTAGTTCTCGATTCCCTGGCAGTACCCGATCTCGCGCATCATTTCGATGTCGTAGCGCGTTCTCTGCGCAATCCGCTGCGCCTCCAGCAGCCTGCCCTTCTCCTCGAATTCAGCTATCCTTGCCTGAAGATCCCTTTCAATCTCCCCGATATGCTCCTCCATATGCGCGGGATCCGTGGCGTAATGGGTCGCGGGAAACAGGGCAGCATGCTCCAGCGTCGCGAGCACGTGTCCGCTCACGGCGTCGATCTCGCAGATCCGGTCGATCTCGTCTCCGAACATTTCAATCCGGATCGCCTTCTCGTGCTCCCCCGCGGGGATGACTTCGATGGTGTCTCCCTTGACGCGGAAGGTGCCCCGGGCAAACTCCACCTCATTTCTCTCGTACTGGATATCGGTCAGCGAGCGCAGCAGCCTGCTGCGCTCCATATGCATGCCCGGCCGGAGGGAGAGCATCTGCCCCTCGTATTCGCTGGGATCGCCCATGGAGTAAATGCAGCTGACGGAGGCGACGATGATCACATCCTTCCGCTCCCGCAGCGCAGCGGTCGCGCTGTGGCGCATCCTGTCAATCTCGTCGTTGATGGACGCGTCCTTCTCGATATAAGTATCGGAGGAGGCGATATAGGCCTCCGGCTGATAGTAATCGTAGTAGCTCACAAAGTATTCCACACGGCTGTCAGGGAAAAAGGCCTTGAGCTCTGTGCAGAGCTGGGCTGCCAGCGTTTTGTTGTGCGCGATGACCAGCGTGGGCTTCTGGACCTTTTCTATGACGGATGCCATGGTAAAGGTCTTTCCGCTTCCGGTCACGCCCAGCAGAATCTGATCCTTCATTCCCTCCCGTACGCCCCTCGCCAGGGCCTCGATCGCCTCAGGCTGATCGCCCGAGGGAGCATAGGGAGCCTTTAATACAAACTGATTCATCGTTTCCGTCCGTTCTTCCCCTGTCATTCCTCCGGGATTCCCTCTGCGCGGTTCCAGTCTTCCTTCCGGGAAAAAACCGCTTCCGCGGGCTCCTGATCCTTCGGATAGTTCAGGCGGATTGTCATGCCGTCCTGCCCGGCCCGGGTCTCCGGGAACACCTCCGCCGCGGCTCCGACGGCAGTCTCCGGATCCTCCAGGCTGGTGCTGAAATGGGTCAGAACCAGCCGGGAGACCCCGCCCGCCCTCGCGATTTCCGCAGCTTCCCGAAACAGCATGTGATGGTTCTTCAGTGCCAGGGGCATTTTCCCCTCATCCGCGTACATGCCTTCCAGAATCGCCAGATCCGCGCCGGCCGCGTATCGGCTCAGCGTCTCGCAGGGCCTCGTGTCCGTGGAAAAGACAAGGGAAATACCCTTTCTGGCCGGTCCCATCACATCCTCCGGCCGGATCTTCCGCAGTCCCGTCCGGACCGATTCTCCCGCCTGCAGGGTTTTCCATGCTTCGACAGGAACGCGAAGCGCCTGGGCGCGCGCCGGATTAAAGGCGCCCTTCCGTTCCAGCTCCATCCTGTAGCCGTAACAGGGAATTCCGTGATTCACGGGAAAAGCCCGGATCTTCAGCCCGATCATTTCGAAGCTCCTGCCTTCCGGAGGATATTCATGGAGCCGTACGGCATAGCTCAGCTTCGGCACGATCACGCAAAGGCCCTCGATCACCCTTTTCAGCCCCGCGGGGCCGTAAATATCGAAGGGTTCATCCCGGCCGGCCTTTTCCAGGCTCAGCAGCAGCCCGGGAATACCCGTGCAGTGATCCCCGTGGAAATGGGTCAGCACCAGCCCTTCCAGACACCGGAATCCCCAGCCGAGGCGGCGGATGCCGACCTGAGTCCCCTCGCCGCAGTCCGCAAGCATAGCGCGGCCGTTCACACGGATATACAGAGAGGAAAGCGCCCTGTCCGCCAGCGGCAGCGTTCCACCCGTACCCAGCAGGCAAAGCTCAACCAAGCGGTTCTCCCCTCCTTTCGGACTTCTTTCTATTTTATTTGCTTTTCCGGAGAAAGTCAAACATTGGAAAGGGCTTGTTCCGCCGCACAGGGAAGGTTTATTCCGCGTTGTCGGCAAGGGCTTTTTCCATGTCCGCGCGACAGGAAAAGCAGTCTTTTCTCTCCCCGCAGGCAATCCTTCCCCGGTCCTTTTCTCCGTATGTCTGCCGTCAGCGCCTCGCCATTATGCATAATAATTGCATATTCATGCATTTCTTCAAAAGTCGGAGAACCTGCGGCCCGCTGGAAACGTGCTTCCCCTTTCCTCAATATTTAACATTTACTCCTTCGGTTTTCTTTTTTTGTTTTTCCCTTGACAAGCGTGCATAACGGGTGTATATTTCCACGCGTACCGAATTTAGAAGGAGGGTTTCCCGTATGAACAAGGCTGATATCAAAAAAGTAGTTCTCGCCTACTCCGGCGGCCTGGATACATCCATCATCATCCCCTGGCTGAAGGAAAACTACAATAATCCGGAGATCATTGCGGTTTCCGGCAACGTCGGGCAGGCGGACGAGCTGGAGGGTCTGGAGGAAAAGGCGCTGAAGACCGGGGCGTCCAAGCTGTATATTCTGGATCTGACCAATGAATATGTGGATGAATACATTATTCCCACCATGAAGGCCGGTGCCGTCTACGAGGATTATCTGCTGGGCACGAGCCATGCGCGCCCCTGCATCGCCAAGGGGCTGGTGGAAATCGCGCTGAAGGAGGGTGCCGACGCGATCTGTCACGGCTGCACAGGCAAGGGAAACGATCAGGTCCGCTTTGAGCTGGCGGTCAAGCATTTCGCGCCCAACATGCCCATCATCGCCCCCTGGCGGGAGTGGAGCATCCAGAGCCGGGATGAGGAAATTGATTACGCCGAGGCGCACAACATCCCGCTGAAGATCACCCGGGAAACCAATTATTCCAAGGATAAGAACCTCTGGCATCTGAGCCATGAAGGCCTCGACCTGGAGGATACGGGCAATGAGCCGCAGTATGAGAAGCCCGGCTTCCTGGAGATGGGCGTCTCCCCGATCGACGCGCCCGACGAACCCACGTACATCACGTTGGACTTTGAAAAGGGCGTTCCTGTTGCGCTGAATGACGAAAAACTCTCCGCCCGGGATATCATCCTGAAGCTGAACGAGCTGGGCGGAAAGAACGGTATCGGGATCATCGACATCGTCGAGAACCGGCTGGTCGGCATGAAATGCCGCGGCGTCTATGAGACTCCCGGCGGCACGATTCTTTACAAGGCTCACGAGACGCTGGAGTCCATCACCCTGGACAAGCTCACCATGCATGAGAAGCAGAAGCTTTCCATCACCTTTGCGGAGCTGGTATACAACGGCCTGTGGTTCTCACCCCTTCGGGAGGCGCTCTCCGCCTTTGTGGACAAGACTCAGGAGCATGTCACCGGAAAGGTGCGGCTGAAGCTGTACAAGGGGAACATCATCAAGGCCGGCGTCTGGAGCGATTATTCCCTTTATTCCGAGGATATCGCCACCTTCGGCGCAAGCGATTACAACCAGAAGGATTCCGCCGGGTTTATTACCCTCTTCGGTCTTCCCACCAAAGTGCAGGCCATGGTGGATGCGGCGCACAAATAATTACGCATGCACGCAAAACGCGCGTTCCGGTTTTCCGGAACGCGTCTTTTTTTCCCTTTCAGGGAAGGGTAACGATAAACGCCGCGTTTTTCCCGGGCGTGCTTTCCGCCCTGATTTTCCCGTGATGGATCTCCGTAATGCTTCTTGCGATGGCCAGTCCCAGGCCTTCTCCTCCTGTTTCGCTGTTCCGGGAGGCGTCCGTCCTGTAAAACCGGTCAAAAATCCGGTCCAGATCCTCCTGCGCGATCCCCTTTCCAGTATTCTCCACCCTCAGCTCGGCGCCGCGTCCCTTTTTCTCAAGCCGCACGCTGATTTTCCCGCCTTCGTCCGAGTATTTCAGCGCGTTGGACAGCAGGATGACCGTCAGCTGCTGAATCATCGCTTCGTTGGCCCTGCAGCGTACGTTCTCCCGGATCTCCGTCTCGAGGGTCTTTCCCGCTTCGAAAACGGTGCTTTCAAAAGGAAGCAGGACGCCCGTCACCGCCTCGCTCAGATTCGTCTCCCTCATTTCCCCGTCCATCGTTCCCCGGTCCATTCGGGCCAGGGTCAGCAGGTTCCTGACGAGGCTGTCCGTCCGCCGGACCTCGGACCGGATATATCCGAGATATTCATTTTCCCCGATTTCCTTCGCCAGGACGTCCGCGTTCGCGGAGATGACAGCGAGCGGGGTTTTCAGTTCATGGCTTGCGTCCCGTACAAACTGCTGCTGCTTCTCGAAGGTCTCCTCGACCGGCCGGATCATTCGCCTGATCAGGAACCACGCTCCGAGGCTCAGCGCGAGGCAGGCAATGGCAGCCACCAGCGCCGTTACCCGGAGAACGCGCTGCCCGGCGGCCATCTCCAGCCGTGCGTCCAGGACGACCAGCAGTCTCGTGCCGTCCTCCTGGTCCATCAGCTGATAGAATTGATCTCCGATTCTGCCGGAAGTGCTTCCTTCCTGAAGCACCCTGTCCGCAAACGCCTGAAGCGTTTCCTGGCTGTAAAGCTCCGCCCGGTCGCTGTCCCAGCTCCGGATCTGCCCCGATTCGTCAAGAGTCATGGTGTAGTAATTGGACAGGCTTGCAACTTCTGCCCCGGACAGGATCCGCTCCCGCCGGAACCTTTCACCGCCGCGGCCGTCCGGCGCCCTGCCGTTCGCGCTTTCATTCCGGAAGCCGTCCGCGTTTTCGTCCTCCGCCGTTCCGTCCGGTTTCGGCGGAGGGGTATGCTGATTCCCGCCGCCCCGGATTCCGTCCTCCATAGCGTGGTCATCCGGCCTCATCGGCAGGGCCGGCCGGATGCCCCGGTTTTCGGTGAGGACCTCCAGCGCGGATTCCACCTGGCGGATGATGTTCTGATTATTGAACGCGTAAATGGAGAGCACGATGCCGACGGAAACGAGGATCAGCACGCCGGTCACCAGCAGGCTGATTCTCCGCTGAAGTCTTCTGATCATGCCTCCACCTCCAGGGAATATCCCAGGCCCCTTGCCGCCTTCAGCTTCACCCCGGAGCCCAGGAATGTCAGTTTCTTCCTCAGGAAGGAAACATAGACCTCGAGGCTGTTGTATTCCGCTTCGCTGTCATATCCCCAGACCCGTTCCTGGATGGTTTCCCGGGGCAGGATCTGTCCGGGGTTCCGCAGAAACAGCTCCATCAGCTGGTATTCCCTCGCGCCGAGGCGGATTTCCTTGCCGGTCGCCGTGCATCGAAGCTTCGCGTCCTCTTCGCTCAGCTCCACGTCCCCCGCCGCGAGGCTCATCCGCGGCGCCGCGTCCCCCCGGCGGGTGATGGCCTTCAGGCAGGCCATCAGTTCCGGCGTTTCAAAGGGTTTGGGAAGATAGTAATCCGCTCCTCCGGTCAGCCCCCGCACCCGGTCCTCAAGCCCGCCCCGGGCGGTCAGCATCAGCACCGGCGTGCCGACCTTCTGCTCCCGCATCCTCCTGAGCACCTCGAATCCATCCATTCCGGGAAGCATCACGTCCAGAATCACAGCGTCGTAATTCTGGGTCAGCGCGTAATCCAGGCCATCCGGCCCGGTACCGACCGCGTCCGTTTCATACCTTTCCTGCTGCAGCAGCTTCTGCAGCGCGGCGGAAAGCTTTTTCTCGTCCTCGACAATCAGAATTCTCATCCGGTCCCGCTCCTCTGTTTCCCGATACCCTGTGCTGTAAAGTTTCTTTCCCGAATGATAGGCAGATTTCACGGAAAAGTCAACCGCGCTTCAGGCGGCCAGGTCCTCTTTCCCTCACCGCAATTCAGCCCGGGCTCCAGAAGCCCGGGCTGAAAGTCTTTTATCCGTCGATGGCACCGCTCTCATCCGCCGGCATTTCACCGCCGCCGAGCACCGCGTTCACGGCGTCCGCCTGTTCCTGGGTCAGGACTCCCGCTTCGACAAGTCCGGCCAGCGGATCGCTGCCGGCGGTGCCGCTTCCCCCTTCCGGAGCCGCGGCGCCCTCAGGCAGTTCCGTCGGCGGATTGCCCTGCGGGTCTCCGGGAACCGGCGCGCCCTCCGCGGGGGCCTGTCCGTCCTGCGGCTGTGAAGCATCTCCGGCGGTGTTCTGGTTGCTTTTCGGATCCGCCGGCATGTTCTGCTTCAGGTACTCCGCGATCTTGTCGGCGGTCTCCTGGTCGATGACATTTTTCTCCACCAGGCTCTTCAGCTGGAGCTCGGTCTTTTCCTGGATCTTTGCCGTTCCCCGGCCGCCTCTGCCGTTCCTCCTGCCAGGCTGTCCTCCGGTGATGGTGTTTCCCCCGGCGCCCTGCGCATTCTGTCCGGACTCAGCAGTCCCCTGCTCCGGCGTCTGCTGCTGGTCAGGGCTGGTACCGTTTTCCGCGGGAGCCTGCGCCCCCGGCCGGAGCTGGTTTCTGCCTCCGGGCATCTGGCCCTGTCCGTTATTCCGGTTTCCGTCTCCGGGCATCTGGGGCTGTCCGTTATTCCGGTTCCCGCCTCCGGGCATCTGGCCCTGCCGGGTGTTCCGGTTTCCACCGTCTCTCCCCGGGCCGCCCTTTGCGGCTGTCACGGCGGAGCCCGCCTCGGGACCTTCCGCCAGGGCCGGTACAGCTGCAGCCGCCAGCAGCAGGCTGAGACTCAGGATTCCCGCGATAATCTTTTTCTTATTCGTTTTCATGATTTTTTCCTCCTTTTCTTTTCGGTTCTGTTTCGTCCCGTTCCGGGGGATCTGTCATCGGCGCCTCTCTTGATGACAGGTACAGCTTAACCGCCCTTCCTTAAAGCAACCTTGAAGAAAAAAAGATTAACGCATCTGCTTTCTTCCCTGCTCACGCGCGCGGAATTTCCATGAAAAAAGGGAAGCCGGCGTGGCTTCCCTGCGGGGTTTCTTCCGTTCTGGCGCTCCGTCATTTTTCCGCGATCGGAGCATCCGCGAGGCCTTTGTCGAGTCCGTCATTCACCATATTGATCGCTTCCAGTACCGCGTTCGTGGTAATCGTCGCGCCCGAGAGCGCGTCGATATCCCCGATGGCCAGCGGAAGCGTCTTCCCGATGAACTGCCGCTGGAAATCCGGCTCCAGCGCCCTTTCCCCGAGATATTCCGTCTCGTTGAAGCTGTTGTCGCCGATCTCAATGGCGGTGATGGTACGGTTTTCATCCAGCGTCAGGAAGACCTTGACCGGTCCGCCGAATCCCTGCGCGGTCGCGGCATATTTCCCTTCTCCCAGATGCTCCGCGGTGCTTGTGCTCTCCACGGTGAAGCCGGCCTTCTCCGCCAGCTCCTCCATCGCCTGGTTCACGCCCTTGATGACGGCGCGGCTGGTGATGGTGGCTCCGGACAGGGCGTCCACTTCGCCGCCGTCCTTCGTCAGCGCAACGGGAGCAGTCTTTCCGGCGAACTGGCTCTGGAATTCAGGTTCCTTGGCCCTGGCCCCGAGGCCGGCTGTTTCCGCGAAATTGGCGCCTCCGACGCTGATGCCGCTGATGGTTCCGTCCGGCAGCGCGGCCACGGTGGTCTCGATCTCCCCGCCGAATCCCGTTGTCGCGGCGGTCGTGGCATACCCGACAGCATTCCCGGCGTCATCCCTGCCGATGACCATCGTCTTCCCGTCCTCCGTCGATTCCTCGAATTTCCGGGCGTCCGGCAGAAGCCTGCTGAGCGTTTCATACTTTTCGCGGTTCGCGTTTTCCTGAATGATATCCCTGGTCATCAGGTTGGTCGCGGCCAGCAGAACCGCCGCCACAACGCAGATGGCCGTCAGAATCAGCCATGCCGGAATCCTGTTCTTCATCGTGAATCCTCTTCCTCATCCCGGTCAATGCCCGGGTTTCTTTTCTCCTGCGCGGGATTGCTCAGGGCCGTATATAGGCCCCGTATCCCTCGCTGAAAAACTGTTTCCCGTCCTTCCGAATCCACAACGCCTCCGCGCCGTATTTCTCCAGCAGTTTCCGTCCATCCTCCAGTCCGGTCAGAAAAAGCGTCGTGCTCAGTGCGTCGGCCATTCCGGAATCCTCCATGATCACCGTCACAGCCCGCCACAGCGTTCCCGGAAAAAGGGTTTCCGGATCGATCAGATGGTGGTAGTAGACCCCGTCCACAAGGTACCGCCGCTGGTAATCGCCGCTGGTCACAACCGCTCCGCGGCTCAGGCTGATCCTGTGAAGGTAGGTGTCCCCCGGGCCGTCGGGATCCTGAATCCCCACCGTCCACGGGGTTCCGTCAGGCTTGGGCCCTGTGGCCGCCACGTTTCCGCCCACGGACAGCAGGTAACCCTCGGGAAGCGTCTCGCATACGCGCTGAACTGCATATCCCTTGGCCAGGGCGCCGACGTCAAGGCTGGCTTCCGGATCCGTCAGCCGGACGGTTCCGGCCTCCGGATCCAGCTCCAGGAAACGGAATCCTGTATGTTCAGCCGCCTGCCTCAGCTTTTCCAGCTCCGGAAGCGCCGCGTTTTCAGGATCGTTGATTCCCTCCTCCCGGGCCTCATGCCAGATCCGGAGCACGGCTCCGAGCATGGCATCCGTCCGGTGTCCGGAGATTTCGTCCACCTCCCGGGCCAGCAGCAGCAGATCCATGATCTTCGGATCCACACGGAAGGTCTCCCCGGGATGGCGGTTAATCGTGCACAGGTTAATAATGTCCGGATATTCCTGATAAATATCGTACAGATGGTCATAGGCTTCCATCTCGTCGTGAATCATCCGGGCGCGTTCGGCGAAAGCATCCCGGTTCTCCTCGTATCCCACAATGGTCGTGACCGTATCGAAGAGCTGGAGATAGCTCGCCTGGTATCTCGTCCTTCCATCCGCCCGTGCCGCGGGAATCAGGCACAGCGCCGTCAGGGCCGCGCAGATCCGGGCGAAACGTCCTTTACTCAATCCGCTTCCTCCCCGGTGAAGCCCGGGCGGGTTTTCCCCGCCCGGGCCGGTCCCGGTTTCTGGTCTTACTCAGCTGCCTTGGAAATCAGCTCCAGGAATTCGCCGATTCCGATGGTCGTCGTGGCCGCCAGGTCGGCGTCCGTGGTCTTTCCGTCCTCGCCCACGGCAATCCCCGCCGCCTCGGCAAGGGTCTTTCCCGTCACGTAGGCACAGAAGCCCGCGACCTGCGTGTACCATTCGCCCTTCGGCGCCACGCCGTTCATGCCGTAGGCATCGCCCTTCTCAAGCTTGCTCAGCACTTTCTCGCCCGTATCGCCGGTTACTTTGCCCTCGGCGCTGAAAGTCGTCTTGGGCTGCACCGCGTCGATGACAATGCTGGTGATCTTGTCGCCGTTCAGCGTGATGGCCGCGTAATCCGCGTCCAGCTGTGCGGTTCCGTCCTTGTTCTCGGTGGCGGCCTTGCTGGAGGCGATGGAGGCCCGCGCGGTCAGCTTCAGGGTGTCTCCTGCCTGAGCGCCGTGATCCTCCGCCTTCTCCACGGCCAGCGCCACCGCCTCGACGAAGCTGCCGATGCTCATGGTGGTGGTCGCGGTGATTGCCTCGTCCGTCGCCTTTCCATCCGTCAGCGCGATACCGCGGATTTCCTCCACGGTTTTGCCGACGCAGTACTTCGCGAAGCCTTCCGCCTGAACATTCCACTCGCCCTTGGGCGCGGCCGCGTTCATGCCGTAGGCGTCGCCCATCTCATTCTTGGTCGGGATTGCCGCGGCCGTATCCGAGGTCAGCTCGCCCTTCGCGCTGAAGTTGATGTCCGCGCGGTAGGCGTCAATCTTGCAGTCAGCGATCACGCCGTTCTCGTCCACTGTCACCGCGGCCACGGTCACTTCGTTGCGTACCCGGCCGTCCTTGTTCTCCGTTGCATCCGCTGGGGTCCGTTCCACGACGGCCGCCAGCCCGGTCTTCAGTCCGCCTTCCGCGGACGCGGGAATCATCGCTGCCGCCATCATCAGGCAGAGCATGAGCGCGAACAGTTTTCTCATGATTGTTTCCTCCTCAATATATAATATCTATGCGGATCCGTGTCTACCAATTCACGGTTCAGCATTCCGACCCATTTTCCTCAGGGCAGTTCTGTCCTCATCTGAACAGCAGCGCGCATCCGATACCCCACAGCGCGCCGACCAGCACCTCCAGGGGGCTGTGGCCCATTCTTTCCTTCAGGTCCTTTCCGTCGTCCTCCGCCGCGTTCTCCTGGAAGAACCAGTCCATCAGCAGGTTGATGGCGCTTCCCTGGCGCCCTGTTTCCCTCCTGACGCCGATCGCGTCCGTCATGACGATGAAGCACAGCACAAAGCAGAACGCGAAACTCAGGGAGTCAAATCCCTCCTGCATCCCCGCGCAGGCGGCCAGCGCCGCGACAAAAGCGGTGTGAGAGGACGGCATACCGCCCGATCCGAAGAGCAGATGCTCCAGGCTCCAGCCGCGGTGCCGCAGTCCGTCGATCAGATATTTCACGATCTGTGCGGAAAACCATGCTGCCAGGCAGCAGATCAGTGTCCGGTTTTCCAGTACGCTCTTCAATCCTTTCGCCCCCCTTACCCGGATTTTATCATTCCGCGCCCGGTTTGACAATACAAAGCTTTTATTCGGGAAAACACGGTGTTGTTTTTCTGTATTTTCTATATTCCCAGGTACTCCCGGATGGCTTTTTCCCGGTCCAGGCCGTCCTGATATCCCAGCCAGTAAAGGTCTCCGAGCTTTTCCATATCCCTTTCCAGCCTGCTGACCTTCACCTCCCGGGAGGGCGCGATCCGCAGGATCCTGCCCTCCGCGTGCAGCTGCTCGACCTCCTCGAATTCGCGGTTAGCCTCCAGGTTCATGCACCGGATTTTTTCCATGATTTTCGGATATCTGTGGTATACCTTTTCCGCCAGCGGATCCTCGCGGTTCTTCTTGCGGAATTCGATCTCCCTCGTCCGGATCACGAGAATCCTTTCGAATCCCTCGTCCAGGGCCCACCGGTATGGGATCTTGCACGCGCATCCGCCGTCCAGGTAGGGCGTTCCGTCGATTTTCACCATGGGCGCCAGATAGGGCAGCGTGGCCGAAGCGCGGACAGCGAGCAGGATATCCCCGCACTTTCCCTTTTCGAAGGCTTCCGCCTCTCCCGTCAGACAGTTGGTGGCAACCGCCAGAAAGCGCTGCTCCGTGCGGTCGAACCTTTCCCGGTCCAACGGCTCGTAGATTCCCCGCTCTTCCGTCAGGAAACCTACGTCCACGATGCTCCTGCTGTTCCGGAGCGCCTTCAGTCCCACGTATCGCGGATCATGCCGGTAGGTCAGCGCGATCCGGGCCGAGCGGCCGATCTGTCCGGAAACGTAGTTGATTCCCGCCAGTGCGCCGGCGGAAACTCCGATCACGCACTGCAGGTTCAGGTCCCGCGTCATCATCGCGTCCAGAAACCCCTGGGTGTAAAGTCCTTTGAACGCGCCTCCCTCGAGAACCAGGCATCCCGGAACCAGCTTCTCCGAAGCCTTTCCCTGCGGAATCCGGTCTAATCCAGAATAAATCTTTTCCTGCTGCATCCTTCTGTGCTTCCTTCCGCCTGATGCGGCGGCCCCGCGGATTCCGTAACCTCCCGGTCGCAAGGTCCTCCGCTCCGCCCTCTTTCCGCCGCCTCAGGTCCCGCGCGGCGCTCACTGCAAATTATACCACGGCGGAAGGCTGAATTCAAACCGCGGCGGAAGCAGACATTCGTCCTTGCGGAAGCAGACATTCGTCCTTGCGCCGATGCGCGAAATGTGCTACATTAAAGGCAGAAAGAATCGTTCCATACCGGCGTGCGTGTTCTGCCGGCTTCCCATCCTGTCTTTATTTCATGAAAGGAGTTCCCTGTGATGAAAAAGTATTTGTCGTTCCTGCTCGGCCTGGTCCTCCTGGTCTCCTGCCTGTTCAGCGTCGCTTCCGCGGAAGGCTGGACCTGCCCGTCGTGCGGCACGTCGGCTTCGGGCAATTTCTGTTCCAACTGCGGCGCGGCAAAGCCCTCGGATAATTCCGCCTGGACCTGCGCGGTCTGCGGCCACCAGAGCACCGGGAAGTTCTGTTCCAACTGCGGCGCGGCCAAGGCCTCCGCGTCTTCCTCCGCGTCTTCCTCTTCCGCCCCGTCCTCTTCCCGATCCGGAGCCATCACCAATGTATCCTGTTCCTCGCGGGACGGGGTTACGACCATCTCCTGGGAGGATTCCGGGAACAGCGGCCCCTATGAAGTCGTTTTCACCACTTCCCAGTGGAACAACGCGGTGAATTATAACCAGACTTCCATTTCCAGGCAGCAGACCCAGGTCTCCTGCCTGATTCCCGGCGTAACCTACGAGATCACGGTCCGCAGCTCCACCGCAAGCAGCCAGACCGTGACCTACAAGGTTCCCAAATCCACCTTCACGGAGTTCACGAAGAAGGACGGCCTGACCATCAAGCCCACCTATTTCGATCTTACCGGTGATAATTACTATTCCACCTTCCGGTTCGATCTGAATTATCCGCGCCTGGCCAAAACCCGGGATTACAACTGGGTCCTGGCCCTCAGGACGCCCCTGGGCTACACAAGCTATGTGCATTACGACAAGCTGACGCTGGACAGGCAGTACTCCGGATATTACTGGGACTTTGCGATCAGCGACCATATGGATGCGGTCAAGGCAAACTTCGGGGAAATCCCCAACGGCGACTACGTCTTTGAAGGTTATTTCAACGGATGCTATTACGGTTCCGTCACCTTCAAGGTCTATATGAGATAAATATCCCGGTGCAATCCCCGGCCTTGGCCGATCCCTGTCTCATAGGAAAAGCTGGATTCCCTGTCGCGCTCTTCGGGCGGCTCAGGGAATCTCCTTTTTTTCGTCCATCTGCATCAGCATGGGGTAGGTCACGCCGTATTTTTCCGCGATATCCTTCGCGTAGGATGACCCCTCCGGCGGCGCGGTCTCGATCCGGAAGGATCGTTTTTCCCCTTCGCTCCGGACAATCAGGGACCAGGGCTTTCCCGTTCCGCTCTCCGCCTCCCCTTCCGTCAGTTCCCGGGCCAGCTTATGCATGTGGGTATTGTAGATCACGAGGGTACCCCGGCTGAGCAGGGCCTTCACCGCGTCCGCGGCGATATAGCATCCTTCCTCAAAGGATGTCGTGGAGAAGGTTTCGTTGAGCAGCAGCAGGCTCCGCTCCGTACATTGCGCGAACAGTTCGCGGAATCTCCGGCATTCCTCGCCCAGCCGGCCCAGATCCAGCGTTTTGTCCTCGTCGGCCGGGAAATGGGTGTATACTCCGTCCGCCGGCGTAAACTCGAACGCCTCCGCCGGCACATAGATGCCTCCCTGCGCCAGCAGGAAGAGCTGGCCCGCAGCCTGGGTTACCGTAGTTTTCCCGCCGCGGTTTGCGCCCGTCAGCATATAGACCCGGTGTTCTCCGTCAAACGTCAGATCGTTCCGGACCGTCGTCTCCGGCTTTTCGACCAGCGTCAGCTTCAGGTTGTAGAATCCCCGCGCTTTCATGCCTGTCTGCCCGGCCTCCGCCGCGGGCCTGCAGCAGCGCCAGCCTGCCTTCTGCAGCTTCTCCCAGTACTCCGCCCAGCGCACATAGTACATCAGCTCCGGAATCAGGTCCGAAACCTCCCGGATGCTGACGGCCGCGTATTTGTTCTGCACCTCCCGGAGCCGGCGGACAAGCCCGGACAGCAGATGGGTCAGCGCGGAATCCATGGTGCGGGTGATTTCCCTTCCTCCGCCGCTCTCCGGGACGGGCGCCATGGTCATCGCAAGCAGCGGATTCCGCATCGCGGCAAAGGATTTCGTCATCCTTTCGAACTCCGCCCCCTGCCTGGCCGCGTAATCATCCGCGGGATGCCAGGTCATGGCTCCGTTCCAGTCGTTCTCCGTTTCGATGCGGTCGCCCCGGGACAGGGACTCGGCGAAATGCTGCAGGAGGCCTGACCGGGTAAACGGCTTGCTGTTTACCGAAACCAGCCCCGCCTGCACCGGTTCATACCGTTCATTCAGGTTCAGGCCGACCGTGACGCTCCGCACGCTGTCCGTCGTGGCCCTGAGCCCGGCAATGTCCTTCTTCAGTCCGTCGAAGCCGCTTGTTTCCCAGATCCCGTGGATTCCCTCCCGCAGCTTCCGCAGCCCGTCGGAGTGAAGGTCGGCGTCCCGCAGGCAGGCCTCCATGGCCTCCACGGTCTCGATATAATCCCGCAGCTCGTCGAGCCGGTGAATCAGGTCCCAGACTCCGATTCCCTCGTCCGAGGCACGCCGGACCGCGCCGAAGTCATTCAGGAACTTGACATGGTCGAGCAGCTTCATCAGCCGCTCCCGGACCTCCGGATGGTGATAGAGGTCATCAAAAACCTCCGCGCGGAAACGCGCCGTCTCCGGATCCGACGTCACGCTGCGGAGTACCTGCAGGATCATGGCCTGTTCCTTCGGATTGGCGGAAACCTCCCGGCAGATCGTGTCCAGCCCCAGGTCATGCAGCGTTTCATCGCTCAGGCTCCTATAGACGACCCTGTCCTGGAATGGAAACAGGATGGTCAGCTTCTCCCGCTCCCCGGCGGGGAAGCTCAGCGTCTTCTGCGTCTTTTCCATGCTTTGCTCCTTTGGACAGGGTCAGGCTGTTCCGTCCGGGAATCCCCGCCCCGTCTTTTCCGCTGATCCGGATGCTGTTCCTGCCCCGTTTTCCCTGATTATAATGCATCCCTGGCCCGTCATCAAATTGTTTTTCATCATGCGCTTCCCGCTGCCGTTGTTTCCGAAGCAAAATAAGTCCCGGAATAAACCCCAAAGCCCGCTAAAGGGGCTTCTTCATGCTCAGTTATAAGCAATGAAAAAGCCCTGAAACGCTGTGTTTCAGGGCAAGTGCCGGAGGCGGGACTTGAACCCGCACGGTTTTGAGGCCAACGGATTTTGAATCCGCCGCGTCTGCCATTCCGCCACTCCGGCCGGCGGGGGCGATTATACCATAATCGTCCAGCCCGCGCAAGGCTTAATTGGTGATGGGGTTGTACTCGATGGTCTCCTGATACGCCCTGTAGGTGGAGGTGAAAAGCAGCTCCCGCCGGAGCTCAATCTCCCCTTGGCGCCAGATCTTCCATGTCTCGACGACATACCCCTTCCGCCCGGTGACCGTCCGCTTGCTCTCCCCGGGCTTCAGCGCCGTATTGATCTCGTATTTGACGCCCTCCGGCTGCGGAATGGTTTTGGTGGTCACGCTCTCCAGTTCGATGCTGGTATCCACCCCCAGGCTCATACCGTAAACACTGACGGATACCTTTCGGTCCGCGTAGGAAGCGATGATGAAAACGGGCCACTCGGTATTGTTTTTAAATTTGAAATCCAGGTCAGGCCAGTTGACCGTCGCGTCAAAGCCCTTTTCGACATAGCTGGACGGCCAGGCGTGCGGGCTCCTGTCCACGATCTCCAGGTTGGCCCTGGCCACCGCGTTGAACAGGGTGGAGCTCGTCTGGCATACGCCGCCGCCGATCTCGTCCCGGCTCTGTCCGCCGGAGATTGCGGCGGCGGGCAGGTAGCCCTTCTCCGCGGTGCGCTCGCCCGTGGCGGCGTTGAAGCTGAAAACCTCCCCGGGAAGCACGGTGGTGCCGTTGATTGCCCGCGCGCTCAGCTGGATGTTCTTGTTGCGGTTCTTGTTGTCCGTCGTTTTGGTTGTGTAGCTGGAAATCAGCCCGAAGCTGTTCATCAGCTCCGTCCGGGTCACGTCCGCGATGCGCTTTTCGGGGGTCATGAAGACGGCGCTGAAATAGTCCCCCTGATCCAGCAGCGCCGCTATCCTTCCGTACAGCTCGTCGGGATCGAGCGAGGCGCCCGGCCTGTCCTCGGTGAAGGTGAAGGCCTTTGTGCCGAAGTCAAAGGAGGCAACCATGCTGTTGACTGGATCCCGGTTGACATAGTTCACGATTCCCTGGCACAGCTCCTTCAGCGCCGCGTGGTCATAGCTTTTTTCGGTCCTCAGGCTGGCTGGAAAGCTCCTGAGGTCGGATGCCCGTTCAACCCTTTCCTGAAAAGGGGTCCTTCCGGTCCCTCTGAGTCCGGGGGTGTTGCCCCTTCCGAGCGCCCAGGCCTTCTCCACCGTCTCGCTGATATTTCTGCTCACCGGCACCCGTTCCGGAGTTACATGCCAGCTCTGGTTTCCCACGGTCACGGTGATATCAAAATCAGTTCCGCTCATATCCGCGCGCGCCGTCAGGGCTTCCGCCGCCTGTTCCCGGGTCATGCCGCCCACCTGAAGGTCGTCGATGTACACGCCCGGGTAGATGGCGTCCGTAAAGATTTCTTCAACGCAGGCGTCGTGCAGCCGGTCCGTTTCCTCCCGGTAAAGCAGAATGTTTCCGTTCGCGAAGGCCGCGTTGGGCAGGAAGCGGAACCGGCTTCCCGTGATCTGCGGAAGGATCAGCCATCCGCAGATCAGAATGCCCAGAAGGGAGATCACGGCGCAGGCGTTCCAGGCGCCCCGGTGCCGGATTTGCTTCCTTCCCGGGTGCTTCGCAAACCCGGGAACCGGGCTCCCGAAGCGGTCAAAATCGTCGAACACGGAATCCGGCGCGTCCGGGAGGCCGTCCTCCTCATTCTCCGGGAAGTACCTTCTCCTTCGTTCGTTCCGCTGTTCAGCCGCGCGTGCGGCCTCGTCCCTCTCCCGCAGTTCCGGATCCCTTCCAAGCGGCTGCTTTCCGGGAAGCGCCTGCTTTTCGGGAAGCGCCCGGTTTCCGGACCAGTCCTCCTTCCCGATGATTTCCCCGTCGCCCTCGTAGAGATCGTACTTCTGTATCCTTGCCATTTCCCGTTCCTGTCCTCCGGCATTTCCTTCGGGACAAAATGGATTCGGACGGGAACTGCTTCCCGTCCTTGCATTCATCCTTTTTATTCTTCCTGCTGGCGCTTCATCTGGTAGCTCAGGATCTGCAGCAGATCGCTCAGATGCACGTTCACAACCGCCATATCCGGCGGATAGTGCAGATCCACGGGAGAAAAATTCCAGATCGCCCGGATGCCGGATCTGTAAAGCCTGTCCAGCGTATCCTGCGCCGCCTCCGGAGGAAGCGCCAGCACGCCGATGACGGCGTGAAGCTCCTTCAGCCGTTCCTCCAGCTCGTCGGCGTGGTAGACGGGCATCTCCGCCGTCCCCATCCGGATCTTGGCGGGATCGATATCAAACAGTGCCTCTGTGAAAAAGCCCTGCCGTGGAAATCCCGTGTAATTCGCGATCGCCTGGCCCATCCGTCCCGCCCCGATGATCACCATCCGGTGTTCCTGGTCCAGGCCCATAATATGCCGGATGTGCTGCCGCAGCTCTTTTACCTGGTAACCGTAGCCCTGGCGGCCGAAACCGCCGAAGCTGTTGATATCCTGCCTGATCTGGGAGGGTGTCAGCCCCATCCGATCTCCCAGCTCCTGGGAGGAAATCTGAAGGATGCCTTCCTCCTCCAGCTCCCTCAGATGCCGGTTGTAGGCCGGGAGTCTTCGGATCACGGCGTCTGAAACGTAACCTGCCATCAAGCGCTCTCTCCTTCCGCCCCTGGTCTGAATGATAACTTTATTCTATCACGGATTTACCTTTTTCACAATGTTTTCATGGAATGCCCCTGCTTTCGTCATACTGTTTCCACAGCGGCGAAAAGATCGCGACGGCCTGCTCGTGCTCCGCCAGCGTCCGGGAGAAATAAAGCTCTCCGCTGCCCGGTTTCTTCGCGCAGAAGAACAGATAGTTCTCCGCCGTATACGCGGCGTCCGGATACAGGGCGGCACGGATCGCCGCGGGGGACGGGCTGCAGATGGGGCCGGCCGGAAGGCCGGAAACCACATAGGTGTTGTAGGGGTTCTGGATACTCAGGTCCTGCTTCTCCAGCGCCATTTTCAGCACGCCGGTCACATAATGCACCGTCACGTCGCTCTCCAGCTTCATCTTCGCCTTCAGCCGGTTATGAAAAACCGCGCTGACTCTGGCGAAGTCGGATTCCCCGGCTTCTTTTTCAATGATGCTGGCCAGCGTCAGCGTCTGGTCCATCGTCATCCCCATCTCGGCCATCCGTTCCTGGAGCTCCGGCGTGAAGACAGCTTCCGTCTGGCTCAGCAGCTTCCGGATGATGTCGTCCTCGGTCGCCGTCGTGTAGACCTCGTAGGTGTTCGGAGCCAGATAGCCCTCCAGTACATATTTCCGCTGCGCGGAATTTCCCCCGCTGAGCACGTCGGAGATGTAGTAATAATCTTTGTAGGCCTCTCCGGTCCTGCATCTGTCCAGGAAGGCGTCCGAGGATCCCAGCACGCCCTCCTGGACAAGCTTCGCCGCAAATTCCTCGATGGTCTGCCCGGGGATCAGGGTAATGTTCCGCACGAGGGGATTGCCGTCCCCGGTGGTCAGCTGTTCGGCGATCTCCGTCATGCTCATGGATTTTTTCAGGCTGTACTGGCCGATCTGAAGCTTCTGGCCCATCCCGGCAAAATCGCAGTAATACTTGAAGACCGTCCTGCTGTGGATCAGCCCTGCCGTCTCCAGCGCGTTGGCGACGCGCGTCAGGCTCTGGCCGCTTTCGATGGCGAAGGGGATCTCGCTGTCATCCTGCGGATCCATCGGTCCCGCGTAGTCGTTGTACAGCTTTCCGCCGAGGCTCATGCCCAGTCCCAGGATGATGACCGCCACCGTCAGCCCGACCAGCACCGGGCGGAGGATCCGCCACAGCCCGCTGTACCAGTATCCGCCGTATTCCCGTTCCCGGTGAATGCTGCGGTAAGTTACGTCTTCCTCGTTTCTTTTCAATCCAGACTCCTCACCCCGGCAGCTGAAGCTCGAGCCCAGCCGCGTCCGTCACGATCTTCATAATGTCCGCCATGGCCTGCTGGAGGCGCATCTCCGCCAGCAGGAACTGGCTGACCTCCTGCTTGGCGAACAGCAGCCCGCTCAGCGCGGAGAAGCGCTGCACTTCCTCCGGGTCGTTCTCTTTTCCGGCCATCACGTTCATTTGCAGGCTGATCTGCATTTTCCGGTATTCGCGGATCAGGGCCGCGACTGTCTCGTCACCCATGACGCTTTCCTTCAGCGCGTGATAGGTCCGGTATTCTTCGCTGGCGCGGATCTCATCCGCCAGGCGGTATGCCGCGGAATATTCCATGCTTCCGTATCCTTTCCGCAAAAAGCCGGTCTGTCTCTTACGACAGGCAGAAACAAAATCGGAGGAGGTGTTCCCCTCCTCCGGATCATATCATCTTTCGCTTCAAACATCAAGGATGATGGGCAGAATCATCGGGTTCCGCTTGATCTTCTCGAAAATGTAGTTATGTACCTCGTCCTTGATGATGTTCTTCAGGTTGGCCCAGTTCTCTCCGGCCAGGCTGTTGCTGCTAAGAATTTCGCGGACCAGTTCCTCGGTATTGTCGATGATGTCCTCATTCTCCCGGATGTAGATAAAGCCGCGGCTGACGATGTCCGGGCCGCTGAGAAGCTTTTCCTCGTCCCTGTCAATCACGATGACGATCGCCAGCAGCCCTTCCTGGCTCAGATGCTTACGGTCCCGCAGCACGACGTTCCCCACGTCCCCGACGCCCAGGCCGTCGACCAGAATCCCGCCGGTCGGGACCTGTTCGCCCAGGGCCAGGGTGTCCATGTTCATCTCGATGACCTGGCCCATCTCGGGAATCACGATATTCTGGCTGTCCATCCCCATGCTTTCCGCCATGACGGCGTGCTGCCAGAGCATGCGGTATTCGCCGTGGACCGGAATGAAATATTTCGGCCGCACAAGCGCATGCATCAGCTTCAGTTCCTCCTGGCAGGCATGTCCGGAAACATGCACGTCCGCCAGCGTGCTGTAGACAACCTGCGCACCCAGCCTGTAGAGCTGGTTGATGACCCGGGAGATGAATTTTTCGTTCCCGGGAATCGGTGTCGCGGAGATGATCACCATGTCGCTCTGCCGGATCTGCAGCTTCCGATGCTCGGCGTAGGCCATGCGTGTCAGGCCGGCCATAGGCTCTCCCTGGCTGCCGGTGGTCAGCACGAGGACCTCATTGTCCGGGAACTGATCCAGCACATCCATGTCAATCAGCCAGCCCTCCGGAATCCGCAGCTCGCCGATGCTCATGGCCACGCGGCTGACGTTCACCATGCTTCGCCCGATGAAGCAGATTCTCCGGCCGTAACGGATCGCGTTGTCGATGACCATCTGCATCCGGTGAATATTGCTGGCGAACATGGCCACGATCACGCGGCCCTCAGCCTGGGCGAACATCCGCTCGAAGGTTTCACCGATTTTCATCTCGCTCATGGTGTAGCCGGACCGCTCCACGTTGGTGGATTCGCACAGCATCGCCATCACGCCCCGCTCGCCGTAGTGAGCCAGCGTCTGAAGGTCCGTCACGTGCCCGTCGATGGGCGTATAGTCGATTTTAAAGTCCCCGCTGACGATCACCGTCCCGGCGGGGCAGGTAATCGCGATGGCGCAGGCGCCGGCAATGGAGTGGCTCACATGGATAAATTCGCAGGTAAAGCATCCCAGTTGAACCACGTCCCTTGGCTTCACCACGTGGATCGGCACATGCTCCACCCGGTATTCCTTCAGCTTCAGATCCACCAGTGCCATGGTCAGCTTGGTGCCGTAAATATGGGAAGGAATCTGTTTCAGGATGTAAGGCGTTCCGCCGATATGGTCCTCATGTCCGTGGGTGAACAGATAACCCCGGATATGGTCCTTTTTGCCCAGCAGATAGGTGATATCCGGAATGACCAGATCCACCCCCAGCATGTCCTCCTTGGGGAACACGCTGCCGCAGTCCACGATGATAATATCGTCTTCATACTCAAAGACGGTCATGTTTTTTCCGATTTCGTCCACGCCGCCCAGTGAAATAATCCGCAGCTTGCCGATTTCATGATGATTAACAGATGATGACACGATGAACCCCCTTTCTCCCGGAATGTCATGTATGGAAAAGGTTGACGTCGTTGTGTTCAGCCTTCAAAAACCGTATATGGAATTCAACATACAGTTCTCATGCTTGTATTTTATCATGCCTGTTAATCGGAATCCATATCATATCTGGGCGTTTTTTGTGCTTTTTTGCTAGAAATTCGCTTTGGCCCGGCTTTTTCCCGGTTGAATCCGCTCCGCTGCCGCCTCTCAGCCGTCCCGTCATCCGCGTTCTGTTATTCTCTTGCGTTCATTGGCCGAAGTTGCCGGCTTCCTGCTGCTCCTTCGCTTCTGCGCACATGAAAAACCCCGGCTCCATCCTGAGCCGGGGTAACCGTGCCTGCCCGGAATCTGCTCCCGGACGGGCTGTTATTCTGCATTTCTTCTTACATGTAGAGCGGATAGCGGCTCATCAGCGCCTCGACCTGCGTGCGGACCTCCGCCACGGCGCTTTCGCCCTCCCGCAGGATCCGGGCGATCCACGCCGCCACCTGCTTCATCTCCGGCTCCTTCAGCCCGCGGCTGGTCGCCGCCGGCGTCCCGACCCGCAGTCCGCTGGTCACGAAGGGGCTCCTGGTCTCGTTCGGCACCGTGTTCTTGTTGGTGGTGATGTTGGCTTCCTCCAGCAGTGTTTCCATCTGCTTGCCGGTGACCTCCGTCCCGGTGAAATCCAGCAGCAGCAGATGGTTGTCCGTCCCTCCGGAAACCATGCGGATGTTTTCCGCCCGGAAAGCTTCCTCCATGGCCTTCGCGTTAAGGATGATCTGATGCTGGTAGGCGCGGAACTCAGGCTTCAGCGCCTCTCCGAAGCAGACGGCCTTGGCGGCGATGACATGCTCCAGCGGGCCGCCCTGCGTGCCGGGGAAAATGGCCTTGTCAATGGCTTTCGCGTACTGTTCCCGGCACAGGATCATGCCGCCCCGGGGTCCGCGCAGCGTCTTGTGGGTGGTGGTGGTCACAAAATCGGCGTAGGGCACGGGGCTCGGATGCTCGCCCGCCGCCACCAGGCCGGCGATGTGCGCCATATCGATCATCAGCAGGGCGCCGACCTCGTCCGCGATCTCCCGCAGCCGCGGGAAATCAATAATCCGGGGATAGGCGCTCGCGCCGGAAACGATCATGGCCGGACGGCATTCGAGCGCGATCCGGCGGACCTCGTCATAGTCGATGGTCTCCGTTTCAGTATTCACGCCGTAGGGTACGAAGTGATAGTAGGCGCCGCTCATGTTCACCGGGCTGCCGTGGGTCAGATGGCCGCCGTTGGAAAGGCTCAGCCCCATGACCGTATCTCCGGGCTTCAGCATGGCGAAATAAACCGCCATATTGGCCTGCGCGCCGCTGTGCGGCTGGACGTTGGCGTGCTCCGCGCCGAAGAGCTTTTTGGCGCGGTCCCTGGCCAGGTTTTCCACGATATCCACATACTGGCATCCGCCGTAGTAGCGTTTTCCCGGATAGCCTTCCGCGTATTTGTTGGTCAGGCATGTTCCCATGGCCGCCATGACCGCGGGCGAAACGAAGTTCTCGCTGGCGATCAGCTCGATATGGGTTCTCTGCCGGTTCAGCTCCAGTTCAATGGCCTCCGTAACCTCGGGATCCGCGCTGCGGATGATGTCCAGTTCCATGCTGTGTCCTCCTGCTCTGTCTTTTGGAGCGCGCCGGCCTTCTCCTTCTTCCGGCGAAATCCGTCAGTCAGTATAGCATAACAATCCGCCCCGGCGGAAGAAAAACACAAAAAAAACCGCCAGCGCTCAGGCCGGGCAGCCCCGCAGCACACGCTTCCAATGCTTACTGCTGCTTCCGTCAGGACCTGACAGGGTTCACACCGAAGAATCGCACAGGACCCGGCCTTCATCGCGCTTGCGGCAGGGCAAAGTATACTGTGTTTTCGTCCAAAAAGCAAGAGAAAATCTCTTGACCCTTTTCTCTTCTCCGCATAGAATGATATCTGTTGAGTTTTGTTTCAAGGACCCGCAGCAGGGAGGAACGCATGAAGATCGGGTTTGACCACGACAAATATACCCGGATGCAGTCGGAGCATATTCTTGAACGGATTGACAAATTCGGCGGCAAGCTCTATCTGGAGCTCGGCGGCAAGCTGTTTGACGATTATCACGCCAGCCGCGTGCTTCCCGGCTTCCGGCCGGACAGCAAGATGCAGATGCTGCTTCGCCTGAAGGATCAGGAGGAAATCGTCATCGTCCTGAACGCGGACGACATTGAAAAAAGCAAGGTCCGCGGGGACCTGGGCATCACCTATGACGCGGATACGCTCCGCCTGATCGACGCCTTCCGCGGCATCGGGCTTCTGGTGGGATCCGTGGTGCTGACGCGCTACGCTTCCCAGCCGGCCGCCGTCGCCTTCGAGCAGCGGCTGAATTCCCTGGGCATCCGGACCTTCCGGCATTATACCATCGAGGGCTATCCCTCGGATGTGGACCACATCGTTTCCGACGAGGGCTTCGGCCGCAACGAGTATGTGGAGACCTCGCGTCCCCTGATCCTGGTGACCGCGCCCGGCCCCGGCTCCGGCAAGATGGCCACCTGCCTGTCCCAGGTTTATCAGGAAAACCGCCGCGGCATCCGGGCGGGCTACGCCAAGTTTGAAACCTTCCCGATCTGGAATCTTCCCCTCCGCCATCCGGTCAACGTTGCCTATGAGGCTGCCACGGCCGATCTGAGCGATGTCAACATGATCGATCCGTACCATCTGGAGGCCTATGGGGAAACCACGGTGAACTACAACCGGGATATCGAGATTTTCCCCGTCCTGAACGCGCTTTTCGAGCGCGTCTGGGGGTATTCCCCCTACCGCAGTCCCACGGACATGGGCGTCAACATGGCCGGCTTCTGCATCTCGGATGATGAGGCCTGCCGCGAGGCGGCCAGACGGGAGATCCTCCGCCGCTACTACGCGGCGCGCTGCTCCTTTCTGCAGGGACATGCCGCGAAGGAGGAAGGGGAAAAGATCCTCCTGCTCATGAAGAATAACAGCATCGGCGATGAAATGCGTCCTGTCATCGCCGCGGCCCGCGCCAAGGCAGAGCAGACGGGTCAGCCCGCCCTGGCCGTTGAACTGCCGGACGGACAGATCGTCACCGGGAAGACGACGGATCTGCTGGGCCCGTCCGCCGCGGTGGTGCTCAACGCGGTCAAGCGCCTCGGCGGCATTGACAAGCAGACCCTGCTGCTCTCCCGCAATGTCATCGAGCCCGTGCAGGAGCTGAAATGCAGGTATCTGGGAAACCATAATCCCCGCCTGCATTCCGATGAGGTGCTGGTGGCCCTGTCGGTTTCCGCAGCCATGAATCCCACGGCAGCCAAGGCCCTGTCGATGCTTCCCCTGCTCAAGGGGTGCGAAGCGCATTCGACGGTCATCCTTCCGGCGGTGGATGACAACACCTTCCGCCGGCTTGGTCTGAATCTGACCTGTGATCCCGCCTATCAGACCCATCGCCTGTATCATAAATGATACGGGATTCAATCTGAAGTGAGAAAGGACTCGAACGATGTCAAAGGAACCGATTCTGGTCATCATGGCCGCCGGCATGGGCAGCCGCTACGGCGGCCTGAAGCAGATGGACCCCGTCGGCCCCGGGGGGGAGACGATTCTGGATTACAGCGCCTTTGACGCCCGTCGGGCAGGATTCCGGAGGGTCGTCTTTCTGATCAAGCACGCCATTGAGGAGGATTTCCGCCGTCTGGTCGGAGATCGGATCAGCCGGCATATGCAGGTATCCTACGCCTTTCAGGAGCTGGACAGCCTGCCGGAAGGCTTTTCCGTTCCGGAGGGGCGTACGAAGCCCTTCGGCACGGGGCATGCCGTCCTATGCTGCCGCTCGCTGATCGACGCGCCCTTCGCCGTGATCAACGCGGACGACTATTACGGTCCCGGCGCTTTCCGGCTGGCCTTTGAGGCGCTTTCCGGGCTGGAGGACGACGAAAAGCTGCGGTACATGATGGTCGCCTATCATCTGAAGAACACCCTGACGGAGAACGGCTATGTATCCCGGGGAGTCTGCGAGGTCTCAGGGGACGGCCTGCTCCTGGGCATTCAGGAGCGGACGCATATCATTTCCAGCTGCGACGGCCCCCTCTTCACGGAGGACGGCCGGACCTACACGCTCCTCTCCCCGGACGTCCCCGTTTCCATGAATATGTGGGGCTTCACGCCCTCCCTCCTCCGGGAGCTGGAGGCGCGCTTCCCTCTCTTCCTGAACGGCGCCCTGCGGGAAAATCCGCTGAAGGCGGAGTTCTTCCTGCCCTCGGTGGTCAACAGCCTCCTGGCGGAGGGCCGGGCTTCGGTTCGCGTGGCCCGGAGCGGCGACCGCTGGTGGGGAGTCACCTATCAGGATGACCGGCCGCAGGTGAAGGCTGCGCTGCAGGATCTGACCTCCGGGGGGCTGTATCCGGCGCCCCTCTGGGGCTGAATCGGCCCGCCGGGTTTCGTCCGGAGGATTTCAGTCTGAAGCGGGGAGGCGTTTCACTTGGCTTATGAAGAGCTGAAGCAGATGATTCAGGACAGTAGCCGCATCGTGTTTTTCGGCGGCGCGGGTGTATCCACGGAGAGCGGCATTCCCGACTTCCGCGGGGTGGACGGGCTCTACCGCATGAAGTATGACGTCCCTCCCGAAACGATGCTCTCGCATACGTATTTTGAGCGATATCCGGAAAAGTTCTTCCGCTTTTACCGGGATAAGATGCTGGTCACCGATGTGCAGCCCAACGCTGCGCACCGGGCTCTTGCCCGCCTGGAGCGGGAGGGAAAGCTGATCGCGGTGGTCACGCAGAATATCGACGGTCTGCATCAGGCGGCGGGCTCCGAAAAGGTCTTTGAACTGCACGGCAGCATTCACAGAAATTACTGTCTCTCCTGCGGGAAGCGTTACACCGCCTCCGATATCCAGGCCATCGGCTCAGTGGTTCCGCGCTGCGCCTGCGGCGGCATTATCCGTCCGGATGTGGTGCTTTACGAAGAGGGGCTGGATCAGCCGACCCTGGAGGGCGCCGTCCGGGCCATCCGCTCCGCCGATCTGATGATCGTGGCCGGCACAAGCCTGACCGTCTATCCGGCTGCGGGGCTGGTCACCTATTTCCACGGGAAGCATCTGGTGCTGATCAACCGGGACGCCACGCCCATGGATGACAGCTGCGATCTGGTGATCCGTGATCCTGTCGGAAAGGTGCTCCGGGAGACTGTCGGGGAGGGCTGATCTCCTTTCGGCTGCGGAGGTGGGATTTTCCGCGCATCAGAAAGCAAACAGGGCGGTTCATACTGAACTCCGCCCTGTTTTTTGGCTCGTTTTACATCTTCCTCTGCGTTTTCCCTTTATATCCCTCGTTTTATCCCTGGGAGACCGCCTCCAGGAAGACGGCCTCCAGGTCGTCCCGCTCCGGCGCCATCCGGCGGATCGGCGCGTCCATGGCCGCCATCAGGTGAAACAGCTGGTCGGTCATCCTTCCGCGCTCATCCTGCTTCCGTCCCGTTACGCGGATCTCCGCCGTGCCGGGTTCCTCCTCCGGCAGGATCTCCGTTTTCTCGACGCATCCGATGCTTCGGATGGCGGCCTCCAGATCCTTCGCCCTTCCCGCCGCGCTGATTTTCAGCCTGATCCGGTTCTCCTTCTCCTGCCCGTGGAGGTCAAAGCTGCGGATCAGCCTCCCCTCATGGAGAATCAGCGCCCGGTCGCAGAGCTGCTGAACTTCGGACAGAATATGGCTGGAAAAGATCAGCGTATGTTCCTTTCCCAGCATGCGGATCAGCTCCCGGATCTCGACGACCTGGAGGGGATCCAGCCCGACGGTGGGCTCGTCAAGGATCAGCACCTCCGGGTTGCCGCAAAGGGCCTGGGCAATCGCCGTCCGCTGCCGGTATCCGCGGCTCAGATGGCCGATCACCCTGTTCCGGACGCTGCCGAGGGCACAGATCTCCAGGATCTCATCCACGTGCTTCTGTCGGCTCCTCGGCAGCACCTCCCGCAGGTCACACACGAATTTCAGGTAGTCCGTCACCGTCATTTCGTCGTAAAGCGGCGGTTTCTCCGGCAGGTATCCGATTTTCCGTTTGCATTCCCGGGGTTTCAGCATCATGTCCATGCCGTCCACCAGCACCCGTCCCTCGTTGGGCGGCAGGTACCCCGTCATCAGGTTCAGCGCCGTGGTCTTTCCCGCGCCGTTCCGTCCGAGCAGCCCGGTGATCAGGCCACGCTCCGCCTCCAGGGAAACATCCTTCAGGGCGGTGATCCGCCCGTATCTTCTGGTCACATGCTCCAGGGCAATCAAATGTCCCGCCTCCTTTGCCGGCTTTCCCCTTCCGGGACTGCCGGCTTCAGTATATCAGCTTCTGCTCTTCCGCGGCGTGAACATTCCGTAAATCATTTCAGAACCACGTTCGGCTCTCCCAACGCGTCCCGCAGGCGCCTCAGGCAGCTTTCGCCGCCGTTGCACCAGGCTTCGCGCGGGCACAGCAGGGTGATCTTCTCCTCCGGCAGGTGCATGTACACGGGGACATCCCCGGCTTCCAGCGCCAGCATCGCGGTCACGCGGTCCATATCCTTCCGTTCCATGCGCAGGAAAAGCTTCCGCTTCGCCTCCGCGGCCTCCCGCGCATCGCTTCGGGAGCCGGTCCGGTCTTCCCTGCCGCGGGCGGGGCGCTTCTCCGCCCCGTGCCAGTCCTCCATGCGGGTGATGGTTTCCACGATCAGCTTCGGGTCCTCCTCCTCCCGGACGGACAGCCGGCCGCTCATCACGACCGCCGTATCCGCCTGCAGCAGGGCCTGATAGCGTTCATACACCTTCGGAAACACGAGCCCCTCGATCTGCCCGGTCATGTCCTCCAGCGTGACGAAGGCCATATAGTCGCCCTTTCGGGTGGCCTTGCCGTTCACCGCCGTCATGATTCCGCCCATCTCGACCTGGCGCCCGTCCTGGCCCAAGCCCTGATCGGGGGCTTCCGCCAGCTCCGCCGCCTGTGCCGAGGAGAAGCTCATCTGCTTCATCTGCTTCTGCCAGGCATCCAGCGGATGCCCGGTCATATAGACTCCGGTTGCCTCCTTTTCCATCTGGAGCTTCATGTTTGCGGGACAGTCCGGCACGTCCGGCCAGCTCATGGCACTCTCGAACAGCGGCTCCTCCTGCCCGTCGCCGAACATGTCGAACAGGCTCACCTGGCCGCTCACGTTCTTCTTTTTCCGGTTCTGGTTGGCATCCAGCGCGCGCTCGTACATGATCAGCATCTGAGGCCGGTTTGCCCCCAGCCCGTCGAAGGCTCCGGCGCGGATCAGGCTTTCCACGGCGCGCTTGTTGCATTCCGCCGTATCGATGCGTTCGCAGAAATCAAACAGATCCCGGTAGCTCTTCCGCTCACGTTCCCGAACGATCGCCCGCACGGCGTTCTCACCCACGGCCTTGATCGCGCCCAGCCCGAAGCGGATGGAAGCCCTGCCCGTCTCATCCGCGTCCACGGTGAATTTCCATCGGCTTCGGTTAATGTCCGGGGGCAGCACGGGAATGCCGCGCCCCCGGCAGTACTGGATATATCCCGCGATCTTCCCGGCGTTCCCGTAAACGCTGTTGAGCATCGCCGCCATGAACTGTACCGGCCAGTACCGCTTCAGCCAGGCGGTCTGCATGGCGACGACGCTGTAGGCCGCGGCGTGGGATTTGTTGAAAGCGTAGCTTGCGAAGGAGATCATCTCGTCGTAGATCTCGTTCGCGGTCTTTTCCGGCACGCCGTTCCGGACGCACCCGGGCACCCTGACCGTGCCGTCCGGATCCGTCAGTCCGTGGACGAAAATTTCCCGCTCCTCGTCCATGACCTTATGCTTCTTCTTGGCCATCGCGCGGCGCACGAGGTCGCTCCGGCCGTAGCTGTACCCCGCCAGATCGCGCACGATCTGCATCACCTGCTCCTGGTACACCATGCACCCGTAGGTTACATCCAGGATCGGGCGAAGCTTTTCGGTTCTGTACTGTACGGAGGAGGGATCGTGCTTCCCGGCGATGTACCGGGGAATCGAATCCATGGGGCCGGGACGGTAGAGGGAGATCGCGGCGATGATATCCTCAAAGCAGCTGGGCTTCATATTGGTGAGGAAGGATGTCATGCCGCTTCCTTCCAGCTGGAAGACGCCCTCCGTGTCCCCGCGGCAGATCATCGCGTAAACCTCCGGGTCATCCAGCGGGATATCCTCGGCCCGCATTTCCGTGCCGGTCTCCCGCATCAGGTCCAGCGTGTCGCGGATCACCGTCAGCGTCCGCAGTCCGAGAAAGTCCATCTTCAGCAGCCCCAGCCGCTCGATGGTTCCCATGGGATACTGGGTCGTGATGACCTCGTCGTTGCGCTGCAGGGGCACAAATTCAACCACCGGCTTTCCGGTGATCAGCACGCCCGCCGCGTGGGTAGACGCGTGCCGCGGCATGCCCTCAAGGGTCATCGCGGTCTCAATCAGCCGGCGGACCTTCGGGTTTTCCTCCGTCATCTGCCGCAGCATGGGGCTGATCGCCATGGCCTTCTGCAGCGTCATGTTCAGCTCAAAGGGGATCGCCTTGGCCACGGCGTCCGTTTCCTGGTAGCTCATGCCCAGTACGCGCCCTACGTCCCGTACCACGCCCCTCGCGGCCATGGTGCCGAAGGTGATGATCTGGCTCACATGGTCGGCGCCGTACTTGCGCGCCACGTAGTCGATCACCTCCTGCCGCCTCTCGTAGCAGAAGTCGACGTCGATATCCGGCATGGTCACCCGCTCCGGGTTCAGGAAGCGTTCAAAGAGCA
>CAMVFE010000018.1 GCA_947166705.1 uncultured Clostridia bacterium
TCGCCAGCGTCATGGTGATCGCCGCGGTCAGCGTGGTCTTGCCGTGGTCAACGTGGCCGATCGTTCCGATGTTAACATGGGGTTTAGTCCGCTCGTACTTTCCTTTAGCCATGGGAATCTCCTCCTTAAATGTCTCGCTCAAAAGCGAAGGTTTTGCTTCCGAGCCGTTGATGCGGAAATGGAGCAGGTGATGGGAATCGAACCCACGTGACCAGCTTGGGAAGCTGGAGCTCTGCCATTGAGCTACACCTGCGCGGCCGCACCACAAGCCCCTGAAGACTTGCGAACAAATTGTATTTTATCCGCTTTTCCTTTTCCTGTCAAGCTTTTTTCAGTACAGAAGAAAAACATTCCCGTTTCAGGTTCCCGTTTCCCCGCCGCGGGCCCAGGTACCGTTACGGAAGATCGCCTCGATGCTTCCGTCCGGGCGGATCCCGTCGATCGACAGGTCGTCCGCGCCGATCATGAAATCCACGTGGATGATGCTGTCGTTGATGCCCCGCTTCCGGGCTTCCTCCATGGTCATATCGTCCCCGCCGGGAAGGACCTCCTTGAAGCCCATGCCCAGGGCGGCGTGGCAGCAGGCGTTCTCGTCAAACAGCGTCTCATAGAAGAGGAACCCGCACTGGTTGACCGGGCTTTCCTTCGGCACCAGGGCAACCTCTCCCAGCATGCACGCCCCTTCGTCCATGCGGATCATCCGCTCCAGCAGTTCCTGTCCCTTCCGGGCTGTGCAGGAAACAGCCCGGCCGTTTTCGAAGCGGATGGAGAAATCCTCGATCAGCTGGCTGTTCCAGCTCAGCGGCTTCACGGCCGTCAGCGTCCCTTCACATTTCCCTGCGGCGGGAGAGGTGAAGATTTCCTCCGTCGGCATGTTGGGAATATAGAATGCCCCGTTGACGGAATTGGTTGCTCCCGCGCCTTCCCACCGGGCCCCGGGAATCAGCTCCACCGTGAAATCCGTCCCGTTGGCGCTGCGGTAGCGCAGGGATGAAAAGCCCTGGGCGTTCAGCCACGCGGCTTTGCTTTCGATGAAGTCCGTGTGCTCCTTCCAGGCCTGGACCGGGTCGTTGTCCTCCGTCACCCGCACGGTTTTGAGGATCGCCTCCCACAGCCGGTCCACCGCGTCCTCCGTGTCCGGGAAGCATTTCCGCGCCCATTTTTCGGAAGGATAGGCCGCGATCACCCACTGATGCTTTCCTTCAATCGCGTTCCGGTAGGGCTTCAGCACCCTGGCCCGGCTCTGCATGACGTCGGAGAGCTTCTGCGGAGCGATCCCGCGCATGGCGTCCGGATCATCGGAGGCGATAAAGATCCTGCAGGGCAGGTCCTTCACGCCCTGCTTCGCCTTTTCCTCCTCCCAGGGCAGCACCATGCCCAGCGTCTCCGTATCGGCGTACTGAAAATGCAGCCGGGACGCCGTGTCGCTGTTCCAGTCGACATTGACCTTCCTTGCGCCCGCCCGGTAGCAGGCTTCAATCACCATATCCGCGAACGCGTGCTGCTCCACGGAGATGTTCAGCTGCACCACCTGGCCCTTCTGCACGTTCGCGCCCGTGCGCACAATCAGCTCCGCGTACTTCCGCAGCATTTTGTCCGAAATCTTCATGTCCGTTCCTCCCGGGTCTCCGTCCGTTTTTCCCTATTATACCTCCCGGGCTTTCGGAAGTCCATCGGAAAATGAAGGGGCCCGCGCCTGTTCGGCGCGGACTTCACTGTTTCCGCGGTGATTCCCGCCGCATTGAAAGGGGCCCGCGCCTGTTCGGCGCGGACCCCTCCGCTTTTTCTCAGGATTTGATTCTGGCTCCCTCCGGCGCCCCCGCCGGGCCTTCCGGTTTTTTCTTCGGCGCCGTCGGGCTTTCCGACGGTTTCTTCGGCGCCGGGCTTTCCGCGGGCTTCTTCTGCTCCCGCAGCACGATCTCCCCGCCGCGCACGCCGAGGCGGATCGGTTCGCCCAGGGCGATTTTCCCCTCCAGCAGGGCCTCGCTCAGGGTGTCCTCCACCGTCCGCTGGATCAGCCGTCGCAGCGGACGGGCTCCGTACTTGGGATCGTAGCCCTCCCGGGCCAGCTTCTCCCGCACGGTCTTGTCCCAGGTCAGCCGGATGTCCCTCTCCTTCAGCCTTTCGGCCACCTGCCGGAGCATCATCTCGGTAATCTGCAGGATATCCTCCTCCGTCAGCGCGTGGAAGACGATCAGCTCATCCACCCGGTTCAGGAATTCAGGCCGGAAAAGATCCTTGACCTCTTTCATCACCGCGTCCTTCATGGCCTCGTAGTCCTTCAGGCTCTTCGGCCCCTCGGCCCCGAACCCCATGGTCTTGCTGGTGGCGATTGTATGCGCGCCGGCGTTGGAGGTCATGACCACGATGGTATTCTGGAAGGAAACCGCGCGTCCCGTGTTGTCCGTCAGCCTTCCGTCCTCCAGGATCTGCAGCAGGATATTGAACACGTCCGGATGCGCCTTCTCCACCTCATCCAGCAGCACGACGCTGTATGGCTTGCGGCGCACGGCTTCGGTCAGCTGGCCGCCCTCCTCGTATCCGACGTATCCCGGAGGGGAGCCCACCAGCCTGGACACGGTGTGCTTCTCCATATACTCGCTCATATCCAGGCGGATCACCGCGTCCTCGTCCCCGAACATCGCCTCGCCCAGCGCGCGGCACAGCTCGGTTTTGCCCACACCGGTGGGGCCCAGGAAGATGAAGCTTCCGATCGGCCGCTTCGGATCCTTCAGGCCGGCCCGCGCCCGCCGGATCGCCCGGGCCACGGCGGAGATCGCCTCCTCCTGGCCGACCACCCGCCTGTGCAGCGTTTCCTCCAGATGCATGAGACGGTGGGCTTCCTTCTCGGTCATCTTCTGCACCGGAATGCCCGTCCACAGCGAGACCACCTGGGCGATGTCCTCCTCGGTCACCACGTCCCGCGCCGTCGTCTGGGACTTGTTCCAGGCGTTCCGCTTCTTCTGGATTTCGTGGGTCAGGTTCCGCTCCTGATCCCTCAGGGACGCCGCCTTCTCGAAATCCTGGTGGGCGACGGCCTCCTTCTTTTCGATCTGCACGGCCTCCAGCTTCTTCTCCTGCTCCCGTACGTCGGGGGGCGTCGTGCATGCCTGGATGCGCACGCGGCTGGCCGCTTCGTCCATCAGGTCCACCGCCTTGTCCGGCAGGAAGCGGTCCGGAATGTAGCGGTCGCTCAGCTTCACCGCCGCCGCCAGCGCCTCGTCCGTGATCCGGACCCGGTGATGGGCTTCGTAGCGGTCCCGCAGGCCGTAGAGAATGCTCAGGGCTTCCTCCGCCGTCGGCTCGCCCACGGTCACAGGCTGGAATCTCCGCTCCAGCGCCGCGTCCTTCTCGATATGCTTCCGGTACTCCTCGAGGGTCGTCGCGCCGATGCACTGGATCTCGCCCCGGCTCAGGGCGGGCTTGAGCATGTTCGCCGCGTCCAGGCTGCCCTCGCTGCCTCCGGCCCCGATGATCGTATGCAGCTCGTCCATGAACAGCAGCACGTTTCCGGCTTTTTTCAGCTCGTCCATCACGTTCTTCAGCCGTTCCTCGAATTCGCCCCGGTACTTGGTGCCCGCCACGAGGGAACCCATATCCAGGCTCAGCACCCGCTTCCCGGCCAGCATATCCGGCACGTTCCCCTGGGCGATCCGCTGGGCCAACCCCTCCACCACGGCGCTCTTGCCCACGCCGGGCTCGCCGATCAGCACGGGATTATTCTTCGTCCGCCGGATCAGGATCTGGATGATGCGCTGGATCTCGGCGTCCCTGCCGATCACGGGATCCAGCTCGTTCTTTTCCGCCGCAGCGGTCAGGTCCCGGCAGAACTGGTCCAGCACCGGCTTCTGCCCGCCGCGGTTTCCGCCGTCGGGCCGCGCCTGGGCCGCGAAGGGAACGAAGCCCTGCAGGGGCTGCTGTTCCCCGCCCCCGGCCGCGTTCTCCCGCATCTGCTGAAGCAGCTCCTCGCGGGCGGCGGACAGATCGACCCCCATCTTCCGCAGCAGGGCGCCTGCCACGCCGTCGTCGCTGCCAAGCAGTGCCAGCCAGAAATGCTCCACCGTCACATAGCTCTGTCCCAGGCGGCGGGATTCCAGTACGCTGGTCTCCAGCAGCTTCTTCGCCCGGGGACTCAGCTCAATCCGCGCGCCCTGCCCGGCAAGATCCTCCTCCTTCAGCTGCTCCCGGATCTCCTCCAGGGCGCTGTCAAAGCTCATCCGGGAAGAAACCGCCTGGGGCACGGAAGCGTCGGCCTTCAGCAGGGCCAGCAGCAGGTGCTCCGTTCCGACGTAGGGCATCTGAAGCTCCGAGGCCATCCGCTGGGCCAGCTGCAGCGTCTGCTGCGCCTTCTGGGTAAAACGTCCGAAAATCGGCATGGAAAATTCCTTTCTGTCTTCGCTTTTCCGCCCGGCCTGCAGCGCGCCGAGCATCGTGGTCAGGAAACTGCGCAGGTTTCCCTTCATCAGATCCGCGTTCATGCGGCTCATGCAGTCCGCGCAGAGATGCCGGACGCTGTTCTCCTCACCCGTGATCACGGAAACCGTAAAATTGGCCTCGTTTTTCTGGCATTCATCGCAGAGCATCCGCTTCCCGCCTCCTTTTTCCCCGTCCGCCTTTCCGGCCTCAGGGGTTCTTGTTCGCAAGCGCCAGGAGCATGGATTTCAGCATCCTCGCCCGCAGCGCCGCCTTCATCTCCGGGCTCAGGGGAACCGACAGCGCCCTCGCGCCCAGCGCGGCGCTCATCAGGTCCGCCTCTCCGTCCGTGGCCATACCGGTGTCCCGCAGGTGGGTGATAATCCGCTGGGCCTGCTCCTCGCTGAGGCTGTCCCCGATTCGGTCCCGGACCAGATAGGCCAGCTTCTGGGGACCCGTCTCCATCACCCGGACGATGCGGATATACCCGCCGCCGCCCCGCCGGCTCTCCGTCAGGTATCCCTGGGACGGTGAAAAGCGGGTGGCCAGCACATAATTAATCTGGCTGGGGGCGCATCCGAAGTATTCCGCCAGCTCGTTCCGCTTCAGCTCCACCTCGGGGCTGTCCTCCCCCAGCATCTCCTTGATAAAATGCTCTATAGAATCGCTGATTCTCATGCTCTCGCCGCCTTTCGTCAAATCAGCCTCTCTTGACTTTCTTTGACTTTAGCATTCTACCATATCTTTTTCCGTTTTGCAAGAGACGGGCCGGAATCTTTCTTCTTTACGCAGCCCGGAAGCCTTCCGCCTTCCCTCCGCGGCGCGTTCCCGGGTCCTTCCGCCGCCGGTCCGGAGGCGTTCTGCCTCGGGAAGCGCTTCGTGCTCCGGGCGGGTTCGTCTGCTAATCCCGAAGGCCGATCCGGGTGCATGGAACGCGGCCCTCCGTCAGGTCGGAAATCCTGTGCCGCGCGTGCCCGATGATCACCGTCGTTCCTTCCCGGGCGCATTCGAGCGCGTACTCCAGCTTCGCCCGGGCGCCGTTCGCCCCGGCGCGGCTAGCGCCGACGCAGCTCTCCTGCAGCGCGCGCACCTGGCTTTCAAGCTCCTCCGGATCCCGGCCGATCACGTCCCGCACCAGCGTTGACGGATCTCCGGGCACCCGGTAGATGCCCTCGGTGGAGGTCATCAGCACCAGCGTCTTCGCCCGGACGAGCCTCGCGATGACCGAGGCCGTCTCGTCGTTGTCGACGCACTCATGCACTTCCTCCCCCTGCTTCCGGCGGGCGGACAGCTCCATCTTCCGGTTTTCCTCATCGGAGACCGGGTCATTGTAATTCACGATGGGAATCGTCTTCTGTCTCGCCGCCCGCTCCAGAAGTGTCCGGATATGCTCCCGCTTCTCCGGATCGTTGAAGTGGGTATGCTCGACCAGGATCTGCCGGATCCCGTATTCCGGCGGAACGAACTGGCGGTAGGTCTGCATCAGGACCGCCTGTCCCTGGGCGGAATAATCCGCCTTGTCCTGCTCCGGATCCCCGCAAAGCTCGCAGCCGGTCCGCTTCATGTAATCCAGCCGCCCGATTTCCGTCGCGCCGCTGGTGACCCAGATCATGCCCGGCTTCAGCTCCGTCCCGAGCCTGGAAAAGATATTGTAGTTCATGTCCTGATCCTCCGGACGGATCAGCGCCATGGACCCGATTTTGCCCACCAGTTCAAAACGATAGCCCATTTTCCTTTTCCCCTCTCCTGCAAAAGAGCCCTCCCATCCCCGGAAGGCTCCCTGCCCTTATGCGTGATACCTTTCTCTCAGGACCCGGACGATCATCGTCACGGCCGTCTGCAGGTCCCCGTCGTTCCGAACCGTCGCATCCGCCAGCGCCCGGTACACCGGCATGCGCTCCTCGTACAGCGCACGCAGCCTGTTTTCCGGATCATCCTTCAGCAGCGGGCGTTTCTCCGGCCTCAGATCCTCAAGGATCCTTTCCAGGGGCCGGTCCAGCAGGATGATGCTTCCGTAGTTCCGCATGATTTTCGCGTTCACGGGATTCATGGCCGCTCCGCCTCCGGGGGAGATGATCCCGGGCTTCAGCCGCGTCATCTCCGCCAGGGCTCCCGTTTCCGCCCGGCGGAAGCCGGCCTCGCCGTACCGCTCGAAGATTTCGGAAACGGTCATCCCGGCCAGCTCCTCGATCCACGCGTCCAGATCCAGGAACGAAATGCCCGTCTCCCGGGCGGCGCGCCTGCCAAGAGAGCTTTTTCCGCTTCCCGGCAGGCCGATCAGAAAGATCTGTCTGTTCAGCATTTTCTGCTTCCTCCTTGTCAGATCTCCTCCCTCTCTCCGGAAGCAGTATAGCATATCTGTTCCATTTTGTCAGCGCATCTCTTCCGGAACCGTTCAGCCCTCCGGCGCGCTCGCTTTTTCCCGCTGCCGCCCCGCAGCCGCCTCCCCCGGCGGGGTCAGGTCCAGCGTGAACCGGAAGGCCGTTCCTTCCTTCGTTTCCGGCAGCCAGATCCGCTTCCCGTGCATCTCCAGAATCCGCTGGCAGATGCTGAGTCCCAGCCCGGTCCCCTTGCCGGCGGTATGCGCGCGGTCGGAGGTGAAGAACCGGTCGAACACCTTCTCCCGGTCGTCCTCCGGGATGGCGGCGCCGTCATCCCATACGGTGATCTCCGCCTCCGGCCCCTCCGCCTTCGTGGTCAGGACGATTTTTCCGCCCTCGCCCGTGAACTTGATGGCGTTGTCCAGCAGATTGATGACCACCTGCTCGATCCGCTCGCTGTCCGCGCGGACCATGCAGGGATCCGCCCGGAAGTCGCACTCCACGTCCAGTTTTTTCGCGTCCAGGTCGTTCATCCGCCGGATGACGGCCCGCCTGAGCATCTCGTCCATGTCGAAGTCGGTCTTCTCAGGCGCCACGTCCTCGCGCTCCAGCCGGCTCAGCTGCAGAAGGTCCTCCACCAGGCGGCTCAGCCTGTTGCTCTCATCCGCCACCAGGCGCAGATATTTCGGATGGTCCTCCTCCGGAATCACGCCTTCCGCCATGCCCTCCGCGAAGCCCCGGATGCTCGTGATGGGGCTGCGCAGCTCATGGCTTACGTTGGCCACGAATTCCCGCCGGCTATTCTCCACATCCCGGAGGCGTCCGCTCATGCTGTTGAAGGTCCGGGCCGCCTGCCGCAGCTCCCGGTCTCCCCGCGTCTCGTCCAGCCGCCTGCTGAAGTCGCCCTCGCCCATGGCCCTCGTGGCCTCCGTCAGCTCGCTCAGGGGCTTCATGATGGACCGCACGATGACCGCCACGGCGGCGGCTCCCAGCGCCGCGGCGGCGATGGCCGCGAGGACGATCTGTCCCAGCAGGTCCTCCATCCCGCCCTGGATCCGCTGCGCCCGCGTCTGGATGAACACGGCGCCGGCCACGGATCCGTACCGCAGAAAGGGCACCCCCACCGTGAAGGTGGCGTCCGCGCCGGTCATGCTTCTCACCCGGATCGTCTCCCCGGCCAGCACCTTTTTCAGCGCGCCGGTGATCTCCTCGCTGCTGAGGCTGGCCACGAAATCCGGGTCCTCGCTGTAGGCTGTCCGGATGTTGGTCATCACGTTGCCCCAACGGTCCACCACTGCGATGTAGGCGCCGAATTCATCGTTCACCTTCTGCGCCATGTGGTTCAGATACTGCCGGGAGCTCTGGAACGGGTAAAAGCCGCTGCCGTCCAGATCCGCGGCAAGGTAGGCGATCTCCTCCGCCTCCTCGGCCAGGTAGTCCAGCCGGGAGGAGATCCGCTGGTCCCGGATACTGAAGTAGGCCAGCACGCTCAGTGCGACGGTCAGCGCCAGGATCACGCTCAGCACCACCGCCATGATCCGCGCAAACAGGCTGTTCAAGTTCAGGCATCCTCCTCGTTCTGCTCCGGCAGGCTCCGGAGCGCTTCCTCAACCGCCGCGTGCAGATGTTCGTCCTTCTGGTGCACATAGTCCACGGAGGAGGGCAGCTCCGTCCCGTCCTCCCAGCGCAGCGTTCCGCTTCCGTCCGCCCGCAGCCCGTAGTCCGTCCGGTTCTTCCCGGCCTCCGGAACCAGCACCGTCAGCCTGCCCCGGACCCGGTTCCCCAGGAACAGGGTATATCGGCCCGCCGCCGGATCCACGCTGAAATGATTCCCCGTGAAGCCGCCGATGCCGAAGGCGGCGCGGCTCATCCCGGCAGGGATCTCCGAAAAATACTGGTCCGGATGCTTCAGATAGCAGCAGTATCCGAGATACTGGGTATAGGTCCCGTCCCGGAGCCTCCGCCCGGTCCGGTTCACCGCCATCCTGCGAAGGCTCTCCGGCGATACGATCCGTCCTGCGAGGATCGCTCGGGCAAGCTTCTCCATATCCCCCAGGGTGGAAAAAAGCCCCGCGTGCCCGCACAGGTCCCCGGTGTCCCCCTGCAGGACCCGCGCCTTCGGATCATGGGGAACTCCCGCCTCCGGCGCCTCCCTCCGGATCCGCTTCCCGCCTTCGATCCGGTACTCCGGGCCGTAGGCCAGGCAGTCTCCCCGCCGGTCCTCCGGAACCCGCGCCCAGGTTTCCCGCATGCCCGCCGGCTTCAGGATCAGCTCCTCCGCGCACGCGGCCAGCGGCAGGCCGGACGCCTTTTCGGCGACGTATTTCAGGATCATCGCCGGGATGTCGGAGTAGGCGCGCCTGCCCGGCGTCCCCGTCGGCGCGGCCTTCCGCAGGCAGCGGAGCGCCCGCTCCCGGTCCGCCTGCGTATCAATGCGCTCCGGGGTGCTGACCTGCACCTGAAAGCCCATCAGCTGCTCCGCCGTCACCGTCCCGAGGCCGGTGAACTCCGGACAGTACCACGTAACCCGTCGGAAAGGGTCCAGCGCCCCGTCCTCCCACAGGCGCATCAGAATGAGGCCCGTAAAGATCTTGGTGACCGAAGCCAGGTCGAAGACCGTCCGCTCTCCGATATTCCGGCCGTCCCATGCCCGGATGTGCCTTCCGCCCATTCCGCAGGCCAGCGCCATGCCGTCCATGATCCGGGTCTCCCGGGTGAAGTAGCGCAGGGCCTCCTCCAGCCTCTCCCGTGCCGTCGTTCCCATGTTCCGATGTTTCCTCCGCGTCCCCCGCCGGATCAGTTCAGTTCAAACTTGTAGCCCACGCCCCGCACGGTGTGGATGCTCCATCCGTACTTTTCGCTGTCCGGCAGTTTTTCCCGCAGCCGCTTGATATGCACGTCCACGGTCCGGCTGTCTCCGAAGAAGTCGAACCCCCAGACCTGTTTCAGCAGCTGTTCCCGGGTGAAGACCTGGTTCGGCGAGGAGGCCAAGAAATACAGCACCTCCAGTTCCTTCGGCGGCATGTCCAGCCGCCTGCCTTCGTAGTAGGCTGCGTATTCCGCGATGCTCACCGTCAGTCCCGGGAAGGACAGGTCGGTCTTCTTCTCCTCCTCCCCGCCCTGGCTCCGGCGGAGCACGGCCTTGACCCGCGCCACCAGCTCCTTGGTATCGAAGGGCTTGGTGATATAGTCGTCCGCCCCCAGCTCGAGCCCCAGCACCTTGTCGAAGGTCTCGTCCCGCGCCGTCAGCATGATGACCGGAATGGCGCTGCTCTTTCGAACGCTCCGGAGCACCTGGTATCCGTCCATGCCGGGCAGCATCACATCCAGCAGCATCAGATCCGGGGGCAGGCGCGTGAACTCGTTGACCGCGTCGTCCCCCCGCTGCGCCGTGCGCACCTCGTATCCTTCCTTCTCCAGATACAGCTTCACCAGCTGGGAAATGTTCGGATCGTCATCCACCACCAGGATATAGGGCTTCTCCTTCATGAAGCATCCTCCTTTCTCCGGTTTCCCCGGCGCCGTCCGGCCGCGGGTCCGGTCCTGCCCGTCATTTCAGCGTCACCACGGTCACGCCGTCCTCGCCCTCCCCGTACATGCCGGGGCGGCAGCTTTTGACATGCCGGTTCCTCCGAAGCTCCTGCCGGATGCCGCTGCGCAGCACGCCGGTTCCCTTTCCGTGAATCACGCTCACCTCGTGAAGACCGGCCATCACAGCCTCGTCCAGGTAGATTTCCACGGCGCTCAGCGCCTCCTCCAGGTTCATTCCCCGGACGTCGCATTCCATGGGCACGGTCCGCGCCATGGCGCCGGTCTTCGCCTTCACGACGCTCTTCTCCTTCGCCGGGGGCGCCCGCAGGATCCGGAGATCGGCCAGGCGCGCCTTGAACTTCATGTTCCCGCTGGCCAGCTCCACCTCGCCCTTCGCGCCCGGCTCCGACAGCACCGTGGCCTCGGTTCCGAAGGTCAGCACCTTCACCCGGTCCCCGGGGTGTACGGTTTCCGGCGCTTCGCCCTCCTCCGCGGCCGGCGCGGCAAGGCCCTCGCTCATCTCGTCGATGTCCCGGTCCAGCCGGTGCCTCAGGGCGTTCACGTCCGCGGCGCTGCCGGCCTCCTTTTTCATCCGCTTCAGGTCGCTGATGACGGCCTCGCTCTCCCGGCGGGCGTCCTGCAGGATGCGCCGGGCTTCCTCTCTGGCCTTCCGCACGCTCTGCTCCCGCTTTTCCTCCATCTCCCGGCGCAGCTTCTCCGCCTCGTCCCGAAGCCTCAGCGTCTCCCGGCTGGCCTCCTGGGCCAGCTCGCGCTCCCGCTCCGCGATCTGCCGGTGGTATTCCGCGTTCGCGATCACGTCCTCGAACCGCACTTCGTCGCTGCTCAGCAGCTTCCGCGCCCCTTCGATCAGGTTCTCCGGAAGCCCGAGCCGCCTGCTGATCTCAAAGGCGTTGCTCTTTCCCGGAACGCCGATGCTCAGCCGGTACGTCGGGCGAAGGGTCTCCACATTGAACTCCACGCTGGCGTTCTCGACCCCCGCGGTCGTCAGGGCAAATACCTTCAGCTCGCTGTAATGCGTCGTCGCCACGGTGCGCACGCGGATATGCAGCAGCCGCGTCAGGATGCTCTGGGCCAGCGCCGCGCCCTCCGTCGGATCCGTACCGGCTCCCAGCTCGTCAAAGAGCACCAGGTCCCGGGGCGTCACCTCCCGCATGATGCCGACGATGTTGGTCATGTGCCCGCTGAAGGTGCTCAGGCTCTGCTCGATGGACTGCTCGTCCCCGATGTCCGCCCACACCTGCTCAAAAACGGCCAGCTCGGTGCCCAGCTCCGCCGGCACCTGAAGCCCTGCCTGGGCCATCAGGGTCAAAAGCCCGATGGTCTTCAGCGTCACGGTTTTCCCGCCGGTGTTCGGCCCGGTGATCACCAGGGTGTTGAAGCCGGCCGCCTCCCCTTCGGGCTTTCCCGGCTGATATCCCAGCAGGATGTCGCTGGGCACGACCTTCTCCGGGTCGATCAGCGGGTGGCGCCCCCGGATGATGTGCACAAAGCCCTGCTCGTTCATCTTCGGCGCCGTGCACCGAAGCCTCCGGCTCAGCAGCCCCTTGGCAAAGATGAAATCCAGCTCTCCCAGCCCTTCCACGTTTCCCCGGAGCGCCTCCGCGTACGGCGCGACCCCGGCGCTCAGCGCCGCCAGAATCCGGTCGATCTCCCTCGCCTCCCGGATTTCCCACTCCCGGATCTCGTTCCCCATCTCCACCGCGGCCATGGGCTCGATGAACAGCGTCGCCCCGGAGGTGCTCTGGTCGTGCACCAGGCCGGGCACCTGGGCGCGGTATTCCGCCCGCACCGGAATCACGTACCGGTCGTTCCTTACGGTGATGATGCTTTCCTGGAGATATTTCTGCATGCCGGCGGACCGGATCATCTGGTTCAGCCGCTCCTTGATCCGCTCCTGCGCGCCGCGCAGATGCCGCCGGATGTTCATCAGCTCGGAGGACGCGCGGTCCGCGATTTCATCCTCGCTGAGAATGGCGTCGGTGATATCCCGCTCCACGTTCCGCGCTTCCGTCAGCAGTTCCGCCCTCTCCCGGAGCAGGGGCGTGTTTTCCCGGTCCGTAATCAGCGCGTCCCTCGCCGTCCGGCTGGCCCGCAGCAGCGCCGCAATGCTCAGCAGCATCCCGGGGCTCAGCGTGCCTCCCTTCTCGCAGACCGTCAGCGCGGGCCTCGCGTCCGGGAACTCCGTCAGCGGATGCCCGCCGGTGTACTGCAGGATCACCGCGGCCTCCTCCGTCTCCCGCTGGGCCAAGCCGATATCAAACAGGGTATCCGAGGGCGTCAGCGCCATGCACTTTTCCCTGCCGAGCGCCGTCAGCGCCCCCTCGGCCAGCATCTCCCGGATTCGCGGGAATTCCAGCACCCGCAGCGTCTTTTCCGTCATCATGCTTCTCTTCCTCCCGCCGCGTTAGCGCGGCAGTCCATTCCATCTTATTGTTTCGACGGGCTCCCTTCCTCTTCCTCTCTCCCGGAAAGCATCGCCGCCGTTTTTCGCGGATTTCTTTCCCTTCCGTTGCCCACGCCTGTTCTGTTAGCACTCTCTTTTGCTGAGTGCTAAATTTTTCTTGCAATTCGCTTCCCGGGGTGCTACAATACCCTGCGGAAAAAAGTATCGGCGCCCCTGCGGGCGCTTCGGGAGGTTGATTTTTTTTGGCCATTCAGAAGGAAAACGGCAGCGTCTCCATCGACGCGCAGAATATTATGCCGGTCATCAAGCGCTGGCTCTATTCGGATCAGGACATCTTCCTGCGGGAGACCGTCTCCAACGCCTGCGACGCGATTACGAAGTTCCGCATGCTCCATCCCGATACGGAGGAGGAGATGCGCGTGCAGGTGACGGTGGATTCGAAGAAGAAGGAGATCCGCATCTCCGACACCGGAATCGGCATGACGGCCGAAGAGGTAAAGAAATACATCAACCAGGTGGCCTTCTCCGGCGCCACGGAGTTCATGAAGCAGTTCGAGGGGGAGGAAGGAAAGGAAAAAAGCGACATCATCGGCCACTTCGGCCTGGGCTTCTATTCCGTCTTCATGGTCTCCGACCGGGTGGAGATCGAAACCCTTTCCTGCGCGGAGGGCGCGGAACCGGTCCGCTGGGTGTCGGAGGACGGCATGGGCTTTGAGCTCACGGACGGTTCCCGGCAGGCGCACGGCACGGACATCATCCTGCATATCACGAAGGAAGCGAAGGAATTCCTGGAGCCCTGGAAGGTGCGGGAAGTGCTGAAGCGGTACTGCGGCTACATGGCGTACCCGATTTTCCTCGAGGACGCGAACGCGAAGCCCGTGGAAAAGGAAGTACCCGTGGGCGATGAAAAAAATGAGGACGGCACGCCCAAAACCGAAAAGATCATGGAGCTGCCGAAGCCGGAGAAGATCAACGACACGGATCCCCTCTGGCTGCGCAAGCCGAAGGACTGCAAGGATGAGGAATACCGGGAGTTCTATCACCGGGTCTTCATGGATTTTGAGGATCCCCTCTTCTGGATCCACCTGAACGTGGATTATCCCTTCAACCTGAAGGGCATCCTCTTCTTCCCGAAGCTGAAGAACGACTTCGGGACCCACGAGGGGCAGATCAAGCTCTTCGCCGGCCAGGTCTTCGTCGCCGACAACATCAAGGAAGTCATTCCCGAGTTCCTGATGCTGCTCAAGGGCGTCATCGACTGCCCGGACCTGCCCCTGAACGTCAGCCGCTCCTTCCTGCAGAACGACGGCTATGTGAAGAAAATTTCCGCGCATATCACGAAGAAGGTAGCCGATAAGCTGAATTCCCTTATGAATAAGGAGCGGGAAACCTACGAGGGCTACTGGGACGACATCGCTCCCTTCGTCAAGTACGGCTGCATCAAGGATGAGAAGTTCTACACCCAGGTGAAGGGCTCTCTGCTGATGAAGCTCACCGACGGGAAATACGTCACCCTGGAGGAATACAAGGCGGCCTACTTTGACCGGACGGAGAAAAAGATCTATTACACCAACGATGAAAAGCGCCAGGCCGCCTCGGTCAAGCTGTACACCGACAGGGGCATCGGCGTGGCGGTGCTCAATACCCTGATTGACGGCAATTTCATGTCCTTCCTCGAGTATTCGGGCAAGGAGGAGGATCGGGTGGCCTTCGCCCGGGTGGATGCGGATATCGACGGCCTGAAGGAGGAATCCGAGGAGGGGAAGGATCTGGATCCGGAGAAGCTCCAGTCCCTCTTCCGCGCTGCCCTGGGCCGGGACGATCTGGAGGTCAGGCTGGAATCCCTTGGCGATCCGGAGATGGCGGCCATGGTCACCGAGGACGAGCAGATGCGCCGTTACAAGGAAATGAGCCGCATCTACGGCGAGCGTTTCCCGCTGCCGGACCGGTTCACCCTGGTGCTGAACCGCCGCAGCGAAACGGTGCGTGCCCTGGCCGGGCGGGATCCGGAGGACGAAACCACAAAGCTTCTCTGCCGGCAGACCTATGACCTGGCCCGCATGGCGGCCCAGCCTCTGGAAGCGGAGGAAATCACCGCCTTCCTGGAGCGCAGCCGAAAGCTGGTCGAGATGGCCGCGAAGCAGTAAAAAACCGCCCCGGTTTCCCGGGGCGCAAAGGATCAGCCCGCCTGTCCAGGCGGGCTGATCTGTTTCTGTCTCTGTCCCGGCGCCGGGCTCATCCAGCGCTTTTTTTATCAGATTTCCTCCAGGTCCTCCTCCAGCAGGGCCAGGTCGTCCTCTTCCTCCTCCGGCAGGGCGGCCGGCGCCGCCGCGTCGTCCGCGGCCCCGGAAGCGGGCCTCGCAAACAGCTCCTCCCGAAGCCGGCGGTCGATCTCCGCCGTCAGCTCCGGATGCTCCTTCAGGTACATGCGCGCGTTGTCGCGCCCCTGCGCCAGACGCATGTCGCCGTAGCTGAAGAAAGCGCCGCTCTTGTGGATAATGTCCTTCTCCACCGCCAGGTCCAGCAGCGTTCCCTCCGTGCTGATTCCCTCGCCGTAGATGATGTCGAACTCCGCAACCCGGAAGGGCGGAGCGACCTTGTTCTTGACCACCTTGACCTTCGTGCGGTTCCCGATCACCTCGGACCCGTTCTTCAGCGGCTCTCCCTTCCGGACATCCAGCCGGACGGAGGCATAGAATTTCAGCGCTCGGCCGCCGGGCGTCGTCTCCGGGTTGCCGTACATGACGCCGACCTTCTCCCGCAGCTGGTTGATGAACACCGCAACGCACCCGGTCTTGTTGATCACGCCCGTCAGCTTCCGCAGCGCCTGGCTCATGAGCCGGGCCTGCAGGCCGACGAAGGAATCCCCCATCTCGCCGTCGATTTCCGCCTTCGGCACGAGGGCGGCCACCGAGTCAATAACGACCACGTCCAGCGCGCCGGACCGCACCAGCGCCTCGGCAATCTCCAGCGCCTGTTCCCCTGTATCCGGCTGGGACACGTAGAGATCCTCGATATTCACGCCCAGCTTCCTGGCGTAAAGGGGATCCAGCGCGTGCTCCGCGTCCACGAAGGCGGCGATTCCGCCGGCCTTCTGCGCCTCCGCCACAATATGCAGCGCGACCGTCGTCTTACCGGAGGATTCCGGCCCGTAGATCTCCACGATCCGGCCCCGGGGAATGCCCCCCACGCCCAGCGCGGCATCCAGCGTCAGGCAGCCCGTCGGAATCACGGGAATATCCCGGCTGACGGAATCAGCGCCCAGCTTCATGACCGAGCCCTTGCCGAACTGCTTGTCCAGATCCGCGAGCGCGTGCTCCAGCGCCTTCAGTTTCTCTTCCTGTACATCGGTTGTCACGACGGTCTTTTCCGCCTTTGCCGCTTTCTTCGCCGCCATCTTTCTTCCCTCATTTCTCTTCATCTGCCGGTGGAATGATTTTATCAGATTCAAGAATGCTTTTCAAGAGGAAAAGCACAATATTTTTGTGTTTTTTGAAGTTTTTTTTGCTTTTTTTGGGCTTTGCGGCCGTTTCAGCTCAGCAGGGCAAGAAGCTCCTCGCCGCTCAGGCTCATCAGGGATTCGCCGTTTAACCGCCCAGCCGCTTCCGCAGCGTCCTGAGCTCCTCCTGTTCCTCCGCCAGCCGAAGGAGGAAGGCCTTCTGCGCCGGATCCGCCGCCAGCGTCTCTCCCGCCTGCTTCACCGCTCCGGCGAACGCCGGGTCCATGCCCCGCTTTCCCTGCCTGGCCAGCGGGCACACCGCACGGCTCCGCTCGTCCGTCCGCACCCGGATGCCGTCCTCCCCGGGCACGGGCAGCAGCGGGAACATCCGGCAGGCCAGCGGCCGATCCTCCCGCCTGCATTTTCCCGGGCAGATGATCAGCATCTCGCGGCCCGCCGGCACCATCCGCCAGCCGTCAGCCGTCTCGTAGAGATCCTCTTCCCCGGGGAACAGCAGCATGCCCGTCTCCTCCCCCTCAAGGGAGGCGCAGCACCGCGCGCCGCAGATCCGGCCGCAGTCCCGCTTCAGCGGCGTCACCTCCGCCAGCAGCTCCCGGGCCTTCAGAATGCTTTCCATGCCCATACGTTTTTCCTCCCATCCTGCTCCCGGTCTCTTCCGTCCGCCGCGCCGTCCCCGGCGGCGGTTCCTGTCTCTGCCCTTCCGGCGGGCTCCCGCCTGCTTCCCCTGTCCGCTCCGCCTTCAGGGCCTGTCCGGACTCCACCGGTACGCGCGCCGTTTTCCCGCCGCGTCAGTCACCAGCAGGTCGGGCATTTTTCCCCCGGAAATCCCCAGGGAATCGATCAGCGCGGGATACCGGAAGGAGCGGGCGTACCGCTTCTCCGCCGTGAACACGCCTGCTTCCGCCCTGCCCGTCTCCCAGGCCTCGGTCAGCTCCTCCGGCGTCGCTTTTTCCGGGTAGGGCGCCCCCTCGGGCGCTTTTCCGCCCATCCTCAGCCTGCCCGCCTCCGCGTCGTATTCCGCCAGCACCGGCACGCCGTCCATCTCCGTCGGGGCGATCACCGTCAGATTTTCCGCCTTCAGCCGTCCCTGGCAGACCGCGATGCTCTCCGGGCAGGCGTCCATGCCGGCGTATCTGCATCCGAGCCGTTCCGCCGCTGCCAGCGCCGTCCCGCTTCCGCAGCAGAGATCCGCCACCAGATCACCCGGCTGCACCACCGGCCTGAGGAGGCGCTCCAGCAGCTTCAGGGGCTTTTGGGTCGGATAGCCCGTGCGCTCCGGATCCTTCTGCTGAAGAAAACCGATATCCGTCCATACGTCTCCCGGATACACCGGCTCGTCGTCATAGTAGCGGTATTCCTTTCCGCCGGCCGTGATGCTGGAGTAGCTCCGGCCGTTCTCGTCCACCTTCCGGGCCATATGGTTTTTCCGGTGCTCTCCCCGGGGCAGGGGCACCTGCGTCAGATCGAAACGGTATTCCCCGCTCCGGGCATACAGCAGGATCGTGTCATGCTTCCGGGGAAAGCACTTCCTGCTCCGCCCGCCGCTCTCATAGCTCCAGATGATTTCGTTGAGGAAAAGGTCCTTTCCGAAGATTTTGTCGCACAGGATCCGCGCCTGCGCGGACATCCGCCAGTCCAGATGCAGGCAGAAGACGCCCTCCGGCTTCAGCAGGTCCCTTCCTGCCGTAATCATCCGCCGCAGGAAACGCAGGTAGGCCTTCTCATCCGCGAACCGGTCCTCGAACCCCGGCAGGTCCAGGCTCGGGCTTCCCCGCCGCCATCCCTTCTCCCCGTAGACGCGCTTTCTCCGGAAGCGTTCCCCCGTCATGAAGGGCGGATCCAGGTAGACGCACTGGGCCTGTCCCCGCAGCTGCCGGATCTCCGGCGGCAGCTTCTGGATGCTGCCGAGGATCAGAAGGTTCTCTCCCCCGCCGTACACGGTGTGGTGAATCTGCACCTGCTCGTACATGTGCCGCGCTCCTTTCCGCTTCGCGCCGCAGCGCCCTTTTCCCCCTGCGCTCCGGATTGTTCCGCCCGGCGCGCCGTCCGTCTCCGTTTCTCAGGATTCCGCCAGCTGAATGCTCCGGATGTCCGCCTCCGTCACGGTCATGTAGGCAGTCTTCTGGTGCGTGTAGATCACCTTCCCCGGCGCCGCGCCGGAGGGCTTCCGGACGTATTTTCTCCGGGTATAGTCGATCGGCACCATGGAGCTCCGCTGTCCCTTGCTGTACCACGCGGCGAGCATCGCCGCCTGCTTCATGGTCTCCCGGGGAATCTCCCCCTCCGCCCGGATGATGACATGGCTTCCGGGCATGTCCTTCGCGTGGAGCCACATGGCGTCCGGCTCCGCGCCCTGGGTCAGCCGGTCGTTCTGCACCGCGTTCTTCCCGACCAGGATCTCGATCCCGTCCGCTGAAAGGTAGCGGTACGGCCGGCTCTGGGGCAGCGCCCGCTGCTGGCGCCTGCTGGCGTTTCTTTTCATGTATCCCGTCCGGATCAGCTCGCCCCGGATTTCCTCCAGCTCGCTTTCCCCGACGCATTTTCCGGTATCCAGCAGCATGCCCTCCAGGTATTCCAGCTCCTGCAGGGTCTTCTCCTTCTGTTCGGAGGCGATCTGCCTGGCGGACCGGGCCTTCTGGTATTTCTTAAAATACTTCTGCGCGTTCTGGCTGGGGGTCAGCCGGACGTCCAGCGGGATGGTCAGGCTTCCGCCCTCCGGGTCGTACCAGTTGGGCAGGCTGACCTCCTCCGCCCCCTTCTTCAGCTGGAAGAGGTTGGCGTTCAGCACCTCCCCCATGATCCGGTACTCCTCCATCCTGGCCGCTCCGGCCAGCTCCTCCTCCTGGAGCGCGAGCTTCTTCTCGCACCGCTCGATCTGGGTCTTCAGCAGCCTCACCATGGAGGCGCTCCGCTGCCGCAGCCTGTCCTGCTGGTCCCGGGTTCCGTAATAGGCCTCCAGCGCCCGGCTCAGCGACGGAAAGGCCTTCTGCCTTCCGGTATTTCCGCTCAGGAAGGGAAAGGGATAGACGTCCGCCGCTTCCCCGTCCTCGGTGTACTCAACCCGGGGATCCTTCATCTCCGGCATGCGCCGCATCCATTCCGCGATTCTCCGGGCAGCCTCCTCCGTATTCTCCGGCCAGTCCTCCCCCGGCGCCAGCGTCCGGAAGGCGATTTCCGCGGCCGTGGCGGCGCTCAGCCCGCGGACCGAGCCGGCCAGTGCCTTCGCAAAGGGCTGTTCCCGCCGCTCCTCCAGCTTTTCCCTCAGCGCCTCCCAGGCCATCTTTTCCGGATCCAGCCGGTCCTGCGCCGGCGGCGCCGCGTAGGCCATCCCCGGCTGGATCTGGCGCACCCGGCTCATCTCCGCGTTCACATGGTGGGCGGATTCGAGGATCCGCCCCTCCCCGTTCAGCAGCATCAGGTTGGAGTGCCGTCCCATGATCTCCAGCACCAGGCGGCGCTTCTCCCGGTCCCCCATTTCCCCGAGGACGTCCACGTCCACATGGATGATGCGGTCTCCCTCCACCTGGCGGATTCCTTCGATCCGTCCGCCGGTCAGCTGCTTGCGCATCAGCATGCAGAGGGCCGGCGGCTCCAGCGGGTTGGAAAAGCGCTGGGTGGTCAGGTGAATCCGGGCATTGTTCGCCGAGGCGCACATCAGCAGGCTCCGGTTCTCGTTCCCCGCCCGGATGGTGAGGATCACCGTGTCCCGCTCCGGCTGGGTAATCCGGTCGATCCGTCCCCCCGCCAGCTCCCCGTCCAGCTCCCGGGCGATAAAGCCGGCCGTCAATCCGTCCATCGGCATATCCTTCCATCCTCCATGCAGTTCATTTTCCAGCGTTCTTTATGGCTCAGAGGCCGCCGGCCTCCGCCTTGTATTCCCGTCCCATCAGCTCCGTGACCGTTTCCCGGGGATCCTTGCCCCGGTTGATGACGGCGTCCGCCGCCGCGGCGATCGGCATCTCCGCGCCGTACTTCCCGGCCAGCGCCATGGCAGCCGGAAGCGCGTTGATGCCTTCCACCACCATGCCCACCTCCCGCACGGCCGCTTCCGGGCTGTATCCCTGCCCGATCAGCATGCCGCAGCGGTTGTTCCGGCTGTGCCGGCTGGTGGCCGTAACAATCAGGTCGCCCATGCCCGCCAGTCCCGAAAAGGTCTCCGGCCTGCAGCCCATCTTCAAGCCGAGGCGCGTGATTTCCGCCAGTCCCCTCGTGATGATGGCCGCCTTCGTGTTGTCGCCGAAACCCAGCCCCGCCGAGATGCCCGCCGCCAGCGCGATGATATTCTTCAGCGCGCCGCACAGTTCGACGCCCCGGATATCCGGATTCGTGTAGACCCGGAGGCAGGTGTTCCGGAAAGCCTCCTGCACCTGCCGCGCGGCGTCCGCGTCCGCCGAAGCGGAGACGATGGTGGTCGGAAGGTCCAGCGCGACCTCCTCCGCGTGGGTCGGTCCCGAGAGCGCTGCAGTCCGGATACCCCCGTGCTCCCCGTCCCGATTCAGCTCCTCCCGGATCACCTCCGACAGCGTCATCAGCGTCCCCGCCTCCATGCCCTTGGCCGCGTCGGCGATCAGCTGGCGCGGAGGAATGTACGGCCGGGCCTTCTCCATGGTGGAGCGCACGTAAACCGACGGAACGGCGCAGATCAGAATCTCCCGTCCGGCGCAGGCCTCCCGGATGTCCGCCGTGAACCGGATGTCCTCCGGAATCACCGCTCCGGGCAGATTCCGGTGCCGCCGGGTCTCGGAAAGGCTGCGGACCTCCTCCGGATCGACGGACCACACTGCCACCTCATGCCCGGCGCGGCTCAGAACCCGGGCCAGCGCCGTGCCCCACGATCCGGCTCCCAGTACGCCGATCGAACTCATCACGCCTCATCCTCTTTCCTGTTTGCTTCTGCCCTGATTTTATCCCAATTCGGTCCAAAAGGAAAGTAGCCCCGGGGAAGAATTCGGAGTGCCCCGGAAAACGGAAAAAAAGCAATTCCCGCCTTGCAATCGCTTCCTTTTTATGCTACGATCAGAAGGCTTGAAAAGCGCCTGCAGGGCTCCCTCCGGAGCTGCGAGGGCAGGCGCTGTTTTTATGCCGGGCGAGGCGGAACTGCAGAGGTGAATCGGATGAAAAAAGCCTATCTGGTGCTGGCGGACGGTACGGTTTTTGCCGGGGAAAGCGTCGGCGCGGAGGTTGATTCCATCGGCGAACTGGTTTTCACCACGGGGGTCGTCGGCTATCTGGAGACGCTGACGGATCCCAGTTACGCCGGGCAGATCGTGATGCAGACCTTTCCGCTGATCGGCAATTACGGCACCATTCCCGCCGATTTTGAGGGCCGGAGCGCCGTGCGGGGATACGTCGCCCGCGAGATCTGTGCCCATCCCTCCAATTTCCGGAGCGAAGGCGCCCTGCGGGATTTCCTGGTATCCCAGGGTATTCCCGCGCTCACCGGGGTGGATACCCGGGCGCTGACCCGTCTCATCCGGCAGCAGGGGGTCGTCAACGCGAAGATCTGCCGGGAGGTTCCCGCGGACCTGAAGGATATTCGGGAATATACGGTCTCCGGCGTCGTCCCTCAGGTCACCTGCGCCGCCCCGGAGGTTTTTCCCGCGGCGGGGGAGCGACGCTTCTCGGTCGTGCTGGTCGACTACGGCGCGAAGCGGAACATCATCCGGGAGCTGAACCGGCGCGGATGCGAGGTCACCGCGGTGCCCGCCGGCGCCTCCGCGGAAGAGATCCTCGCCCGGAAGCCTGACGGGGTCATGCTCTCCAACGGTCCCGGGGATCCGGCGGAAAATACGTTCTGCATTGATCAGATCCGGAAGCTGCTCGGCCGGGTTCCGCTCTTCGGCATCTGCCTGGGGCACCAGCTGACGGCGCTGGCCGCGGGCGGGCGCACGGAAAAGATGAAGTTCGGGCACCGGGGCGCCAATCAGCCCGTGAAGGACCTGCGGACGGGGCGCACCTGGATCACCAGCCAGAACCACGGCTACGCGGTGGTGTCCGATTCCCTTCCTCTCGGGGAGATCCGCTTTGTCAACGCCAACGACGGCACCTGCGAGGGCGTCGATTATCCCGGGTGCAGGGCCTTTACCACCCAGTTTCATCCCGAAGCCTGCGCCGGCCCGAAGGACACCGGGTTCCTCTTTGACCGATTCTGCCGCCTGATGGAGGGGATTGACGATGCCGAAGGATGAACGGATCCGCAAGGTACTGATGATCGGCTCCGGGCCCATCGTCATCGGCCAGGCGGCTGAGTTTGACTACGCCGGGGCCCAGGCCTGCCGCGTGCTGCGCCAGGAGGGCATCCGGGTGGCGCTGGTGAACTCGAACCCCGCCACCATCATGACGGATCAGGCCCTGGCGGACGAAATCTATCTGGAGCCCCTGACGGTGCCTACCCTGAAGCGCATCATCCGCCGGGAGAAGCCGGACAGCCTGCTGGCCGGCCTGGGCGGCCAGACGGCGCTGACCCTGGCCATGCAGCTGCAGGCCGAGGGCTTTCTGGAGCGGGAGGGCGTCCGCCTGATCGGCGTCAATACGGACGCGATTGAGAAGGCTGAAGACCGGAAGCTGTTCAAGGAAACCATGGAAGCCATCGGCCAGCCGGTCATTCCCTCCGGGATCGCCACCACTGTGGAAGAGGCCCTTTCCGTCGCGGAGGAGATCGGATATCCCGTCATCGTCCGCCCCGCCTACACGCTGGGCGGAGCCGGCGGCGGCAGCGCCGCGGACGAGGCCGCCCTGCGGGAAATCGCCGCGAACGGCCTGACGCTCTCCCCCATCACCCAGGTGCTGATCGAAAAGTCGGTCGCGGGCTGGAAGGAAATCGAGTTCGAAGTCATGCGGGACGGCATCGGCAACGTCATCGCCGTCTGCAGCATGGAAAACGTGGATCCTGTGGGCGTGCACACGGGCGACAGCGTGGTCGTCGCCCCGGCGCTGACCCTTTCCGACCGGGAGTATCAGATGCTCCGCTCCGCCTCGCTGGACATCATCTCCGCCCTGGGCATCGTCGGCGGCTGTAACTGCCAGTTCGCGCTTCACCCGGAGAGCTTCGAGTACGCGGTGATCGAGGTCAACCCCCGGGTTTCCCGCTCTTCGGCGCTGGCCTCCAAGGCCACGGGATATCCCATCGCGAAGGTGGCGACCCGCATCGCCCTGGGCTATACCCTGGACGAGATCCGAAACGAAGTAACCGGGCGGACCTGCGCCTGCTTCGAGCCGACGCTGGATTACGTCGTCGTCAAGATGCCGAAATGGCCCTTCGACAAGTTTGTCTCCGCATCCCGGACGCTGGGAACCCAGATGAAGGCCACCGGCGAGGTCATGGCCATCGGGCCTTCCTTTGAAATGGCCCTGATGAAGGCCGTTCGCGGCGCGGAAATCGGCCAGGACACCCTGAACCGGGACGCGAGGGATCCCGCCCCCCTCCGGGAGCGTCTGCTCCGGATCGACGATCACCGGCTTTTCACGGTGTTCGAGGCGCTGAAGGCCGGCGTGTCCGTGGAGGAGATCCACGGCATCACGAAGATTGACGAATTCTTCCTGTGGAAGCTGAAGGGACTGGCGGAATTTGAAAAGAGCATCGCCGGCGGCCTGACGGACGCGCAGTATTTTGAGGGAAAGCGCCTGGGCTATCCGGACGCCGCCCTGCGCCGCCTGTCCGGGCGGCAGGAGCTTCCGCGGTCGGAGACGGTATACCGCATGGTCGATACCTGCGCCGCGGAGTTCGACGCGGAAACGCCCTATTTCTACGCGGTGCCGTCCGAGCCTTCGGCGCTTTCCGTCTGTGAATCCCGCTCCCATCCGCGCAGCGGCCGGCCCGTCCTGCTGGTGCTTGGCTCCGGCCCGATCCGGATCGGGCAGGGCATCGAGTTTGACTATTCCAGCGTGCACTGCGTCTGGACCCTGCGGGAGCTGGGTTATGACGTGGTCATTGTCAACAATAACCCCGAGACCGTCTCCACGGACTACGACACCGCCGACCGGCTGTATTTTGAGCCGCTGACGGAGGAGGACGTCCTGCGGATCATCGGGGTGGAAAAGCCCGAGGGCGTCGTGGTCGCCTTCGGCGGACAGACGGCGATCCGCCTTGTCCAGGCGCTGGACCGCCACGGCATCCCGATCCTGGGCACCTCGGCGGACGGCATCGACCTGGCGGAGGACCGGTCCCGCTTCGACGCCCTGCTGGAGCGCTTCGGCATCCGCCGTCCCCAGGGCGCGTCGGTCCTGACGCTGGAGGAGGCGCTGGAGGCCGCCCACCGGCTGGGTTTCCCGGTGCTTCTGCGCCCGAGCTACGTAATCGGCGGGCAGAATATGACCATCGCCCGCCGGGATGAGGACGTCGTGACCTATATGCGGCGCATCCTGGCCCACGGCATCGAAAACCCGGTGCTGGTGGATCAGTACATGCCCGGCACGGAGCTGGAGGTGGACGTCATTTCCGACGGGAAGGACGTCCTGATTCCCGGCATCATGCAGCACGTGGAGCGCGCCGGCGTCCATTCCGGGGATTCCATCGCGGTCTATCCTCCCTACACCCTGGATGACCATATGATGGACACCGTCGTCGCCGCCAGCCGTCGGCTCGCCCTCGCCCTGGGCACAAAGGGGCTTGTGAATATCCAGTACCTCGTCTTCCGCGGCGAGCTTTACGTGATTGAGGTGAATCCCCGCGCCTCCCGGACCGTCCCCTACATCAGCAAGGTGACGGGCGTGCCCATGGTGGACCTGGCCGCGCGCGTTATGCTGGGGCAGCCCCTGGCGCGACTGGGCTTCGGTACGGGGCTCCGGACGCCCCCGCCCTATTCCGCCGTCAAGGTTCCGGTGTTCTCCTTTGAGAAGCTGACCGACGCGAACGCGTACCTCGGTCCGGAGATGAAGTCCACCGGAGAGGTGCTGGGCATCGGCAAGAACGTCTCCGAAGCCCTGTTTAAGGGCCTGACGGCCGCCGGCATGCGCGTCACCGGCGCGGAGGAGGAGGCCGGCGTGCTCCTGAGCGTCGCGGATTACGACTATCCGGAGATCATCAACCTGGCCCGGCGCTTCCACGACCTGCACTGCCGGCTGTACGCCACCGCGGGCACCGCTGAAACAATCGCGAAGCTCGGCATCCCGGTCCGCCCGGTCGCCGGCATCCGGGAGAGCGATCACGCCTTCGACCTGCTGGCCAGCGGGGAGATTCAGTACATCGTGTATACCGGCGCGCTGCTGGATGACACGGTACAGGACTACATTGCCCTGCACCGCCGCGCGCTGGCGCTGGGCATCCCCTGCTTCACCAGCCTGGATACGGCCCGCGCGCTGACGACGACCCTGCTCTCCCGCTATTCGGAGGAGAACACGGAGCTGGTGGATCTGAACCGGATGCGCTCCGCGCGCCAGAAGCTCCGCTTCGTCAAGATGCAGGCCACGGGCAACGACTATATCCTGATCGACGACCGCGAGGAAAAGGTCGAAGGGATGGAAAGCCTCTGCGTCCGCCTCTGCGAGAATCATTTCGGCGCCGGCGCGGAAGGGCTCGCCGTCCTGCGGCCGAGCAGCCGGGCGGATATCCGGATGCTCCTGTTCAACCGGGACGGTACCCGTGGCGCCACCGGCGGAAACGCGCTGCGGTGCGTCGCCAAGTACCTCCGGGACCGCGCTCTGGTCTCCGGGGAGGAAATCACCGTGGAAACCGACGGCGGCATCCGGACCCTCTGGCCGGTGACCCGCTTCGGCCAGGTCAGCTCCGTCACGATCGACATGGGGCCGGTCTCCTTCGAGCCTGCCCGGGTGCCCGTGAAGCTGGACTGTGAGCAGGCCATTGACGTCCCGCTCCGGATCCCCGTCCCGGGACGGGAGCACGGGACGGATCCGCTGGAGTTCCGGGCGACCTGCGTCTCCGTCGGCAATCCCCACTGCGTCGTCTTCACCGATGAAATCGACCTGCTGGACATTCCCCGCCTGGGGCCGCTCTTCGAGCATGCGGAGATCTTCCCGGACCGCGTGAACACGGAGTTCGTCCGCGTCGTGAATTCCACCACCCTGCGCATGCGGATCTGGGAGCGCGGCAGCGGGGAAACCACCGCCTGCGGAACGGGCGCCTGCGCCGCGGCCTGCGCCGCGGTGGTCAACGGATACGCCCTGGAAGGGACGGATATCCAGGTCCAGGTGCCCGGCGGAAGCCTGTATGTACGCTACGAGGGCGGCCGCGTCACCCTTCGGGGCAGCGTGGATCAGGTCTACGAGGCCGAGGCGGAATACTGAGCGTCCCGACGCTCTCCGGTACATAACGGCGGGCGGAACCGCTTCCTGTGGAAAACGGAGGCCGGAGGAAAAAGGAAAACAGCAGCGCGGCCGCAAACGCCGCGTCCGGAAAAAACGGATCAATGTCAGAAAGGAACGGAAGGAAAATGGGCAACTGCGCGATTGTTGGGATCAACTGGGGAGACGAGGGCAAGGGCCGCATGGTCGATCTGCTGACGGAGAAATACGATGTCGTCATCCGCTATCAGGGCGGGGGCAACGCCGGGCATACCGTGATCAATGAATACGGGAAGTTCGCCCTGCATCTGCTGCCCTCCGGCATCTTCCGCAGGGGGGTTGTCAACATCCTGGGCAACGGCGTGGCTCTGGACCTCGAAAACCTCTGGACGGAGATGGAGCAGGTGCGCTCCCAGGGCGTGGAGATTACGCCGGAAAGCCTCAGGATCTCCGACCGCGCCTCCCTGCTCCTGCCCTGGCACCGCCAGCTGGACGGGCTGGAGGAAGCCCGCCTGAAGGACCGCGCCTACGGCTCCACGAAGCAGGGCATCGCGCCGTTCTACTCCGATAAATATCAGAAGAAGACCCTGCTTGCCGGCGAGCTGTTCGACCGGGAAGCGCTGAAGGCCCACGCGGCGCAGCTGCTGGAATGGAAGAATCTGACGCTGACCGGCGTCTACGGCGCGGAACCGGCGAAGCTGGAGGACCTGATGGCCTGGCTGGACGACTTCGGCGGAAAGCTGAAGCCCTTCATCTGCAATACCACAAAGGTGCTGAGGGACGCCCGCGCCGCGGGGAAGTCCTTCCTGTTCGAGGCGCAGCTCGGCGCCCTGCGGGATCTGGATTTCGGCATCGTTCCTTACACCACCTCCTCCAATCCCATCGCCTCCTATGCCCCGGTGGGTTCCGGCTTGCCCGGCGTAGCCATCGATGAAGTGATCGGCGTCGTCAAGGCCTACTCCACCTGCGTGGGCGAAGGTCCCTTCGTCTGCGAAATGTTCGGCGAGGAAGCGGAGCGCCTGCGCAAGGCCGGCGCGGAATACGGCGCGAAGACCGGGCGGCCCCGCCGGGTCGGCCCGATCGACCTGGTCGCCACCCGCTACGGCGTGGAAATGCAGGCCGCCACGGTCATCGCGCTGACCAAGCTGGACGTCCTCAGCGACCTGGCGGAGATCCCGGTCTGCGCGCGCTATGAGCTGGACGGGAAGGAAATCGACGAATTCCCCTTCCCCACCCTGCTGGACCGCTGCAGGCCCGTCCTGACCTCCGTGCCCGGCTGGCAGCAGGATATCTCCGCCGTCCGCCGCTGGGAGGATCTGCCGGAGAACGCCCGCAGCTATGTCGCCATGATCGAGAAAGCCATCGGCTGCCCCATCACCTACGTCTCTGTCGGTCCCGAGCGCGACGCGTATATCTACAGGGGGTAAGCCGGAAAGACTCCCCGACGGGATTCTGCCTGCCCGAATACCCCCTGACGCGGCGCCGGCCGGCGGCCGGCGCCGACACCCAACCGATCAGTCTGTGAGGATCAGCATGTACGATCAGTATGAGTCTCCCCTTTCCTCCCGCTATGCCAGCCCTTTCATGCTGGAGCTTTTCTCTGCCCGTACCCGGATCCGGACGTGGCGGAGGCTCTGGACGGAGCTGGCCCGCGCCGAGAGCGCGCTGGGGCTTCCCATCTCGGAAAGCCAGGTGAAGGCCCTGGAGCAGCATCAGGATGATATCGATTTTGAGGCCGCCGCCGCCCGGGAAAAGGAAGTACGCCATGATGTCATGGCCCACGTGCACACCTATGGGCTGGCCGCGCCGGAGGCTGCCGGCATCATTCATCTGGGCGCCACCTCCTGCTATGTAACGGATAACGGGGATCTGATCCTTTACCGCGAGGCCCTGCGGTATCTCCGGGGCGAGCTCCTGAAGGTGATGAAAAACCTGGCCGCCTTCGCGGACCGGTACAAATCCCTCCCCACCCTGGGCTATACGCACTATCAGCCCGCCCAGCTGGTCACGGTCGGAAAGCGGGCGGCCCTCTGGCTGCAGGATTTTGCCTCCGACCTGGAGGAGCTGGATTTTGTCCTTTCTTCTATACCGTTTCTGGGCTGCCGCGGCGCCACGGGCACCGAAGCCAGCCTGCTGGAGCTTTTTGACGGGGATCAGGAAAAGGTGCGGGAGCTGAACCGCCGGCTCATGGCCAGCTTCGGCTTTGAGCGGCTGTGGTCCGTCTCCGGCCAGACCTATCCGCGGAAGCTGGACAGCCGGATCCTCTCCTGCCTGAGCGCCGTCGCCCAGAGCGCTTACCGCTTCGCGAACGACCTCCGGCTTCTGCAGCACGACCGCCAGGTGGAGGAACCCTTTGAACAGCACCAGATCGGGTCCTCCGCCATGCCCTATAAGCGCAATCCCATGCGCTGCGAGCGCATCTGCTCCCTGAGCCGGTACCTGATGGCGGACGCGCTGAATCCCGCCATGACCGCCTCCACCCAGTGGCTGGAGCGGACGCTGGATGATTCCGCCAACCGCCGCATCTCCCTTCCGGAGGGCTTTCTCTGCGCAGATGCCGTCCTGCGGCTGATGCAGAATGTCACCGCCGGCCTTCATGTCAATGAAAAAATCATTGCCCGCGCGGTGGAGGAATATCTTCCCTTCATTGCCACCGAAAACCTGATGATGGAGGCTGTCAAGCAGGGTGCGGACCGCCAGCAGGCCCATGAGGCAATCCGCCGCTGCTCCATGGAGGCCACGGCCCGCATGAAGAACGGCGAACCCTGCAACCTGCCGGAGCTTCTGGCCGCCGATCCGGAGTTCCATCTCTCCGAGGCGGAAATCCGCGCCGGGCTGCAGCCGGAAAAATATATCGGCCGCTGCGCGGAGCAGGTGGAAGAGTTCCTGGCCGTCCTTCGGCCCCTGCTGGATCCGGTGGCGGTCTCCGGGGTGGACATCAGCGTCTGAGACGTTTTTTCCCGGCGGTTTATTCCGTCGGTTTCTTATTCCGGGCGTCCGTCGGCTGCCCGGATATGATTCATGATCCGTTTTCCGCGGAAGAATTTCAATCGTTGAGGTGCACTTCCTATGTCTTTGGGGGATGTTCTGCTGATTGCCTTCGGTCTGGCCATGGACGCTTTCGCCGTTTCCGTCTGCAAGGGACTGGCGATGGCACGGCTGGACTGGAAAAAGGCCCTGATCATCGCGTCCTGGTTCGCTTTTTTTCAGATGCTCATGCCCGCGGCTGGCTATCTGGCCGGATCCCGGTTCAGCGCCTTCGTCGCCAGCGTGGACCATTGGATCGCCTTTGTCCTCCTGTCGCTGATCGGCGGCAACATGATCCGGGAATTCTTTCATCCCGACGAGGAGAAGGCCAATGACGACGTCTCCTTCGGGATCATGCTGCCCCTGGCTGTCGCGACGAGCATCGACGCCCTGGTCACGGGCATCACCTTCGCGTTCCTCTCGGTAAATCTCTGGATCTCCATCCTGCTGATCGGTCTGATCACCTTCGCACTCTGTGTCGCGGGGGTCCTGCTCGGCAGGCAGGCAGGCCGCCGTCTTGAAAAATACGCCTCCATGCTGGGAGGCGCGGTCCTGATCCTGATCGGCCTGAAAATACTGATCGAACATCTCTCCGGCCTGGCCTGACCGGTACAGAAATCCCCGGCAGTCCCGATGGACTGCCGGGGTATATTTACAGGCTGCCTGCCGTTTCCGTTATTGCGGCCATGGTCGTCATGTCTGTTCTGAACCGTCCCGTATGCCGCGGAAGTCAGCGCAATGGTGCTGCTTGTGCAGGAATCATTCCTCCGGCAGAACAAACGAGCAGATGAAGTACAGCAGAATGCCGGTTCCCCAGCCGAAAGCCAGCACGGCCCAGGCGATCCGGATGATCGTCGGATCAACCCCCAGATACTCCGCAAGCCCTCCGCACACGCCGGCGATCTTCTTGTCCGAAGCGCTCTTGTGCAGGCGTCCCTGCGTCGTCCCCCTGTTGTTGCTGACGAAATACTGGTAAATGAAATACCCGATGGCTAAACCCGCTGCGATGGACATAATTCTGGTCATGGTCGTATACCTCCTCCATAAGTTGCCTGGCATTCTTCCCGCGGAAAATGCAAAGCCATCCTGCCGGGCGGTCATGCTGCCCGGCAGGATCCCCGCGCCGGAAGAAACACCGGCGGTCTGAAAACTCATTCCGCTTCGCTGGCTGTTCGGCCAGGGCTTGTTCCCCTGACCATGAGCGAAGTATATCACCCGCGGGAAGGGAAAAACAGGGTAAAGGAAGAAAAATAAGGATCGTTATTTCTCCGCTGATAAGAAAAACCGAATGCGCTGCGCCGTTCTCCTTCCCGGTATCTTTCCGAAGAAGCCCCATATCTGATCCTTGCGGCGCAGCCGCCTTCTCAGAACAGGTCCAGGGAGCTGTCCAGGTAGATTTCCTCCCGAACCTGCAGCTGGTATTCCGGCCGGGTCAAATAGTACAGCAGGAACTCCAGAATCATCGCGCTGCCCAGGCTCCGCCCCTCGATCTTAAAGTGGGAAAACCCGCCCGGCAGATAAACTTCCTGTATTTCCCGGATTCCGATGAAGCCGGGATTCCGCATCGCGTCGGAGAAGCGGTATCCCCGCCGGGCATCGGGAGAAACGCAGAGATGGTCTTCGCAATCCTCCCCCAGGTTTTTCCGGCAGACGTTCTCATAGCACGCCTTCCGGTCGGGGCAGTCAAACCAGCAGGCCTCATTGCAGAGGAATTCCACCTTCCCCTTCCATTCCCGCGGCAGGGAGCGAAGCCGCTCCGTCTCCCTGTTCAGCCGGAAGTCCGGCACCACATAGTGGAACGCCGGCCGCGCGAGCTCCGCCTCCAGCTGCCGGAACTCCCTCAGCACTTTGGTGGTGGAGGAAACAAAATAAAACCCGGGATATTTATCCTGAAGGTAATCCAGCAGCAGATCCGAGCTGAGGATCACGCCGGAAGGAACGGGACCGGTCTTTTCAAACAGGGTGCACAGCCGGTTGCAGCCGGGGTCGGAAAGATCCTCCTTCCGAAGCAGGGAATTGCTGAAGGTCAGCCGGGCGGATATGCCGTATTCCCGCATCAGCGCCGCTGCTATCTCCGGATCCGTCTGTCCGAAACCGGCTCTTCCCCCGTCCCATCGGCAGCCCGCGGGCGCGCCGTAAATTGATCCGATGGTGCACCAGTCGTAAAACCATTCCCTGCGGGCCCGGAAAATCGGCAGGAATCGCTGATACAGCTCACAGAATTCAAACAGTCCCGGAAGATGGTATACAGCCTGCATCCGCGGCAGCTCGGTCTCCCGCCTGCCCGTGGTTTCAGCCGGTCCGCGAAGGTCTTCGGCGCTGATCCCGTCATCGTTTGTGGCCAGGATTCTTTTGCTCATTTTTTCCTCCGCCGCATCTCGTTTCTTTCCGATCAAAATCAGCAGTCAAACGTATACACATCCGCGATGGAAAATGTGCCGCGGCCCCAGTCTTCAGCCTTTGTGAGAAGATATTCGAAGCCGTTTTTGATCAGGCACCGCGCTGAAGCTTTGTTTTCGGGAAGCACATGGGCCGTGACCAGCTCAACCTCCGTTTCCTTTTGAATAAACTCCAGCAAAGCCTGTACGCAGCAGGTCGCAAGGCCCCTCCCCCAGTATTCGGATCGAAGCCTGTACCCGATTGAGATCACTTTTCCGGAGGGCTTGTAATCATAGAGCTCCGCCAGACCGACCATCACGGACGGATCCGCTTTTTCATATACCCCTGAAATGCACTGCCTGTCCGCGTCAAGGTTCATCCTCCGAAGGGATTCCAGCGCCGTCCCGGGGGAGCCCTGGCGCTCCGCAAGAAATGCCGGTTCGCAGCGATAGACCAGTGGGTCGGATCTCAGGGCGTTCAGGCTGTTCAGGTCCTGCTTTTCCAGGCGGTGAATCAGCAGCCGCTCATTTTCAATGAATATAGGATTTCGGCTCATTGCACCTTCCCACCCGACAGCGCCGGACCGGGATTCCGCCCGATCCCCTTCCGCGCCTTTCCTTTCATCCTGTTTCAGGGACAGTATACAGGGCAATTCGCTTTCACGCAACCCGAGCGGTTTTCCATCCGGCAGGCCGGTAAACACGATGCGGGCGATGCGGCGCCTGCCCGGTGCGTTCCGTCCGTTCCCGGACGCAGTTTCTGACCCGTTCATAAAAAACAGCCGGAGCAGGAGAGATGCTTCCCCTGCCCCGGCCGCCGGGTCAACAGGATTTCAGGCCCGGCTCCTTAAATCCGCCGGATTACTCAATGGCTTCGCCGAATCCGCGGTTCACGTTTCCGATACCCATAGGCGTCAGATATTCGTCAATGGTCAGGTTGGAAACCTTCCGATCGTCTTCCGTTTCTTCCTCCCGGACGTAGTAGACAATCACCTCTTTGTTCGTCCCGGGCATCGTGCCTTCCACCACGCCGGTCAGCGCCGTATATCTCTCAACGGCGGGCGACTCGATACGGTACGCGTCGCCGGACTTCAGCGTTCTGACGACCTCGTCCGCCAGCCTGTTTCCATTCAGATCCAGATATCTGACGGTCAGCGTGACGTCGTTCCTGGTGTAATACACATCGATGACGGTATCTTCCGTAATGGTCCCGCTCACCAGGCTCCGGTCAACCTGATATCCGGCCTTCACGGGGCTGGTTACGCTGTAGGAAGCGCCCGCGGTATAGGTTCCCCTGAAATCAGGCGCGGCGGTCTGTCCGTCCGCCCAGTAACGGATGGTCAGGGTGTACTTCTGGGGTTCCGGCGCGGGCGTGATGGTGAAGGTGCCCGGCGCATAGGTCACTTCGTAGTTCCCCTGATTCACGTCTCCGGTCGGGGTAATGGGATAGGTACCGACCTCCTGCGCGCCCGTGCGGCTCAGCTGGTAGCTGACCGTTTCTCCCTCCAGCACGCCATCCACCACGGCCGTCAGCTCGGGATCGGTCTTCGGATCATTGTCATAGACTTTCGTCTTGTTTTCCGCCGTCACCGTCACGGCCTTCGGAAGGATGGTCAGTTTGCCGGCCACGGTGGTGATGGTATAGTTCGCCGTCACGTCCGTATCGCCGTGCATGATCCGGTAGCCCTTGGCCACCGGGTTGTTCCCGTCGGCCGTATCCGCCACATTCCTCACGCTGCCGGATGCCGTCGCATCCAGCCGGTCGCCCTCAAGCAGCGCACCCGCCGTGAGCGTGACTCCGGTGTTCTGGTGTCCTGCTCCGTCGTAGGTCCATTCCTCGCTCGCCGCCGTGATGGTGATCGCCTGCGAGGCCGTCGTCATGGTCAGCTCGCCATTTGCTGTTGTGACTGTGTAGTTTCCGGGTGTTCCGGTCGTGAATTTGTAGCTCGTCACCACATTCGTCACCGGGCTCTCACTCGGGAACGTAATGCTGCCCGTGACCACTGCGCTGATCACGTCGTCTCCCACCAGGCCGGCTACGTCATACCCTGCATTGCTGTGCGCGGTTCCGTCGTAGGTGAATTCTTCGCTCTTCGCCGTCACCGTCACGGCCTTCGGAAGGATGGTCAGTTTGCCGGCCACGGTGGTGATGGCGTAGTTCGCCGTCACGTCCTCTGTGCCGTGCATAATCTTGTAACCTGCCGCGATCGGGTTGTTCCCCGCCGCCGTGTCAGACACGTTCCTCACGCTGCCCGTTGCCGTTGCCACCAGCGTATCGCCCGTCAGCAGGCTGCCTTCGCTTACCGTCACAGCCGTGTTGCTGTGGGGCAGTCCGTCGTAGGTCCACTCGTCGTCAGCCGCCTTGATCGTGATCGCCACGGACGCCTTCTTCATCGTCAGGCTGCCGTTCGCAGTCGTTACTTTGTAGTTCCCCGACGTGCCCTTCGTGAACTCGTAGCTCGTCAGTACGTTCGTTACCGGGCTCTCTCTCGGGAACGTGATGCTGCCCGTTACCACCGCGCTGATCGCGTCGTCGCCCACCAGGCCGTCCACATCATATTCCGGCCAGCTTTGCGCTGTTCCGTTGTAGGTGAATTTCTTGTCCTGGGCTGTAATCGTCACAGCCTTCGGATCAATCGTCAGCTTGCCGGGAACGACCTCGGTGATAATGTACTTCTTTCCGTTGTCAGCCTTGGTTTCATTAAGTACATATCCCGTAAAGTCAACCGTATAGTCGCCCGCGTCGGTTTCCTGAGCAATTGCGGTTACTCCGGAGAATGTTACATTAGTAAGCTTCTTCTCGCCCTGGTATACCTCATACCCGGACACGGTCTTAAGCTTTCCGTCATAAGTGTAGGTACCGTTGTTTGCTACCAGCTTTACTCCAATATACTGCGGATCATGCAGCGTTGCGAAGTAGTCCCTGTGGAAAGCAATAACCCCATTGGTGTCAGTCGGATACTCTTCCTTCCTGACGTCAAGCCATCCGCTTTCTTCCTTAAACCAGGTGGGATCTTCATGGATCCTGTCCAGTCTGCGGACTCTGGTCTTGGAGTAATCAATGCTGTACCACGCATCCAGTTCGCCGGTCAGCGGTGTCTGGCTGTACACATACGTGATGCCGTCAAGTTTCAGTGCTACATTGCTGAAATTGTATTCGCCTTCAGGATTCAGAGTGTACATGCTGGAAGGAATATCTTCGTTAACCTTGAATTCCTTGATATCCTTGGTAATGATCTCACCGGTCTTGAGGCGGTAATACTTATTGTTCCTGTCAACGTTGAGGAAGTTGTACAGTGTCTGTCCGCTGACGTCATGCAGATAGATCTTGAAGTTCCGCTTGAAGCAGTCGATCGCGTTATTGTCTTCGAAATAATCTGTAGCCTCGTTCAGCCAGCGGGCCTTTTTATCGACCATTCCGCCGATCTTCAGGTGTGCTGCGACAACTCTAACCTTATTGGAAACAGTGTAGTAATTGCCCGTGGGAGGAACGGCCCCGGAATTCTCATCATAGTAGGAGTATGTCTTTCCGTCGTATTTAAATGTAAACCCTGCGAAATCATACTCTGCGATGAAGGAATAGTCTTTGTCCTTTTCGAGTGTATCAGGCTTATCCCTGTCGCTGGGCCGTTCTTTTTCTTTGCCCAGGCCTTCTACCCATTTTTCCAGAGGTTTGTTGGTCAGAATGCCCTCTTCCTGCTTCTTAAGGCGATACCAGCCCTTGCTTGCCCACTGGTTTCTGCCATTGTCGTAAACATACAATTCTGTCAGGTTGAACAGCGGATCCGTTGCGTCGGTGATGGTCAGCGTTCCGGGAACGAATGTGATAATGTAATTCACGCTGTCCGAAAAATCCAGGCTGACGGGATCGTCCGCCGCGCTCATGGACGCGGTAAAGGTCACGTCAAAGGAGCCAGGCATGTCCTGCCCGTCGCCCAGCTTCAGGCGAATCACGCCGTTCCCGGAGCCCGCGTCGCTCAGCGCCGGGGAGCTTACGGAGACCCCGCCGGCCGCGTCCATCTGAAGCGCTTCGGGGAGCCTGTATACAAGCTCCGTCTCCGCGAGCTCGGGGAATTCGTTTCCCCCGAAGCTCAGCTTAATCTGGAATGGAGTCTCCGCGGACACGGTCCACGCGGAGCCCGCTCCGCCGCTGGCGCCCGTTCCGGACACCGCTGCCCCGGTCAGCGTCCCTTTCAGATCGTATTCCTCAACCAGGACGCCGGAACTTGACGCCGGAGGCGCGTTTCCCTGAACGTCCACCTCCCCGGCCACGGCACTGAGAGGAGAAATATTCAGCATCATCAACAGCGCCAGAATCAGCGCCGTTATTTTCTTCCATCCATTCTTCATCTTGGATCCGATCCTCTCTTCCATTCAATTCCGTAAGGTCAGGTCAGTCTGTTTCCGGCGTCTGTCCTTCGCTGAGGGTAAACTCGGTGATTGAAGCGCCGAGATGATACGTGTTGTTGTAGGTTTCCTTCGTCACCTTGTACACATAGGTGTCGCCTGTCGCGCCGTCAATCCTGATCAGGTCCCCGGCGCCGTCCTTCCTGTAATACCACTGCAGGGTATACTCCGCCCCTTCGAAGCCGATCAGCTCCCCGGTCAGGGTAACCTCCGTGCCGGCGTAGATGATTCCGCCCTCTGGCAGGCTGGAGTGCACGATAATCTTCCTCTCCGGGGCGGGCGGGTCTTCCTTCTCCGCGGGCTCTTCACCGGTGGGGTCCCCTTCCTCCGCGGGCTCTTCGCCGGTCAGTTCCCCTTCCCCGGTCTCCTCGTCGGTCAGTTCCCCTTCCGCTTCGGGATCCGCTTCCGGGTTCTCGCCGTCTTCGGCGTCCTCTTCCGTTCCGTCCCCGGTTTCATCCCCGGTTTCTTCGCCGATTTCTTCCCCGGTCTCTTCCCCGGCGGGAACCTCGTCCTCCGCCCCTTCGGGATTCTCTCCGTCTTTCCGCTCATCCCCGGCCGGCTCTCCGGGTTCTTCCTCGCCGGCGCCCGGGGCTTCCGCTTCGTTTCCTTCCGTTCCGGGCAGGCCTTCGCCCTCATCCCCGGCAGGTTCTTCCGCCGGTTCCCCGGCCGTCGTCTCCGCGGGTTCCTCCTCCGGCTCCCCGGTCTCCTCCTCCGCGTCCTCATCGACGATGACGCTTTCGACGATATTCTCGTTTTCCTCGATCCAGAAGTCCTCGATTTCAGGCATCTCATAGGGGCTGGAGCTGACGCACTGCCCGTCCGCCGCCTTTACGGTTACGCGGTACTGAAGGGCAGCGGATTCCTCCGTGATATAGATCTGCAGCTGAAGGCCGGTCCCGATTTCCCGCCAGACCTGGTCCTGGGAATGGGGATCCAGGCTTTCCCAGATCACGGTATAGGGCTGCGTCGCGCGGATAACCTGCGCTTCCAGCTTCATGGTATCCCCGTAGCAGAACTGGCCGCGGGATTTCTGATAGACCTTCGCGTCCGCGTCAAAATTCAGCTCCATATCCCGAAGCTCCTGCACCACTTCTCCGGGTTCCTTATCCGTGCCGGCTTCCTGCGCCGCCTTGCGGGCAGCTTCCTCCGCGGCAGCCTGCTCAGCGCCCTGGCGTGCGGCTTCCTCCGCGGCGGCCTGGCGGGCAGCTTCTTCTTCCTCAGCCTTCCGCGCTGCCTCTTCCTCGGCTGCCTTATGCGCGGCTTCTTCCTCCGCGGCCTTCTTTGCAGCCTCTTCCTCGGCGGCCTTCCGGGCAGCTTCTTCCTCGGCGGCCTTCTTCGCAGCCTCTTCCTCCGCGGCCTTCCGGGCAGCTTCTTCCTCAGCAGCCTTCCGCGCTGCTTCTTCCTCGGCGGCCTTCCGCTCCGCTTCTTCCTTTGCCTTGCGCTCGGCCTCTTCCTTGGCCTTGCGCTCTTCTTCGGCCTTCCGCGCGGCCTCTTCCTTGGCCTTGCGCTCTTCCTCGGCCTTCCGTTCGGCCTCTTCCTTGGCCTTGCGCTCTTCTTCGGCCTTCCGCTCGGCCTCTTCCTTCGCCTTGCGCTCTTCTTCGGCCTTCCGCGCGGCTTCCTCCTCGGCAGCCTTCCGGGCAGCCTCCTCCGCGGCCTGCTGCTCGGCAATACGCTGCGCCTCCGCGGCGGCTGCCGCCGCGGCGTCAGAATCCTCGCCCATGGCGGCGATGGACAGCAGAATCAGGATCGCGGCCAGCGCCATGGCCAGGATCTTCTTCAGACTGTTCTTGTTATTCTTCATCTATCTTCTCCTCCGTTGCTCTGATACACCTTTTCAGGGGAGCTTTAGTCCTCAATTTCTTCCCGGGCGTTCGTCCGGGGGTCCGTCGTATAGTCAAGCAGAAGCTACCATCCTGTAGTGAGACAACTTTATTCTATCCGATAATCCGCGTATTGTAAAGTGTTTTGGGGAATCCCGCAAATGAATTCTGTGTGAATTTTATCCTCTCCGCGACGCTCCGGCCGGGATTTTTCCCTCCCTTTTCTCATCTCTTGTATCACATGGTTATTTTATAGCTTGTATACTCTCCGGCGCTGAAAGCCCCGCATCCCGCCGTCTTCCTGCTTCTTCCGGCCGTGTTTCTCCTCTTTTTTCCTGAAAATTGCGCACCTTTGCTCACTTTTTGCCCTTTTGGGCTGTTCTTTTTATGTTTTCGCTATTTATCAAAAAAAGAGGAACCGCTTCTGCGGTTCCTCCGGCTGATACCCGTTTTCGCTCTTCCGGATTAATCCTCGAAATGCTCTTCGCCCGTTTTCGGGGTTTCCTCCGCCATATCCTCCATATCGCTCAGATAGGCCGCAAGCACGGCCTCGCTCCAGGTCGCGGTGGAGGAAGGATAGTAATTGTGCAGGATCCTCGGGAAGAAATCGAAGTACACATTGGAATAAAGCGGAATCATCGGCTCCACCTCGGCGAAGCGGATCTGGAACTCAAGCCATTTCTGGCAGTAGCCCAGCAGATCTCCGGGCTCCGTCCGACGCATTGACAGGGCCAGCCGGTACAGCTCCTCATCCTTGGCTTCCGTGTAGTTCCAGGCGGGAGCCCCGGTTTCTTCGCTCTGGAAATGAGCCGCCGGATCGAACAGCATATCGAAATTGCTGCCCAGATACAGCATGTCCGCCGTGCGCTCGCTCCGGTGGTAGAACTGATCCAGCAGCGCTTCCATCCCCAGGGGTTCGAGGCTCAGCGCGATTCCCGCTTCCTTCAGGTAGGGGATAAAATGGACTTCGAAGCTGTCCGCGATCGCATTGCCCTCCGGATAAGCCAGCTTCAGGCTCAGCTTTACGCCGTCCTTCTCCCTGATGCCGTCCGCTCCGATGCTCCATCCGTCCGCTTCCAGCAGGCGGACAGCCTCGGCGGTGTCCTTCTGATATTTCGGAATGGATTCCAGGCTCAGCGCCTGCCATGCCGCCATCTGCTCATCGTGCTCCGCCTGGGTGATCGAGCTTCCCTCTCCGGGTTCCTCCACGGGGAACATCAGCGTCCCGCTCAGCAGCTGATACATCCACTGCCCCAGGCCATAGTAGCCGTCCACCCGCACGCCGTAGTAGCCGGTATAGTCCGTCATCAGCTGATCCTTGTCCATGCAGAAGGCGATGGCCCGGCGGACTTCAGCGCTGCTGACGGCCGGCTTCTCGCAGTTGAAGCTGATGAAGGTCAGTCCGAGCCGCGGATAGGTCGCGTTCCCGTAGGTCCCGGTAGCCGTCAGCGCTCCGGCCTCCGCGATGACATCCGCCCGCGTCACCTTGTTCAGCAGGCCGATCTCGCCCCTGCCGAGCTGGCTGACCATGGTCTCATTCTCCACCGGCACCAGCTTCAGCTTCCGGATCATGGGCTTGACGCCCTCCGAATCCCCTTTGAAGAAGTGATTCAGCTCGAATTCGCACACGGTTCCGTCGAAAGCCGTCAGCGTATACGGCCCGCTGACCACGCTGGGATGGCTCCTGTAGCCTGTTTCCGGATCCAGCACGGTTTTCCGGAGCAGCTCCGCCGTAAACGGGCCGTCGATATATACGCCTTCCCCGTCATCCTTCACGCTGCAGCCGGGCGCGATCACCCCGATGGGATAGGGCAGGCAGTCCAGCAGACCCAGTTCGTAGAAGAAGGGCAGATATTCATGGCGAACGGTGATCGTCAGCTGGTTCTCCCCCAGCAGCCTGACGCCGCTCAGCACGGGATTCCCGGCGGCATAATCCTCGTATCCCATAATATAGTCCTGCCGGAGGGGCGCTCCCCCCAGCGTCGCGACCACGGGGCTCATCTGGAGCAGCAGGGAAAAGGCGTAATCCCGGGCGGTGATCGGCGTCCCGTCGGAATACTTCAGATCGCTGTACAGCGTCAGCAGATAGGTCCGGTCGCCGATGCTGTCGTCCAGCACGACCGCGCCGCCCTCAGCCACAACGGTCGGATTCAGGATATACATCCCGTTCTCCGCGTCCCAGCTCACCAGGTTGTATCCGTGCAGCAGCATCCGGACATCCAGGTCGCTCGTATTGTTCCCCCACAGATCGGTGAAGAAGTTCCCCTCCACCGGAGTCGGATTTCCGACAACGAGCTCCTCGTAGCTGTAGGGCGGGAAAACGAATTCCTCTCCGTCCTCCGCCTCCAATGCGCCCTCAGCCCCGGCCAGGGCAGGAAGCAGCGCACCGCAGGCCAGCAGCGCGGCCAATATGATGCTCAGCAGTTTTTTCATTCTTCAACCATCCTTTTCGGAAGAAACCCCTTCCGGGGTTTCTTCTTTATGTCTCGTTCAGAAAACGCTGCATGGAATATCCATCTCTGTTGATTTCTTTCCGGAAACCGGAAAATCCTTTTTTTATTCGACCGTTTCGCCGCTGTTCCGGTTGACGGTCCCCACGCCCAGCGGCACTCCGTACTCATCGATGAAGTTGTAGCCGGGGACGCGCTTCAGTCCGGTTTCCGGATCGTCTTCCATCGGCAGGTACCATACGACAAACTCCGCGTCGCGGTTCGGCATGATGCCGTCCACCCGCGCCCGCGTCGCCGTGTAGCCTTCAATCACCGGGCTCGCGACGTCATAGGCGTCTCCAGGCCAGTGCGTCGCGGTATAGGTGTTCGCGGCGGTGGTTCCGTCCATGAACTGGTAGTAGATCGTCAGATGAACCGGCCTGCGCGTGTAGTAGACGTCGATGACCGTATCCTCAATGATGACTCCTGCCGCAACGGGCAGGTCCACCGTGTATCCGGGCTTCTCGGGGCTGACGACATTGTAGGCATCCCCGTAATGATGGGTCGCGTGATGGTCCGGGAAGGCCTTCTGACCGTCCGCCCAGTAGCGCACGGTCAGCGTATAAAGCTGCGGGTCGGGGACTTCACTCTCGTGAATATTGTAGATGTCATATCCGGTGATCGTGGTTTCGTACCCCTCCACCGGATCCTCGGTCACCGTGTAGGTAATCGCGCGTCCGTCCCTGTACCCCGGCAGATCGCTGAAGCTGAAGCTCCATTTGTTTCCGGATCCGGTCACCGTCGCGGAAGCAGTTTCCACGCCGTCCGCCAGCAGGCGCACGGTGATGCTCTCCGGCCGGATGCCGTCCGCGTCGTCATGGTCGCCCCAGGTCTTGGTTCCGCTGATGTTGACGCGTTCCGGTACGTGGGTGTTGATCAGATCGTATCCGCTGGTTTCCGCCGTGTAGCCCGCCACCTCGTCCTCGGTGACCGAATACACGATCTCCCGGCCGTTGACATATTTCGACAGGCCGCTGAAGCTGTACGTCCAGTCGGTGACGACGGCGCTGCTCACCGTCCGCCCGTCCGCCAGCAGGTTCACCGTGATGCTGGCCGGCCGGATGCCGTCCGCGTCGTTCTCATCGTTCCAGGTCTTGGTGCCGGAGATGGTGATCACCTCAGGCGTATGGGTGTTGGTGATGGTGAATCCGTCCGTCACGTTTCCGGTCACCGCGGTGGTGTAGCCCGCCACTGCGTTTTCCGTCACGGTGTAGGTGATTTCCTCCCCCTCCGCGTACCTGGGCAGGTTGGTGAAGGTATAATTCCAGCGGTTTCCCGTTCCGTTCTGCACGCGGTTCCTGACCGGGGTACCGTTGGCCAGCAGGTTAATGGTGATGTTCGCCGGGCGCAGGCCGTCCTGGTTGTTCCCGTCCTGCCAGATCTTGGTCACCGGAATATCGATCGTCTCCGGCGTATGGGTGTTGGTGATGACAAAGCCGTTCGCCGCGTTCCCGGTGATTTCGGCGGTATAGCCGGTCACCTCGTCCTCCGTGACCGTATAGACGATAGCCTTTCCGTCCTCACGGGCCTTCGGCAGGTTCGTGAATTCAAAGGCCCAGGCTCCGTTCGCGTCCGCGGTAACGGCAGCGCTGGCGGCTTCCTTTCCGTCCGCCAGCAGGCGCACGGTGATGCGGGCCGGCCGGATCCCGTCCTGGTTGTCTCCGTCCTCCCAGACCTTGGTTCCCCTGACGGCCGTCACGGACGGGCCGAAGGTATTGATCACGGTCACCTGGTCCGACCAGGCGGTTTCGGAGATCACGCCCGTATTGTCATCCCCGGACGCGCTGTGGCTGTCCCTCGTCTCGATGCTCTTCAGCTCAACGGTTCCGAACATCGTCCCCGTGTTCAGCCGGCCGCCCTTTCCGTCGGTCTCGATGATGCTGTAGCTACCCTCGGGAACATTCACGAAGTAAACCTTGTTCTGCGCTTTTCCGTCCTTCACGGTGATGGACTTTTCATCCATCACGTAGCTGTCCTTCCCCTTTTCCTTCAGGCGGAACCAGAAGGTGCCGTTCACGCCGGAAGCCGGCTGGCCGCCTTCGATCTCCACTTCCTTTTCCACGGCGATGGTTTTCACCGGATAGAGGAAGAAATTGTCGCTCAGCTTTCCGCTTTCAACCTTCAGCTGAACCTTTTCACTGTTCTTGTTGGCCGGAGCGGTTCCCTCCTCGGAGGAGGCGCTGAAATAGGCGCCGTTCCCGGAGGCGATCCCGGAATCATCCGTGTAGATGGTGTAGTCCCCGGCTCCGGCCACGTTCGTGGCAAAGGAGCGGTACCCGTCCGGCATACGGGTCAGCTCTTTGCTCTCGCCCGTTCCGTCGTTCGTGACGGTGATCGGGTTCAGGCCTTCGCCGTCCTGCGTGCCGCTGCTCGCGTTATACGGGAGCATGAAGGTGCCCTGCAGTACCGTTTTCTCGGTCGTATTTATCGCCAGCGTGCTGCCGTTCCCGTCCCGGGTGTCCAGCGCGAACTTCGTCCCGTCGGAGTAGGCCTGCAGCGTTCCGCCGCTCACCTCCACGGCGGCGCGCTTATTTTCCGCACCGGACCCGACGCCCGCGGCGCCCCACCCGCCGATGGCGGTCACATTGCCGCCGGTGATGGAGACGGTAGTGGCGGAATCCACCATATACTTGTATTCGCCGGATTCATTCACGGCATTATATCCTGAGCCGATGCCGGCGCCGCCCTTCTTGTCGCCCCGGGAGGATTTGGATCCCGTGGCGTTCACGGTGCCGTTGCTGATGATCACCTGGACGGTGTCCGCGCCGTTGCTTCCGCCGATGCCGGCGCCGCCGCGTGCTCCCGCTGTGGCCGTCACGCTGCCCGCGCTGATGGTGACGGTCGTCTGTGTCAGCTTCGCGCCGCTTCCCCGTCCGGTGTTTTCTCTCTCCGCCTTTCCGTTCGGAGAGCCGCCGGACCCGATGCCCGCCGCGGTTCCCCCGCCGGTCGCGTTGATCACGCCGCCGGAAATCGTCACCCTGGCATGCCCTTCGTAACCGCCGCCGATTCCGGCACCGCCGTGATGGTAATTTGCGTTCCCGGCCCCGCCCGTGGCAGTAATCGTTCCGCCCGTGATGTTGATGATGGCGTCCCCGTACATGCCTCCGCCGATGCCGGCGGCGTTATAGGATCCACCCTTCGCTACAATTGTTCCGCCGTTGATCTCAATATCGACAAAATAATACCCTGGACCTTTATCACCCTGATCGCCTTTGTCCTTGCTGCTTCCTATGGAGTTGCCGATGCCCGCTCCGCCGCTGCTCCCTCCAATAGCTTCAATATCGCCGCCATTGATAACAACCTTAGCATCAGCGTGGTTTCCTCCGCCGATTCCTGCTCCGGCGTTGCCGCCGTTCCCACCTCTGGCTTTGACTGTACCGCCGTTGATGGTAATGCACCCGAACTCGCTGATTGGCGCTTTGTATGATCCGTTCTTATAAGGTGTATTGGCGCTGCCGATTCCTGCCGCATTATCAGCGCCCTGAGCAATAACCGTTCCTGACTCGATGACAATATCGCCGTAATATTTGCCGTTCCTGTCGCTGCCTCCGATGCCGGCGGAATTGGAACCGCCTGTCGCGTCAAGCGAGCCCGAGCCGTTGATGGTCAGTTTGGACAGGTTTGAGGTTCCTCCCCTGTCCCAGTCGACCTCCACGCCGGCGTATCCGCCGGCTCCCGTAACGGTGTTGGATGCGCCATCCGCCAGGGTGAGCGTCGCTTTCGTTCCGGGTGTAATTCTCAATGCCGCTCCGCCCGCCGCTGCGATGTTCACGCCGGCCAGGGTAACCGTCGCGTCGCCGTCGATGACGATGCGGTGCGATGTGGTGGCCTTGTCGGCCTTGTTCTTCACTGTCAGGGATCCGCCGGTGATCGTGAGAACTCCGTCCGCAAACGTGAAGTTGTCCCCGTCCGCGGGTTCCACCTCAAAGTCTCCCGTGTCCACGGTCCCCTTCGCGAAAAGGCGTCCCGCCGTGGGATACTGCGTATCCGAAGTGATCTGCTGACTCTCTCCGCCATCCTCGGCCGTGCCGGGCAGGATCCCGAGGATCATCATGACGGCTGTCAGGACCGCAAGGATCCTTCTGGCCCGATTATTCTTCATCATCTGTATCTTCCTCCGTTCAGGAAACCTTCCTCATTCTTCGGGTTCCGGCCGGCTTATTCAGCGGTTTCTTCGCCGGACGCTTCCGCCGCGGCGGTTTCCTCCGCCGGGGTTTCCTCCGTCGGCGCAGGCTCTTCAGCCGGCTCCTCCTCCGCGGGTTCGGGAGCCTTCAGGGTGATCATGACGCGATAGCCGTAGGTGAAGGTTTCCTCATCGATCACATAGCGGCAGGTCATCTCGTTTCCGTTTTCAACATTCCGGAAGGTTGCGCCCTCATCCGCCGTATACTGCCACTGGACCGTATACACATCGGAATCCAGGAACCCTTCCAGCACAGCCGTCAGCACGACTTCCGTTCCTTCGTAGACCGTTTTCTCATCCCCCAGAGAAGAGGTAATCCGAACGGTCCGGATCGGCAGCGGCTCTTCCGGTTCCTCCTCCACATAAGCAGCCAGATCCTCCAGCTTCACAAAACCGGCGACGACGTTTCCTTCTTCGGTTGTAAGCTGAATCTGCCCCCAGATTTCATCCACGGGCTTCAGCCAGAGCTGCGCGCCGGCTTCCAGTACGGCCGCAGGCTCCGCAGCGTCGTCCATGTCCGCATAAAGAGCGGTGCCGTCCTCGCGGATCACATTCGCCTGGATGTATCCCTGTTCCTGAAGCTCTTCCTCCGTCAGCACGACGGCCTGCTCTTCTTCCGGTTCGCCATCCTCCGCCGCGGGTTTCACTTCTTCATCGGATCCGTCCCCTTCGGTCTCGGCTCCGTCCTCCGCAGGCTCACCCTCTTCCGCCGCGGGTTCCGTTCCTTCATCGGATCCGTCCCCTTCGGTTTCGGCTCCATCCTCCGCGGGCTCTCCGTCTTCCGCCGCGGGTTCCGTTCCTTCATCGGATCCGTCCCCTTCGGTTTCGGCTC
>CAMVFE010000019.1 GCA_947166705.1 uncultured Clostridia bacterium
TGGTTCTCTTTTTGCTACCTCCTTTGTGTTACCTATGTATTGTACTCTTACACTGGTAGTATAAAATCATCAAATGGTGTAGTATAAAATCATCAAATGGAAATCATATTCCACATGGATTTTCCTCTGAATCGCTATCAAAATTAACTTTTTCCGTCTTTCCATGAAAACCATTTCTGATCATTTCGGGTCGTTTTTCAAGCGACATTTCACATATCAGATGGGATGCCATTTTGACGTAATTCAATTACGCCAATGATTGTGGAAAACCTTTGCATCTGATTCGATGCTCCTTTCTGACTGATCACACAGCCTTGTGATCAGTATACAGAAAGGCGTACCGTTTATCCGAAATACTTGTACCGATTAGTCCGGAATGCGCGTACCGCTAGTTTCGGAATGTTCGTACCGGTCGGCCGAAATTTGCAAGTCAAGCCTACATGGAAGGAAAAGGATCAATCCGTGAGATAGCAGCTGTATATTTCGGCTCATTCCTCAAAAGAGTCACAGGCGGCATACCGGGCGCTTGGATGCAGTTTCGCAGAAGAAATCAATGAGGAACTGGCAGCAGCGGAGCCGTTTGACGTCCAAATGGAATACAGATTATAAAGAGATCTTAAATCCCAAATTGAATTCCGGCTTTAGGGCTGTTTACGAGCATCAGGTTCGATACAGCAAGGATACGATGCAAGTATACGATGCAAACATTAAACCTATTGACTTAGTAGGTAAAAAATGATATTTTTGTTATGTCTACAGCCGCAGGAGGGACATGACATAACATGAAATCATTATTGATTAAAGATACCACGAAGGAAGAGCGGGAAAGAATTGTCCATCAGGCCCTATGGGGGAGCTGCGGGATCGACTGTGAATTCTGCTCCGGATGTGATAATCGCGGCGGAGGACGCATTGAGGGAATCTATCAGGATTACATAGACGGAAAAAAGGAAATCCGGGAGATCAATGAGGAATACAGTGCTCCGTTCGTGAGGGGGTAATCAGTTTTCCGGAACAGGGATGCGGGGGATATAAAGCCAATCAGTTTTCCAGAACACAGCTTCTTTTTGGACCGGAGGCCATGAATAAGCTTTCCCGATGCAGTGTTGCGGTTTTCGGAATCGGTGGGGTAGGGGGGCATGCGGTTGAAGCGCTTGCACGTTGCGCAGGCAGTTGCCGTTGCCAGAGCTCAAAGCGGTTTATCCCAAACCCAGCTGGCTGTATTGACCGGTATTGATCAGTCCGATCTGTCCAAAATTGAGAGAGGAGTTTCCAACCCTTCTATATCAACTCTGGAAAGAATCGCAAAAGCTCTTGGAGGCTATCTTTTGATCAGCATCCAGTCGCCCAGCGCATCGTAATACGATCGATCGACGGCAGTTCTATTTTTCCCTGATCGGATGCCGGACCACCGTCTTCAGCTTTTCCGGCGCGGTTTTCCTTGCGTCGCTCAGATAGATCTCATGGTGCATGCGCTGCTCAGAGATGTCAAGCGTGTACCCCTGTTCTTCCATGAAGCGATGCATCAGATCAACCGTCTCGGGTTCATCATCATAGGCTCCCAGATGCATGCACTGTACGCAAAGCCCTTCGTCATACGTCCAGAACTCGACCGTTGAATAATCCATCTTTTTCTTCAGAGCCGCTGCTTCCACAGCCCAGTCAAAGTCCGCTTTCTTCACAAAATCCGGGAGACGAATGACTGAGATCCAGTTGAACTGTTCCTTGTGGGCATAATCCATGCCCATAACTCCGTCCTGCCACCAGAAGCCTTCCAGCGGCGGGACGACATAATCAAAGTAGCCGTCAATCCGATGATCGCCCATTTTGCTCATCTTGACGGTAAAAGCGATGCCATAAAGCAATCCTATGGCCTGCCTGTAATTCCCTTCTGCTTGATTGGGATCACCCTTTCCTCTGACCGCGATAAAGTTCATTGGCGGTACCGTCACGATGGCAGGTTGATTCTTCGGCATATAGAACTCTTTGTACTCTTTCTTGTAATCGAACGCCATAATCTTACCTCCTGAGCCGTTTTATCCTTTCTTCCACGGTCTTCATAAACTCTTCTTCGGAGAGGCTGGGATCTCTTGTCCCCAGGATCAAATCGCAGGGCAGTCTTTCGCATTCACCGCACGAATGGAATCCATTCCGAATCTTGCAGCAATCATAGACAGGGCATGCTTTTCCTTCAGGTGCATGGAATACCTTTCCGCATAAGGCACTGCAGCCATTACACATTTTACCGTAACAATAACACGCGCCGCAGTCAGAACCGCAGCAGCTGATCATTTCATTCCGGCTCGTCATTTCGAGTATCTCCCTTTGCATTTTCCTGCTCAGACTGTTCAGCACAAGCTGATAAGCTTTATCCAGCAGGTTCCTGAGAACATCATCCGGAACCGCACCGTTGGCTTTCACTGAATTCCAGTGTGTTTTATTCATATAGTATCCTGGGATTATATCGTCATATTGCTTTCGCCAGAATTCTCCCTCCAAAGGTTCCAGCTTTAAAGTGATGTAATAAGGCTGGTCATGATCATCCCTGCAGATCGCCGCAAACATTTTTCCCCCGATCTGATATCGTATCCAGTTCCATTCTGCCTGAAGATCCTTTATCACACCGCGTTTTTCCATCAAATATGCATCGATCCAGGGATATTTCATGCAGTCAGTTCCTCCCATATGTATTTTTCAGGGCTTCAGCTATATGCCGGATTCTGTCACGAACGTCTGTGGGCTCCAGTACTTCCGCTTTTGCTCCGAACGTCAAAAGCCAGGAGACAAGATTGTCCATATCCGTATAATCCGCCGTGAAGAGCAGACGTCCATCAGCAGCTTCCGAAAAACAATGCGGGCCAAATTCCTCAACCAGCCGCCACTTCACATCCGGCGCAAAAAGAGCTTTCACGCTGATCCCGCCCGGAAAGATCTTTTCATTGGATAAATCTGGCAAGGGAACACTCCTGCAGTCAAAATGATGATTAGTTTCTGTAACACCATCCATTCGGTTCAGCTTGAACAGTCTGAAGTCTTCTTTTGTTACGCACCATCCCCATACATACCAGCTGGACCATTTGAAGATGAGATAATAGGGCTCAATCGCGCGTGCGCTTTCCCCGGATGGGGCATAATACCTGAACTCCAGTTGATTTCTTCTCTCTATCGCGCTCTGAATGATTTCAATTTTAGGAGCAAGAGAAGGTTTGTACCAGGACGACAGATCGATCAGCATGGAATCCCTGCCGCTGATAAAGGTTGATGATCCTGATTGGAGTTTTTCCATCAGCTGACTGTAATACCGGCTTCCGCTGATACTGTCAAGGCTTCTGAGCCCGGCGAGAATCATCTGCATATCCCTGGATGTCAGGATGGTCCGATCCATGCGATACCCGTCCATGATGCTGATGCCTCCGCCAGCACCTTGTACGGTCCTGATTGGGATTCCTGCATTGCAAAGGTTCTCAATATCTCTGTTAATCGTTCTCCTTGATACCTCGAACTTTTCTGCCAGTTCAGGCGCGGTTACCTTTTCTTCCTGCAGCAAGACGGACAATATCCCAATCAGCCTGTCGACCTTCATATCCTCACGCTCCATCCGAATGATATAATAATAAACACGACAACTGCTTGTCGTGTTTATTGTAACGGATATATTTTTCCTCTGCAAGCTGTTTACATCGGGAAACCCACCATGTCAGCAGGAGAAAAAGTACTCTTAGAGCTGCCCACTGAGCCATGCGACCTTAGCCACTATATTTCCGAACTTTTCTGGCAAACTCTCCTAATTAGTTCGGTTTCTTAGGGGAGGCTACCCGGTTTTCGATGTGAACGACTTGCCAGCGGCTCGTTCACTCGCACATCGCTGTTTTGCCCAAAGGTACCGGGTGGTACTCACGAAAAAGCAGGAAAAGGAGATGAAGCGTCGAATAATAATTATATAGGGGTTTTGTGCTTTCCAGGCAGTATTCGCGGCGCTCCCGGAAGGAAGCGGCGCGTGCCCCATATCAGAAGGAGGAAGCAAGATGAAAAAACCGTTGTTGATTTGTCTGGCCCTGGTCGCCGTGGCGGCGATTGCGCTGGCGTGCGTCTTCGGTTCCCAGAAGGCCGCCCTGCAGAAGCAGGTGGACAGCCTGACCGCGGAACTGAATACCAAGGCCGGGGATCTGGATACCGCAAAGGGTGATCTGGAATCCGTGAAGGGCGAGCTGGAAGCCGCCCAGGCCGAGCTGACCGGGATGAAGGAACAGGCGGAGAAGGCGAAGAAGCCGGCTGATATCCGGTTCCCTGATTTCTTCGGAAAGTATCAGAAGCAGGGACAGCGGACCGTGACTCAGGTCAGCCTGACTCCCGGAAGCGCGATGACCGCCTCGATGCCGGAGGACGCGCAGAAGCCGGTTCAGGATCTGCTGAATGCGCTGAAGATCGAAGTCGTCACCCAGGGAATTGACGGGATGAAGCAGGGCAGCCTGCGCCTGGCGCTGAACGACGAGCCCGCCCTGGATATCACCGGGGCAGCCGACGGAACGGGGCTCTACGTGGGCTCCTCCCTGCTGGGGGACAAGGTGGTCCGCGTGACGGAGGAGCAGCTGAAGGGGCTGGCCAACCAGCTGGTTTCCTCGGGCGCCATGAGCCAGGAGCAGGTGGACAAGCTGCTGTCCAGCCTGTTCGGAGGCAGCATGCCGAGCCGGAAGGAAGCGCTGGCTTCCCTGCTCGGAAACGCGAACGTAACGCCCCTGCTGACCGCGCTGGCGGAGCTGATTCCGCCACAGGGCCTGCAGATGCAGCCGCTGGATGAGGTTCCCGGGGACGTGACCATCAACGCCGCGTACTCCCTGGTGATCCCGCTGAAGAAGGACGCCCTGGCCAACATCGCCGAGGAAGCGGCGAAGCTGATCTGGTCCCTGCCCATGGTCCAGCAGTCCGCCGGCGCCATGCAGCTCAACGGCGCGCCGATGACGGAGGAAAACCTGACGAAGGCGCTGCGCGCCTTCCCGGACATGATGGCGGAGGATACGGAATTCCGGCTCTACACGACCGCGGACGGAAACGAGATCCAGGGCCTGTGCTCCGCGCTGCTGGATGTGAACGGGACCCGGATTCCCCTGGACTTCAACATGAAGGCCGACCAGGGGAACAGCGGCATGCGGCTGGAATGGACGGCGAACCTGAAGCCGGAAGGCCAGGACGGCATGCAGATGGCCGGAAAGATGGACATGACCTCCACGGAGGAGGGCGGAAACCTGACCTATGTGATTACCGCCGCCCAGACGCAGGACGGCAGCGCCTTTACGCCCGTTGAGGAGACGATCAGCGCCGTATGGACCATCGCCGCGGACGCCGCGACGGCGGACCTGAAGATGGACGTGAAGGTGCTGGAGACCCCGGACGCGGAACCCAGGAACGTGGTGTTCGCCGCGAAGGTGGACAAGAAGGATCTGGGGGACCACGCGGAGCAGAACGTCACCTTCACCGTTTCCGAGGCGAAGGCGGGCGAACTGTTCACCCTGGACGCGCAGAGCAGGACGGATATGGGAGAAGCCTACATCATCGCGGAGGGCGCGGCGGAGCCCCTGGCCATGAACCAGGAGGAGCTGGGCGCCTTCATGCAGGAGATCTCCGGTTCCGCGATGCAGGGCCTGGGCACGCTGATCGGAAAGCTTCCGGAGAGCGTGCAGCCGCTGGTCATGCAGCTCTTCGGCGGCGGAAAGTGAGGACGGACCCGCCGGCGGGAAACGATTCCGGGGCAGCCGAAGGGCTGCCCCTTTTCCGACCCCTGAGGGGGCGGACTCCGCTGCAGGCGGCTTTGCTGTTTCCTGCATCCGCCGCAGGCGGGCTGCAAACCTTGTGAACAGTAACAAAGCCGGGGAAATACATCCAAAAAACAATTCACGGCCTTGACAGGCGGCCCGGAGGAGGGTAAGATACGCCCAAGAACCTGCGAGGGAGAGAAGTAACTGCCGGACGAAGGCGCACAGGGAGCCGCGAAGAGTGGGACCGCGGCGGCCGGCGCGGCAGCGAATGGACTCCTGAGGGCCGCGGCGAAAGGCGGAAGCCGATTAGCTTCGGACGGGATCCGCACCCGTTATCATGGCGGCGCGTATGTCGGTACGCGGAAAACGAGCCCGTGCGAAGCGCGGGGAAGTTGAGTGGCACAGCGGATAATACCGCCTCAACCGGAGAGGACTCCGGCTGAGGCTTTTTTATTTGCCGGCCGAGGTTTTCCGACAGAGAAGGAAGCCCACACCGTTCGCGACGGGAAAGGATCCGCCCGGAGGGAAACGGGGGCTTCCGAAAGCAGACCATATGAAAGGGGATTCCGAAAATGAAGAAGATTACGGCGATTCTGACTGTGCTGGCGCTGGCGCTGGCCGCCCTGTGCGGGACGGCCGCGGCGGAGGAGAAGACCTACACCATCGGCATCTGCAACTACGTGGACCATGCTTCCCTGAATCAGATCGTGGCCAGCCTGAAGGAGCGGCTTTCCGCCGTGGCGGAGGAGCGCGGCGTCACGATCCGGATCCTGGACGATAACGCCAACGCGGACGGCAGCGTCATGCAGCAGATCATCTCCAATTTCATCGCGGAAGAGGTGGATCTGATGGTGGGCGTGGCGACGCCCGTGGCCATGACCATGCAGGGCATGACCGAGGACCAGCCCATTCCGGTGGTTTTCGCGGCGGTATCCGATCCGCTGGCGGTGGAGCTGGTGAGCAGCCTGGAGGAGCCGGGCGCGAACATTACCGGGACGTCGGACTATCTGAACACCGACGCCATCATTGAGCTGATCTTCGCGGCCAATCCCGCGGCGAAGAACATCGCCCTGCTGTACGACGCGGGCCAGGATGCCTCCGCCACCCCGATCGCCGCGGCGAAGGCGCTGCTGGAAGCGAAGGGCGTCAGCTACCGGGAGTACAACGGAAGCAACCAGCAGGAGGTCATCCTGGCGGCGGACGCCATCATCGCCGACGGGGCGGATGCCGTATTCACCCCCACGGACAACACGATTATGGACGCCGAGCTGGCGATCGCTGAAAAGTTTGCCGAGGCGAAGATTCCCCACTACGCCGGCGCGGATTCCTTCGCTCTCAACGGCGCCTTCCTGGGCTTCGGCGTGGACTACGCGGAGCTGGGCAGGGCGACGGCGGACACGGCCGCGGCGATCCTGCTGGACGGGGCGGACCCCGCAAAGACACCGGTCCGGATGTTTGACAACGGCATCGCGACCATCAACACCGATACGGCGGCGGCCGTCGGCATCGACTACGAGACCGCGGCGGCGGCCTTCGCGCCCTTCTGCACCCTGGTGCAGCCGATTGCCACCGCGGAGAATTTCGAGTGAGCGGCGTACCGCGCTGAAAACCGGGGGAGCGGAGCCGGAGGGCTCCGTTCCCCCTTCCGCCGTTTTCGGGAAAAAAGGAAGGAACGAGAAAATGTCGATCGATAAATGGCTGGGGCTGGGTCAGACGGCGCTGGAGCTGGGGCTGGTCAACGGCCTGACGGTGCTGGCGCTGTTTCTGAGCTATTCCATGCTCAACGTATGCGACCTGTCCACCGACGGATGCTTCACGCTGGGGGCGGCGGTGGGAACGCTGACGGCGCTGGCGGGATACCCCCTTTTGTCCCTGCCGGCGGCGATGCTCGCGGGAAGCGTGTCCGGATTTGTGACGGCGGCGCTGCAGACGCGGATGGGCGTGCAGAGCCTGCTGGCCGGTATCGTGGTGAATACGGCCATCTACTCCCTGAACATGGCGCTGACGGGGAACCGGTCCACCCTCAGCCTGATCAAGGCGCCCACCGTTTTTTCCATGGCCAGGGACGCGCTGAAGGGGACGCCCCTGGCGGGGCAGTACGCCCTGCTCGTCCTGCTGGCCGCGGCGGCGCTGGCGGCGGTTTTCCTGTGCCTGTTCCTGCGGACGCGGCTGGGTCTGGCCATCCGGGCCACCGGCAGCAACGCGGACATGGTACGCTCCTCCTCCATCAATCCGGCGTTCACCACCACCGTGGGGCTCTGCCTCTCCAACGCCCTGACCGGGCTTTCCGGCTGCCTGATGGCGCAGCAGCAGAAGTCCTTTGACGTCAACATGGGCCAGGGCATGGTGACGGTGGCGCTGGCCAGCCTGCTGATCGGCGGCGTCTTCTTCGGCAAAAACCGGAGCATTCCGCTGCGGGCGGCGGGAACGCTGCTGGGCGCCTTCCTGTTCCGGCTGGTCTACATGCTGGCGCTGCGGCTGAACATGCCCGCCTTCATGCTGAAGGCGGTTTCCGCGGCGATCGTGGTCATCGCGATCTCCGGGCCCTATCTGAAATCGCAGATTCCCGTGCTGATCCGCCGCGGACGGGCCGCGGGGAAGGGAGGGACCGCCTGATGCTGGAAATGACGGAGGTATCAAAAACCTTTCACGCGGGGACCTCGGACGCGAAAAAGGCGCTGGACCGGGTGAGCCTCAGGGTGGAGGACGGGGATTTCGTCAGCATCATCGGGGCGAACGGCGCGGGCAAATCCACGCTGTTCAACGCGATCTGCGGCAGCTTCCTGCCGGACGCGGGCAGCATCCGGATGGACGGGGAGGACATCACCCTCCTGCCGGAGCACCGGCGCGCCCGGAGGATCGGCCGCCTGTTTCAGGACCCCATGCGGGGCACGGCGCCGGACATGAGCATTGAGGAAAACCTGGCGCTGGCGGCGGGAAACGGCGGCTGGCTTTCCCGGGTCGGCGCGGCGGACCGGCGGGCTTTCCGGGAGCGGCTGAGCCTGCTGGGCATGGGGCTGGAGGACCGGATGAAGCAGCAGGTGGGGCTGCTGTCCGGCGGCCAGCGCCAGGCGCTGACGCTGCTGATGGCCACCTATCACCCCCCGAAGATCCTGCTGCTGGACGAGCATACGGCGGCGCTGGATCCCGGAACCGCGGAGAAGGTGCTGGCTATGACCCGGGACATCGTGGAGAAAAACCGCCTGACCTGCCTGATGATCACCCATAACATGCAGTCCGCCCTGGACCTGGGGAACCGGACCCTGATGATGCATCAGGGAAGGATTCTCTTCGACACCCGGGGGGAGGAAAGGGCGCGCCTGACGGTGGACGACCTGCTGGAGAAGTTCCGGCAGCTCAATGGCGCCCGCCTGGATAACGACCGGATGCTGCTGAACTGAAAAGCCCGCGAAGGCGGGCATGCGAAAACCCCCGGAGCCGTCTCCGGGGGTTTGCTTCACGATTTGTTCTGGCTGTCCACCAGGCCTTCCGCGCCGTACATCCTGCGGAGCTTTGGCTTTTCGATCTTTCCGGTGGGGTTCCGGGGAACGGGAGCCAGAATGATCCGGCGGGGCCGCTTGTAGCGCGGCAGGCCCTGGCAGAACTCCTGAATATCCTCCACGGTGCAGTCCACCCCGGGAACCAGCTCCACCACCGCGGCGGCGATTTCGCCCAGGCGCGGGTCCGGAAGGCCGATGACGGCAACGTCCTTGATCGGCTTGAACCCCGCCATGAAGTTCTCGATCTCCACCGGGTAGAGGTTTTCGCCGCCGGAGATGACGACGTCCTTCTTCCGGTCCACCAGATAGATGAAGCCCTCCTCGTCCATGCGGGCCATATCCCCGGTCAGGAGCCAGCCGTCCCGCAGGACCTCGGCCGTCGCCTGGGGATTGTGGTAATAGCAGACCATGACGCCGGGGCCCTTCAGGGCCAGCTCTCCGACCTCCCCCTGGGGCACATCCTTCATGTCTCCGTCCACGATCCGCACCTGCCAGCCGTAGCCGGGGATGCCGATCGCGCCGACCTTCCGGACGTTTTCGACGCCCAGGTGGACGGCGCCGGGGCCGATGGATTCGCTCAGGCCGTAGTTGGTGTCGTACTGATGGTTCGGGAAGTATTTCAGCCAGCGGCGGATCAGGCTCTGGGGAACCGGCTGGGCGCCGATATGCATCAGCCGCCACTGGTCCAGCTCATAGTCCTCAAGCCGCAGCTCCCCGCTGTCCAGCGCGGCCAGAATATCCTGCGCCCAGGGCACCAGCAGCCAGACGATGGTGCAGCGCTCCCGGCTGACGGCCTGGAGAATCGTTTCCGGCCGGGTGCCCTTCAGGATGACGGCCCTGCCTCCGGTCAGGAGGCTGCCGAACCAGTGCATCTTGGCCCCGGTGTGGTACAGGGGCGGGATGCAGAGGAAGCAGTCGTCCTTCGTCTGCCCGTGATGCGCCTGCTCCACCCGGCAGGAATGGATCAGGCTGCGGTGCAGGTGCAGGATGGCCTTGGGGAAGCCGGTGGTTCCGGAGGAAAAGTAGATGGCCGCCTCGTCCTCCTCCGTCAGGGTGCATTCCGGGAACAGGGAGCTGCTTTCGCTGACCAGCTCGTTCAGGTCGTCGGCAAAGGAAGGGCAGCCCGGGCCCATGTAGACCAGGTCCACCTGGGGGATCCGGTCTGCGATCTCCTCCACGCGGCCGATGAACTCCGGCCCGAAAACCATCATGGAGCTGTCGGAGAGGTTGAGACAGTACTCGATCTCGCCGGAGGCGTAGCGGAAGTTCATGGGAACGGCGACGGCGCCGGTCTTCAGGATGCCGAAGTAGATCGGAAGCCAGTCGATACAGTTCATCAGGAGAATCGCGACCTTTTTTCCCTTGCCGATGCCGTGGCTCTTCAGCATGTTCGCGATCCGGTTGGCCTTTTCGTTGAAGACGGCCCAGGTGATCTCCCTCCGGTAGTGCCGGGCGCGGGAGCTGGGCTCCACCAGCTCAAACTCATGCCAGGTGACCCTGCGGGTCTCCGGCTGATCCGGATTGATCTCGATCAGTGCGGAATCGTCCGGCCATTCCCGGGCATTCCGCTCCAGCAGATGGACGATGGTCATGGTATTCTGCCTCCGTGCGTGAAAATGGGATCGGGTACCATATTACCCTCTTTAACGCTTAAAAGCAATAAAAAGTGCGGGAAAAGAACAATGCCCCGGGCGGGATAAAGAACAATTTCCCCGCGGAGAACGGGGAAAAATGAGCCCGCGGGAACCTTCCCCGCGGCTTCCTCCCGTTCACAGCCAGTCCGGCCGGGATTCCAGGCGGATCTCCCCGCCGGTGACGGGATGAAGGAAGCGCAGGAAGGCGCTGTGGAGGGCGAAGCGGCGGGGGAACTCCTCCGGGAGCTCCGTCCCGTACAGAAAATCGCCGCAGACCGGGCAGCCCAGGGAGGCGAGATGCACGCGGATCTGATGGGTCCGGCCGGTTTCCAGCCGGAGGAGGACCAGCGCCCGGCTTCCCCGGATCTCCAGCACCCGGTAGCGGGTGCGCGCCGGCCGGCCGTCGGGCCGGATCTCCCGCCGGACGGAGGCGGCGTTCTCCTTGGCGATGGGGGCGTCGATGACGCCCTCGCGGGGATCCGGGACGCCCTCCGTCAGCGCCAGGTATTCCCGGACAAAGCCGTCGGAATGGAGCCGGCGCTGCAGCAAATCCTGGACGTGCCCGTTCTTCGCGATGACCATGAGCCCGCCGGTGCCCCGGTCCAGCCGGTTGACCGGCCGGTAGATGAAGCCCTCCGGACAGCCGAGCCGGCTGTAGACCGCGTTTTCCAGGGAGTTGTCCGGCTGCCCGGCGCTGCTCTGGGAGGCCAGGCCGGCGGGCTTGTCGACGACGAGAAGATGCTCGTCCTCCCAGGGAACCTCCAGCGGCAGCGGCCAGGGCGAGGGAACGTAGCAGGGTTCGGCCGGGGGAAGGATTACCTCGATCCGGTCCCCGGCGCGCAGGCGTTCTCCCACGGAGACGCGCTCCCCGTTCCGGAGGATCCGGCCGTTCCATTTGGCGCTTTTCAGGGCGGACCAGCTCAGATGCATGGAATTCAGCAGCAGGTCCCGCAGGCTGCGGCCGTCCTCTTCCGGACGGACGATCCAGGAAAGCATGGCGGCACCCCCCTCCCGTAATTTTCCGGAAACATTATAAGGCATTTCCGCGGAAAAGGCGAATCCGCTCCCCGGTTATACGGCGAAAAAACGTGACAGGGGAGCGGGAAGCATGTATAATATCCCGTGAGAATGAACATCACCCCTGAGCGCATCAGGGCGGAAGGGAAGGAAAGCTTTGAAAAAGCTGCTGATCGGCAACGAGGCGGTGGCCTGGGGCCTGTATAACGGCGGCCTGCGCGTTATCAGTTCCTATCCGGGAACCCCGTCGACGGAAATCACGGAGTTTCTGGCCAAACATGACGATATCCACACCGAATGGGCGCCCAACGAGAAGGTGGCCTGCGAGGCGGCCTTCGGCGCCAGCCTCGCCGGGGCGAGAGCCGCCTGCGCCATGAAGCACGTCGGGCTGAACGTGGCGGCGGATCCGCTGTTCACCCTCAGCTACACGGGCGTGACGGGCGGACTGGTCATCTGCGTGGCGGACGACCCCGCGATGCACTCCTCCCAGAACGAGCAGGACTCCCGGCACTACGCCATCGCCGCGAAGGTGCCGATGCTGGAGCCCTCGGACAGCGCGGAGGCCTATGCCTTTGCCCGCTCCGCCCTGGAGCTCAGCGAACAGTACGACACCCCCGTGATCCTGCGGATGTGTACGCGCATCGCCCACAGCCAGTGCCTGGTCGAGGTCGGGGAGCGGGAGGAAGCCCCCCTGAAGGAGTACGTCCGCCAGCTCGCCAAGTATATCATGATGCCCGGGTACGCCCGGGTCCGCCATCCCCTGGTGGAGCAGAGAATGCGGAACCTGCGGGCGCTGGCGGAGGACTGCGCGTACAACCGGGTGGAAAACCGGGGAAGCCGGATCGGCATCATCACCTCCGGGTGCAGCTACCTGTACGCGAAGGAAGTGTTCGGGGACAGCGTTTCCATCCTGAAGATCGGCATGCCGAACCCGCTGCCGGAGAAGCTGATCCGCGATTTCGCCGCCTCGGTGGAAAAGCTCTACGTCATCGAGGAACTGGATCCGGTGATCGAGAACCACGTCCGCGCGCTGGGCATTGAGTGCACCGGGAAAAGCCTGTTCAGCCCGCTGGGCGAATTCAGCCAGCAGACGATCCGGGACGCCTTCCGGAAGGAGGGCTTCCCCTTTGAGAACGCCCCGGAAAAGCAGGGGGACGCCCCCCAGGTGCCGGGCCGGCCGCCCATGATGTGCGCCGGATGCCCGCACCGGGGAATGTTCTACACCCTGGTGAAGAACCATATCACCGTGCTGGGGGATATCGGGTGCTATACGCTGGGCGCCGTAGCGCCGCTGAACGCGCTCGACTCCACCCTGTGCATGGGCGCCAGCGTGAGCGGCATCCACGGCTTCAACCTGGCGCGGGGAAAGGAGACCGAGGGAAAGACCGTGGCGGTCATCGGGGACTCCACCTTCATGCATTCCGGCATGACGGGGCTGGTGAACATCGCCTACAACGCCACGAACTCCACGGTGATCATCCTGGATAATTCCATCACCGGCATGACCGGCCACCAGCAGAACCCGACCACCGGCTACAACATCAAGGGGGATCCGGCGGCGAAGGTGGACCTGGAGGCCCTTTGCCGGGCACTGGGGATCGCGCGGGTCCGGGTTGTGGATCCCTACGACCTGAAGGCGTGCGAGCGGGCGGTCCGCGAGGAGCTGGAGGCGGAGGAGCCCAGCGTCATCATTTCCCGCCGTCCCTGCGTGCTGCTGAAATACGTGAAGCACGGCGAGCCGCTGCGGGTGGACGCCGGCAAATGCCGCGGGTGCAGGCGCTGCATGGGCCTGGGCTGCCCGGCGGTCTCCATGAAGGACGGCAAGGCGCGCATCGACCGGACCCTCTGCGTGGGCTGCGGCGTGTGCGGACAGCTCTGCGCCTTTGACGCCATCGGGGAGGGAGCGAAGGAATGAAAACGACAAGCATCATGATCGTCGGCGTGGGCGGCCAGGGGAGCCTTCTGGCCAGCCGGCTGCTGGGAAACCTGCTGACGGCGGAGGGGTACGACGTCAAGCTGAGCGAGGTCCACGGCATGAGCCAGCGCGGCGGCAGCGTCGTGACCTACGTCCGCTACGGGGAAAAGGTTTATTCCCCGGTGGTGACGGAGGGCGAGTGCGATTTCATCATCAGCTTTGAAAAGCTGGAGGCGGCCCGGTACGCGGACTGCCTGCGCAGGGGCGGCAAGATCATCGTGAATACCCAGGAGATCGATCCCATGCCCGTCATCACCGGCGCCGCGGAATATCCCTCGGGGATCCTGGACGAGCTGAAGGCCCGGGGCTTCGACGTGGACGCCTTCGACGCGCTGACGCCGGCGATGGAGGCGGGCAGCGCGAAGGCGGTGAACATCGTGCTGATGGGCCACTTCGCGGCCCGCTCCGGCATCGCGAAGGAGAAATGGACGGCGGCGCTGGAGCAGACGGTGCCCGCCAGGTTCCTGGACATGAACCGGAAGGCCTTCGAAGCCGGATACGGCGGCTGAGGCTGCGCGTCTGCATTTCTCCCGGAGCGGGATATTATACAGCCGAAGGGAGCGGTACCACTTGAAATACTTCCAGGAAAAGACGGAAACCATGGCCCCGGAGGAAATCCGGAAGCTCCAGAGCGAAAAGCTGGTCCGGCAGGTCAGGCACGTGTACGAGCATGTGGAGCCCTACCGCTGGAAGATGGACGAGGCCGGCGTCCGGCCGGAGGATATCCGGGGCGTCGAGGACCTGCCGAAGCTGCCCTTCCTGACCAAGGGGGACCTGCGGGACGAGTATCCCTGGGGCTTCCTGGCCGTTCCCCGGAAGGACTGCGTACGCATTCAGTCCACCAGCGGAACCACGGGGCGCCGGGTCGTGGCCTTCTACACCCAGCACGACGTGGATCTTTGGGAGGAGTGCTGCGCCCGGGCGATCGTCGCCGCGGGCGGCTCCGAGGAGGACGTGGTGCAGGTGGCCTACGGGTACGGTCTGTTCACGGGCGGCCCGGGCCTGAACGGCGGCAGCCATAAGGTCGGCTGCCTGACCCTTCCCATGTCCTCCGGAAACACGGACCGGCAGATCCAGTTCATGATGGACCTGGGCGCGACGATCCTGTGCTGTACGCCCTCCTACGCCGCCTACCTGGGGGAGAGCCTGCGGGAGCGCGGCATTTCGCCGGAGGACAACCCCCTGCGGGCGGGCATCTTCGGCGCGGAGCCCTGGACGGAGGAGATGCGCCGCTCCATCGAAAAGACGCTGGGGATCAAGGCCTATGACATCTACGGCCTGACGGAAACCTCCGGCCCCGGGGTCGCCTTTGAGTGCGCGGAGCAGGCGGGCATGCACATCAACGAGGACCATTTCATCGCGGAGGTCATCGATCCGGACACCGGCGAGGTGCTTCCCGAGGGCAGCCGGGGCGAGCTGGTCTTCACCAGCCTGGACAAGGAAGCGTTCCCGCTTCTGCGGTACAGGACCCGGGATATCTGCATCCTGAGCCGGCGGAAGTGCGCCTGCGGACGGACCTTCGTCCGGATGACCAAGCCCATGGGCCGCAGCGATGACATGCTGATCATCCGCGGCGTAAACGTCTTCCCGAGCCAGATCGAGACCGTGCTGCTGAAGGAAGGCTACGCCCCGAACTACCAGATCGTGGTGGACCGGGTCAACAACAGCGATACCTTCGACATCCTGGTTGAGATGGATGAAGCGATGTTCGGCGACACGGTTTCGGCCGTCACCGGACGGGAGAAGGCGCTGGTCGCCGCCATGCGCGCGATGCTCGGCATCGGTCCGGCGGTGCACCTTGTGGCGCCACACTCCATCCAGCGCAGCGAGGGGAAGGCGGTTCGCGTGATCGACAAGCGCAAACTGGTGACCGAGGACGAGAACTTCCTCAACAGAAAGAACTGAAACTGAGAAGCGGGAAAGGAGCGGTAAGGATGGCACTGAATCAACTGTCTGTTTTTGTCGACAATACCCCCGGGGCCCTGGCGGATATCGCGGAGGTGCTCGCGAACGCGGACATCAACCTGCGGGCGCTGTCCATCGCGGACACGGAGCGCTTCGGAATCCTGCGGATGATCGTCAGCGACAACCGGATGGCGGTTTCCGTGCTGAAGGGCAGGGGCTACATCGTCAAGGAGACGGAGGTCGTGGGCGTGAAGATCGGCGACCAGCCGGGGAAGATGGCGGAAGCCCTGAAGGTGCTGGACCTGGCCGGCATCAACCTGGAATACCTGTACGCCTTCTGCGCGCGGACGCAGAAGCACGCCTACCTGGTGATCCGCGTGGCGGACAACCTGAAGGCGGAGGAGACGCTGACTGCGGCGGGGTTCCACATGATCGAGGACGCGGACGTCGCGAAGCTGTAAAACCGGGAACCGGAAAAGGAGGGGGAGAGTCTGCTCTCCCTTTCCTTTTCCGCAGAAAAAGAGACGCGGGAGGAACGCAGAATGAGAATTGGCGCACTGGAAGCCGGCGGAACGAAGATGGTGCTCGGGATCTTTGACGAGGAGGGACACCTGCTGGAGGATACGAAGCTTCCGACCCGGACGCCGGCGCAGACCATGCCGGAAATCATAAGCTTCTTTCGGGAGAAGGGGATCGAAAAGCTGGGAATCGGAACCTTCGGCCCGGTGGACCTGAGGGAGGATTCGCCTACCTACGGCAGCATCACGTCCACGCCGAAGCTGGACTGGCGGGATTATCCGCTGCTGAAGACGCTGAAGGAGGCGCTTGGGGTTCCCTGCGGCATCGATACCGACGTGAACGCCGCGGCGCTGGCGGAGGTGCGGCTGGGCGCCGCCCGGGGCTGCGCGAACGCGGTGTACGTGACGGTGGGGACCGGCGTGGGCGCCGGGATCTGCGTGGGCGGAAAGCTGGTCCACGGGCTGATGCATCCCGAAGTCGGGCATATGCTGCTGAAGCCGAATCCGAGGGATCCGCTGCCCCAGGGCATCTGCCCGTACCACGAAAGCTGCCTGGAGGGGCTCGCCTCCGGCCCGGCCATCGCCAAGAGGGCGGGAACCGGCGCGGAGAACCTGCAGGACGATGATCCGGTCTTCACGCTGGAGACGGACTACCTGGCGCAGATGTGCGTGAACCTGATCATGGTGCTGAGCCCGGAGCGGATCGTAATCGGCGGCGGCGTGCTGGGCAAGGAGCACCTGCTGGACCGGGTGAGGAGGGAGACCGTCCGCCTGCTGGGCGGATACATCCAGGCGCCGGAGGTGACGGCGCGGATCGATTCCTACATCGTGCTGCCGGAGCTTTTCCCGATCAGCGGGCTGATCGGCTCCTGGCTGCTGGGGCGGGACGCGGTCTGAGCGCGGGGAGGCGGGCATGAAACCCTTCGGATCGTTTTATCTGGACAAGGAAAAGGATATTCTGGTGGAGCTGAGCCTGGAGGACGGGGAGATGTCCTATACGCTCAGGACGCCGAACCACGGGACGGGCAACCTGATCTCGAACCTGGCCCGGCTCTGCGGCCTCCGGCTGGATGAGGACGCGGAGGGCCTGAAGATCATCCGGGGAACGCTGCCCTGCTATATCGACGGAAGGAACCGGACGCTGTACGTGTTCCGGCTGCTGGACACCAAGATCGCCAATATCCATCCGGACGGAACGATCGAGCGGAAGGCGTCCATTCCCGCAATCGCCAAGACCCTGATGAGCCAGACCAAGGACTACCGGCTCGATTTCCGCAAAACGGTGGTCAAGACCTACATTCTGCGGGACTGCAAATTCCGCACGGACCTGCATACCCATATGAACGCCAACCTGGATCCGGACGTGCTGATCGCCCTGGGCATCCATCACCAGATCCGGTATCCGCTGTACTATATCCGCAAGCTGGGCCTGCGCTGCACGCAGGAGCAGGAGGCGCTGCTCGCGGAGCGGAGGGCGCGGACCGCGGAAAGCTTCCGGGATTCCCCGCTGAAGGGAAAGTACCTGGAGCGGAAGATCAACGACGCCACCTTCCTGAATTTCGCCTCGCTCATCCTTGAAAACCCGGAAAACGCGGCCTGGAACCTGCCCCGAATCCGCGCCTCGCTGGCGGTGATGAAGGACGGGCAGGCGGTCTTTACCAATCTTGAAAAGGTCTATCTGTACCGCTACGTCTTCTGCAAGGGGGTTCCGGCGGAGGATCCCATCCCCCCGGCGGGGGAGGAGCGGATTCCGGACCCGGAGATCCGCGACGCCCTGCGCCGGATGAAGGCGGACCGGGAGCATCCGGTCTTCCGAGACAACACCCTGGCGGAGGACAAGCTCCTGTGGATCGCCCGGGGCTACGCCCGCTGCGGGATCGACTACGCGGAGATCTCGGACACCGCCCTGGTCCGGGCGGAGGACGCGCCGCGGATCCTGGCCCAGGCGCACCGGGTGCTGCCCGCCGTTCGCGCGGAGACGGGGGTGACCCTGCGGTTTCTGGCGGCGCTCCGCCGCACGCCGCTGACGATCCTGAAGGACAGGATCGACCCCGAGGACGCGGTGCGGGACAACCTGCGCACCCTGCGCGCGGTGGCGGAGGATCCCTATGTGGCGGGCAGCGATATCGTCGGGGAAGAGATGAATGACATCCGGGACCTGGCCCCCCTGCTGCGGGAGCTCGTCCGCCTGGCGGGGGAACAGCCCGGCTTTACGCTGCGGGTTCATGCCGGGGAGAACGACGGCCTGCGGGAGAATGTGGCGAATACCCTCCGGTGCATCCGGGAAGGGCTCGCACCCGGGCAGCCGATGCCGCAGGTCCGGATTGGCCACGGGCTGTATACGACCGGGCTTTCCTCCCGCAGGGGACAGGAGCTGCTGCGGGACCTGAAGGAGAGCGGCGCGGTGCTGGAGTTCCAGATCACCTCCAACGTCCGCCTGAACAACCTGAGCTCCCTGGAACGGCATCCCCTGCGGCAGTATCTGGCGGCGGGGGTGGCCTGCGTCCAGGGAACGGACGGGGGCGCGCTGTACGGAACGGACTCCATCGACGAGCAGCTGGCGCTGGAGAAGATGCTGAACCTGACCCGGGAGGAGCTGCTGGCCATGCGCCGGGCGGAGGATCGGGTCCGGGAGGCGGGGCTCCGCTCCCAGGCGGAAAAGGAAACTGCCTGGCGGGAAAAGGCCGGGGACCGGTCCCCGGAGGCGTATTACCGGGACCGGATCCGGGCGGAGGAGCGCTCGGAGGAGATCCTGATGGAGCTGCCCCGGCGCCGGGAGAGCAGCGTCGCGCTGGCCGGCCGGATCGAGGAGCTGCCGGTGGACCGGGTGCCGGTGATCCTGATCGGCGGATCCTTCAACAACGACCGGCACCTGACCCGGAAGCGGGCCGCGGTCTGCCGGATGCTGGATCGGATCATCGCCGGGGGGGATCCGGAAAAGATGTTCCTGGTCATCGGCCACAGCATGTCCGGGTACGAGCGGTACCTGACCGAACGAAACCAGGGGAAGATGGACGTGTTCGCCTTCGTGCCCTCGCGGATCGACGCGGCGGAGGCCGCCGCGATCCGGCGGATGGGGGTCAGCGTCCGCGTGTCCATCGAGCCGAGCCCCATGGGCGTCTACAAGAGCATCTCCTACGAGATCTTCAAGCGGCGGCCCTCGGTGCTGGTGGCGCTGGACGGGAACTCCTCGGCGGTCAACCTGATCCAGGAGGCGAAGAACGGAAAGCGGAAATGCCATATTCTGGTCTTCGACCGGGCCCGCATGCTGCGGGAAAAGGCGCTGAGCCTTCAGGGCTACGCAACCCTGTTTGACGAAAAAACGGATCTGCCGGGGCTGGTCCGCGGGGCGGTGGAAGCCTGCTACCCGGAACGCTGGCTCCGCAGGGAGTAAGAAGGAGAGAGGGCCGTGGACGCGCAGGAACTGGAAAAGCGCAGCCGGGAAGCCTATCAGCGGGGCGTGCTGAAGGAGCTGGAGAAGGAGATCCGCCAGCGCACGCTGAAGAAGGCCGAGGTCATCACCCGCAGCATGCGGCCCGGGGAAAAGGCGGAATACCTGCAGAGCCGGTCCTTTCAGAACGCGCTGAACCAGACCCGGAAAAAGGACCGGGTTTATCAGGCGATCTCCGCGGGCGAATTTCCGGAGGATTACGAAGCGGAGTACCGGCGGCTGAAGCCCCTGCTGGAGGCCGAGCTGAAGCTCGGGCATCCGGCGGACCTGACCTTTCTGAAATCCGTGGCGCGGATCCACCGCCCCCTGCGGGAGGCCCGGGAGGCCCGGAAGCTGATTCTGGAGCGCCGGCCCGCGGCATACCTGAGGCGCGGCGCCGGGCAGCTGGCCGGGGAGGCGGACCGCGCCGTGACAGCCTACCTGACCCGCGGGGACCTGACCCACCTGATCAGGCGGGAGGAGCTCCGCGGCTCCGTGGCGGAGAGCCTGATGAAATCCGTCTTCCGCCGCGGCGTGCCGGAGCAGGTGCTGGACGAGGCGCTGGGCAGCGGGGGAGCGGAGCGGCTGATGGAGGACCGGATCCGGGAGGCCTTTCCCGCGCTTGATAACTGCCGGGGCCTGCGGCTGGGGCAGGAAGGGACGGTGGAGGAGCTTCTGCGCCCGCAGATCCGGGAAGCCCGGGGGCATCTGCTGGCCGCCGTCCAGGCGCATTTTCCCCAGGGGCGGATCCGGAAGCACCTGAAGCAGAACCCCTCCCTCCGGGCGTGGCAGAAGCAGCGGGAGCAGTCCCGGAGCGACCGGAAAAACCTGCGGGAGGCGCTTCTGAAGGCCATCCCGGAGGAGATGAAGGACCTCTACCCGCTGGCCCGGGGCATGCGCAGGCGGTTTATCCTGCACCTGGGCCCCACCAACTCGGGAAAAACATGGGAGAGCATCCAGCGGCTGCAGACGGCGCGGAAGGGCATCTATCTGGGTCCCCTGCGCCTGCTGGCCTTCGAGCAGTTCGAGGCCATGAACCTGGCGGACGCGCCCTGCTCGCTGGTGACGGGGGAGGAGCGCATTCCCGTGCCCGGAAGCCGCATCCAGTCCTCCACCATCGAGATGGCGGACCTGGAGGCGGAATACGATATCGCGGTCATCGACGAGTGCCAGATGATTGCCGACCGGGACCGGGGCGGCGCGTGGAGCGCCGCGGTCCTGGGGCTGTGCGCGGAGGAAATCCACATCTGCGCCTCGCCCGACGCGGAGCGGCTGCTGACCGCGATGATCCGGGACTGCGGGGACGAGCTCAGCGTCGTCCGGCATGAGCGGATGGCGCCGCTTTCGGTGGAGGAGGGCGGCTTTCATTTCCCCTCCGGCGTCCGGAAGGGGGACGCGCTGATCGTGTTTTCCAAGGCCCGGGTTCACGCGCTGGCGGCGGAGCTGAAGCAGCAGGGGTACCGGGTTTCCCTGATCTACGGGGCGCTGCCCCCCGACGTGCGGCGCAACCAGGCGGAGCGCTTCCGGCTGGGGGAGACGGACGTGGTGGTTTCCACGGACGCCATCGCGATGGGCATGAACCTGCCCATCGCCCGGGTCGTCTTCATGGAGAGCGAAAAGTTCGACGGCGACATCACCCGCCAGCTGACGGACTCCGAGATCCGCCAGATCGCGGGCCGCGCGGGCAGATACGGGCAGTACGACATCGGGTACGTGAACGCCTTCGGCTTCAAACCCCTGGTGGCGCAGGCCCTGAGCCGGCCGGCCCTGCCGCTGACGACCGCGGTCATCCGCTTCCCCGAATCCCTGCTGGGGCTGCCCCTTTCGCTGACGGAAACCCTGAACCAGTGGGTCAGCATGAAGGACAAATCCTATTTTTCCAAGGCGTCCACCATGCGGATGATGTCCCTGGCCGTCCGGATGGAAACCCGGAACACGGACAAGCGCCTGCTCTACGAGTTCCTCTGCATCCCCTTTGACGAGGAGGACCCGGCGCTGCTGGCGGAATGGAAGAACATGTACCACGCGGAGTGCGCGGGACGGCACTTCGATGTGGAGGCAATCCTGCCGGAGCTGATCGATCCGGAGAGCTGCACCGTGGCGATGCTGGACCGGCTGGAGGGGGATTACCGGCTCTGCGACCTGTGCTACAACTATGCCCGCCGGTTCCTGGAGAACGCGGACGCGCTGCTGCAGACCATCCAGCAGCGGAAGGACCTGATTTCCTCCGGCATCATTCATGTCCTTTCCACCCAGAAGCTGCCGGGACGGAAATGCCGCCTCTGCGGAAAACGCCTGCCCTGGGACTGGCCCTACGCCGTCTGCGACCCCTGCCACCGCTCCCGCGGGGGCTGGGCGGGGGCTTGATAAATGCCTGGGAAGAGAGTAAAATGCGGTCAGACGGACGGCGATCCGAAACTGAAGACGGAGGAGTGAGCGCATATGAAGATTCTGGCCTGGCTGCTGAGCCTGTTTTTTGCTTTCAATCTGGGCGCTGAAAAGGGAACCGCGCCCAAGGCGTCGGACGATGAGCTCCGCGGCCGCGTGCAGGAGCACATCGACGTGATCGTGGACGAGAGCGCCGCGATCGTGGACGAGGTGACGGACGAACTGCGGAACAGCCCCGCCGCGCAGGACGCGGAGAAATACGCCCGGGACGTCCGGGAAATCGCGGAGGGAACGCTGACCGACCTGAACCAGGTCGTGGAGAACACGAAGGACCGGGTCGAGGAGAAATTCGGCACGGGGGACGCGCCTGCCCTGGAAGAGGACACCGTGGAGGCGGAGTCCCTGCCGGAGCTGACGGAGGAAGCCGCGGAGACGGAGTCCCTGCCGGCCGTGGAGGAGGACGCCGTGGAGACGGAAGCAGCCGGGGACGCCCCGGAGTCTGAGCTTCCGCCGGCGGAGGCCCTGCCGGAGGCGGAGCTCCTGCCCGGCGAGGAAACCCCCGCCCCGGGCGAACCCGTCAACGGCTGACGGAAGAGTTCCCATCTCGGCGCTCCGGAGGGAGCGCCGATGCTTTTTCGGTCAATACACGGCCCGCGGGCGGCGGAAGCCCCGGGGAGAAAAGCGGGAGGAAACATGCTGACGGTTCAGAACCTGCGGAAGGAATACCGGTCGGGCACCCTCGTCCAAAAGGCGCTGGACGGGGTTTCCCTGTCCTTCCGCGAGCATGAATTCGTCGCGATCCTCGGGCCCTCCGGCTCCGGGAAGACCACGCTGCTGAACATGATCGGCGGGCTGGACCGCTATGACAGCGGGGACCTGCTGATCCACGGCGTTTCCACCCGGCAGTACCGGGACCGGGACTGGGACACCTACCGCAACCACACCGTGGGCTTCATTTTCCAGAGCTATAACCTGATTCCCCATCAGACGCTGCTGGCCAACGTCGAGCTGGCGCTGACGCTCAACGGGGTCAGCCGCGAGGAGCGGCGCCAGCGGGCGATGGAGGCGCTGGAGCGCGTCGGGCTGAAGGAGCACGCGCAGAAAAAGCCCGGGCAGCTCTCCGGGGGACAGATGCAGCGCGTCGCCATCGCGCGGGCGCTGGTCAACCGGCCGGCCATCCTGCTGGCGGACGAACCCACAGGCGCCCTGGACTCGGATACGGGGCGGCAGGTCATGGAGCTGCTCAGGGAGATGGCGGAGGACCACCTGGTGATCATGGTGACGCATAATCCGAAGCTGGCGAAGAAATACGCGACGCGCATCGTCCGGCTGAAGGACGGCCGGATCACCCGGGACTCCGATCCCTTTGAGGAGGATGAAACCGGGGGCGAGCTGACGCGGCTCCGGAAGCCGTCCATGTCCTACGCCACCTCCTTCAGCCTGTCCCTGGCCAACCTCTGGTCCAAAAAGGCCCGGACCCTGCTGGTCGCCTTCGCGGCGTCGATCGGGATCGTGGGCATCGCGCTGATCCTTTCCCTTTCCAACGGGGCCAACGCGTATATCCGCCGGATGGAGCAGGAGAGCCTGAGCCAGTATCCCCTGCAGATCATGAGCTCCACCTTCTCCATGGCGGACTCCCTGGAGGCCTTCGCCCAGCTGCGCGGGGAGACGGAGTCCGGCGAGGCGGACGGCAGGATTCGGGAGGAGCAGCTGATGGGCGGCTTCATGGCCTCCACGGCGACCAACGACCTGGCGTCCCTGAAAAAGTGGATCGACAGCGGATACAGCGGCATGGAGGAGCAGGCCCGGGCGATCACCTATTCCTACGGGATCACGCCGCAGATTTACCTGCTGGGGGAGGAGGGCTTCCGGCAGGTGAACCCGGATCAGACCCTGTCCACCTTCGGCGTCCGGTTTGACGAGAGCCTGTCGGGCATCTTCGCCAATTACGGCGCCGGCGAGGTTTTCCGCGCCCTGCCGGAAGACCGGGAGATGTATGAGCCGGAATATGAGCTGCTGGCGGGAGAATGGCCGAAGCGGGATACGGACTGCGTGGTGGTGCTGGCCGCCGGCGGCAGGATCCCGGACGTGATGCTCTACGCCATGGGGCTGCGGGACGGGGAAAAGCTGGACGCCATGATCGAGGGAGTCGTGGCCGGGCAGGATGTGGACACGGGCCTGACGGAGACCCGGAGCTACGCGCCGGAGGACTTCCTGGGCATCACCTTCCGGCTGCTTCCGGCCTGGGAACGTTTCTCCCGGGATGAACAGCTGGGCGTCTGGACGGACTGCCGGGAGAACGAGAAGAAAATGCTGGAGCTGCTGAAGCTCCGCGGGCAGGAAATGCGGATCACCGGCGTGGTGCAGCCGAAGGAGGGGACTTCCTTCGGCATCCTGGAGTTGGGCATCGAGTACCCGGCGGAGCTGATTACCCGGCTGATCCGGGAGGCGGGGGAAAGCCCCGCGGTCCGGGCCCAGCGGAAGAGCCCGGAGACGGACGTGCTGACGGGGGCCGCCTTCGGGGAAACGCCGGACATCGGCTACGGGTTCCTGAAGGACCTGATCGAGATCCATCCGGACCAGCTGGGGGACGCTGTTTCCTTCCGGTGGGAGGACATCGGCAGCCTGGAGACGGAGGAGACCCGCCTGACGGCCGCGCGCACGGTCCGGATCCTGCGGGAGCTCAGCCGGACCGGGGAATCCCCGACCCTGCGGAGCATGGCGGAGGCGGGCATGCCGCTGCTGCTGGACCTGATCGAAATCGACAGCGAAAAGCTGGGGAAGGCGGTCGAGCTGGACCTGGATGACGGCCGCCTGAAGGAGCTCTTTTCCTCCCGGGCGTCGGCGGCGACCGCGACCCTGGCCGGGAACCTGCTGAAATTCGGATACGCGGATCCCTCGCAGCCCATCATGGTGACCTTCTATCCCCGGGACTTTGAAAGCAAGAACGAGCTTCTCCGGATCCTGGACGCCTACAATGACGTGATGCGGGAGGAGGGATATCCGGAGCGCGCGATCGCCTACACGGATTATGTCGGCGCGCTGATGTCCTCGGTCACGACCATCATTGACGTGATTACCTACGTGCTGATCGCCTTCGTGGCGGTTTCCCTGGTGGTCTCCTCCATCATGATCGGCATCATCACCTATATCTCCGTGATCGAGCGGAGAAAGGAAATCGGCATCCTGCGGGCGATGGGTGCCTCCCGGCGGAACGTGATCCAGGTCTTCAACGCGGAGACCTTCATCATCGGGCTGCTGGCCGGCACCTTCGGCATCGGGCTGACCCTGCTGCTGCAGATTCCCATCAATTACGTGATCCGGACCCTGGCGAACCAGGAGGGGATCCGGGCCTTCCTGCCGCCCGGCGCGGGCGGCATCCTGATCCTGCTGTGCATCCTGCTGACGCTGGTGGGCGGCTTCATTCCCGCCCGGAAGGCGGCGAAGCAGGACCCGGTGGAAGCGCTGCGGAGCGAATAGGATTCGGGAGCAGGACAGGATTGTCAAGAAGCGGAAAAACGGATATAATATCCCCAGTGATTATTTGTGCATCAACACAAGGAGGCGGAGAGAATGACGGACGCAGTTTTGAAGACCGCGAAGGAAAAGATGGCGAAGACCTGTGCGGTTTATGAGCGGGATCTGCAGAGCGTGCGCGCGGGCCGCGCGAACCCCCAGGTGCTGGACCGGATCATGGTGGACTATTACGGAACCCCCACGCCCATCAATCAGGTCGGAAACATCTCCGTGCCGGAGGCGCGGATGATGATTATCGCACCCTGGGAAGCCAAGATGATCACCCCCATCGAGAAGGCGATCCAGACCAGCGACCTGGGTCTGAATCCCTCCAATGACGGCAAGGTGATCCGACTCGTGTTTCCGGAGCTGAACGAGGAGCGCCGCAGGGAGCTGACCAAGGCGGCCAGCCGCGCCGCGGAGGAGGCCAAGGTGGCGGTCCGCTCGATCCGGCGGGATGCCATGGAGCAGATCAAGAAGCTGAAGAAGAACAGCGAGATCACCGAGGACGACCAGCACGAGGCGGAGGAGGACCTGCAGAAGATCACCGACAAGGCGATCAAGGATGTGGACGCCATCTACGCCGCCAAGGAAAAGGAAATCATGGAGGTGTAATCCGCCGCCGCGGGCCCGGGGACGGCATGCCGTGCTCCGGCGGGCCGGACTGCGGGCGGGGAAACCCAGTCGGAGCAGCATATCATGCGCGGCTTTTGTCCGAAAGTCCGCGCTTTTTTTCTCAGATGAAGGAGCGGAAATGAATACAAGGCAGGTCATGGAACTTTGGAAGGCCTGGAAGGCGGACGGGGTGGAAAACCCGGAAACGCTGCCGAAGCATGTGGCCATCATCATGGACGGCAACGGACGGTGGGCCCGGAAGCACCGGCTCGCCGTTTCCAGGGGGCACCGCCAGGGCACGGAGGCGCTGCGGGAGATCATCCGGCACACGGACGACCTGGGCATCGGCGCGCTGAGCCTGTACGCCTTCTCCACCGAAAACTGGAACCGGCCCCAGGAGGAGGTGGCGGCGCTGATGCAGCTGATCCTGGACTTTTTTGCCTCGGAGATCGACGAGCTGGATGAAAAGAACGTCCGGATCCTGATTCTTGGCGACAAGGGCGCCCTGCCGGAAAAGCAGCGGGAGACGCTGATCGAGGCGGAGCGGAGGACGGCCGGGAATACGGGGCTGAGGCTGAATATCGCGGTGAATTACGGGAGCCGGGCGGAGCTGGCCCGGGCGGCGAGGCTGATCGCGGAGGAGGTCCGGGACGGCCGGCTCCGGCCGGAGGAAATCGGCGAGGAGACCGTCGCCGGGCACCTCTACACCGCCGGGCAGCCGGATGTGGATCTGCTGATCCGCACCAGCGGGGAGATGCGGCTGAGCAATTTCCTGCTGTATCAGAACGCCTACGCGGAATTTGTTTTCCCGGAGGTGCTGTGGCCGGATTTCACCGTGGCCGAGTATGACAGGTGCCTGGAGATCTTCGCGGGAAGAAACAGGCGGTACGGAGGGAGACAGGCATGAAACAGAGAGTTATTACCGGGGCGCTGCTGTGCCTGCTGCTGATTACGCTGCTCTGCCTGCCGGGATGGTGCATGGCGCTGGCGGCGCTGATCTGCGTCGGCTTCGCAACCTGGGAGGAGTACCACGCGCTGACGCTGGCGGGGCACCGGGTGGTGAGCTGGCCCGCGTGGGTGATCCTGGTGGGATCCGTGCCGCTGACGCACCTGTTCGGAACGCGGATGATCATTCCGCTGATGGCCATCGCGCTGCTTCTGATGTCCGTGCAGATCATCTTCCGGGAGCAGCCGGAGCTGACGGACCTGTCCATGTCCTCCCTGCCGATCCTGACGGTGGCGCTGCCGGGGCTGAGCCTGGTGGCGCTGAGCCTGACGGAGCAGAAGGCGGTGGAGGTGGTGCTGATGACCCTGGTGTTCGCCGTGCCGCTGACCGGGGACACGATGGCGCTGTTTGTCGGCAGCGCCGTAGGCGGGAAAAAGCTCTGCCCGCCGGTCAGCCCCCATAAGACGGTGGCCGGCGCCATCGGCGGGCTGGCCGGGAGCATCGCCGCGGCCATGATCATCTGCGCCATCGCCGCCTCCGTGTGCAACGCGGCGACGCTGGCCAGGCTGCCCGCCTGGTGGGAGTACCTGCTGCTCGGGGCTTTCGGCGGCCTGATCGGCCAGGTGGGGGACCTGTTCGCCTCCCTGGTCAAGCGCCACAGCGGGATCAAGGATTTTTCCAACCTGTTTCCCGGCCACGGGGGCATGCTGGACCGGCTGGACAGCGTGCTGTTCATGGCGGTGCTGGTTTACTGCTACAGGACGTTCATGATCTGAGACAGAGGACGGAGCTGACATGAAGAAGATTGCGATACTGGGCTCGACGGGATCCATCGGCACCCAGGCGCTGGACATCTGCGCGCGGCATCCGGAGGAATACCGGGTGACCGCGCTGACCGCGAAGGGAAACCGGGAGAAGCTCTTTGAGCAGGTGCGCCGCTTCCGGCCGGAAATGGCGGGTCTGGCGGACGGGATCGATCCGGCGGAGGTGCCGGAGGACCTGCGCGGCTGCCGTTGGATGAGCGGGAAGGAAGCGCTACGCGAGGCCGCCGCCGGGACGGAGGCGGACCAGGTGCTGGTCAGCATCGTGGGCATCGCCGGGCTGCAGAGCGTGCTGGACGCGCTGGAGGCCGGGCGCCAGGTGCTGCTCGCCAACAAGGAGGCGCTGGTGACCGGGGGGCATCTGGTGATGGAGCTGGCCCGGAAGAAGGGAAAGCCCATTCTGCCCGTGGACAGCGAGCACAGCGCCATCTTCCAGTGCCTGCAGGCTGCGGGGCCGAACCGGCCGACGCGGATCCTGCTGACGGCCTCCGGCGGTCCCTTCCGGACCTGGCCGAAGGAAAAGATGCACCGCGCTTCCCGCGAGGAGGCGCTGCGGCATCCGAACTGGTCCATGGGTGCCAAGATCACGGTGGATTCCGCGAGCATGTTCAACAAGGGCCTGGAGATCATGGAAGCCCGGTGGCTGTTCGACATGCCGGCGGAAAGGATTCAGGTCGTCGTGCATCCGGAGAGCATCATCCATTCGGCCGTCGAGTTTGAGGACGGGGCGGTGCTGGCCCAGCTGGGCGTGCCGGACATGCGGGTGCCCATCGGCTATGCGATGGCCTATCCCCAGCGTGAATCCACCGGGGTCGAGCCCCCGGACCTTTTCGCGCTGGGAAGGCTGACCTTCGAGCAGCCGGATGAGGAAAAGTTCCCGTCCCTGCGGATGGCAAGGGAGGCGCTCTCCGCCGGCGGCGCGGCCTGCACCGTGCTCAACGGCGCCAACGAGGAGGCGGTGGCCGCGTTCCTGCGGGGCGAGATCGCCTTCGGGGAAATCTATACCCGGGTCGCCCGGGCGCTGGACCGGCTGGCCGGCCTGCCGGCCAGGAACCTTGAGGAGATTTTTGAGGCGGACCGGCTGGCCCGCCAGGCGGGAAAGGAAGGATCAACATCATCTTTGTACTGATTGCGGTGCTGCTGCTTGCGATTCTGATCATCGTGCACGAGCTGGGCCATTTCTGGGCGGCGCGGCTGATGAAAATCGAAGTCAGCGAGTTCGGCGTCGGATTCGGACCGAAGCTTTTCGGCTGGAAGAGCCGGAAGCACGAAACCCGTTTTGTCCTCCGGGCGGTTCCGCTGGGCGGATACAACGCCTTTTTCGGGGAGCGGGAGGAAAAGGAGCCGGACCCGGCGGATCCCAGGCGGTTTGAGAACCAGAACATCTGGAGACGGATGTTTGTGATCGTCATGGGCCCGGTGATGAATTTCCTGCTGGCCTTCGTGCTGGCGACGGGCTACTACTGGATCGGCGGCATACCCACCGCCGTGGGCGTGGATCCCTACATCTCCGGCGTGAACGCCTCGGGGCCGGCGCAGGAGGCCGGCCTGAAGGCGGAGGACGTGATCACGGAAATCAACGGCGTGAACATGCTGGACGGCACGCCCGATACGCTGCTGGACACCCTGGCCGGATACCGGGAGGGCGATCCGCCCCTGCGGGTGAAGGTTCAGCGGGGGAAGGAAACGCTGGAGACGGAGCTGACCCCCATATGGAACGAGCAGGAAAAGCGGATGATGGTGGGGGTCATCATCAGCGGCCGGTACCGGGTGGAGTATGAAAAGGCCACGTTCGAGAGCGCAGCGGGCGCCAGCGCGGAGATGTGCTGGCGGGCGGCGGGGATGATCCTGAACGCGCTGAAGAACCTGGTGACCACCGGGGAAGGCATCGAAGACACCGCCGGCCCGGTCGGAATCATCTCCATCGTCTCCTCGGAGGTGCGGTCCGGCGGATTCCAGGCCTTCCTGGAGCTGCTGATCTCCATCTCCATCAACCTGGGACTGATGAACCTGCTGCCCATTCCGGGGCTGGACGGGAGCAAGCTGCTGTTCGGGCTCATTGAAGCGGCCCGGGGGAAGCCCGTGCCGCGGAAGATGGAAACCGCCGTGACCCTGGCCGGGGTCGTCCTGCTGCTGGGGCTGATGGCGGTGCTGACCTTCCGGGACGTGATGAACCTGTTCCGGTAGGCCTTTCGGCGGCCCCGGGCCGCGCGCGGGAGAAGAACGGAGGAGAACGCATGACGAAGAAGGTACAGGTGGGCGGCCTGAGCCTGGGCGGGGGAAGCCCCATCCTGGTGCAGAGCATGACGAACACGGACACGCGGGATACGGAGGCGACACTGCGCCAGATCCGCGCGCTGGCGGAGGCGGGCTGCGACCTGGTGCGGGTCAGCGTGTATGACGAGGAGTGCGCCCGGGCGGTCCGGACGCTGACGGACGGAAGCCCCGTGCCGCTGGTGGCGGACATCCATTTTGACTACCGGCTTGCGCTGGCGGCGATGGAGAACGGGATCGCCAAGCTGCGGATCAACCCCGGGAATATCGGGGGAGCGGACCGGGTGCGGATGGTGGCGGACTGCGCGAAGGCCCACCACATCCCGATCCGCATCGGGGTCAACAGCGGATCCGCGGAGAAGGAGCTGCTGGAGAAGTACGGCGGCCCGACGGCGGAGTGCCTCGTCGAGAGCGCGCTGAACCACGCCCGGCTGCTGGAGGACGCCGGGTTCGGGGATATCGTGCTGAGCATGAAATCCAGCGATGTGCGCACCACCGTCGAGGCTTACCGGCTGGCGCATGAAAAATGCGATTATCCCCTGCACGTGGGCGTGACGGAGGCGGGCCTGCCGGGCCAGGGAACCGTCAAGAGCGCCATCGGAATCGGAAGCCTGCTGCTGGACGGCATCGGGGACACCATCCGGGTCAGCCTGAGCGGGGATCCGCTTCCCGAGGCGAAGGCGGGATGGGACATCCTGCGGGCGCTCGGCCTGCGCACCCGGGGCGTGCAGCTGATCGCCTGCCCGACCTGCGGGCGGACGGGCATTCCCGTGGCGGAGATCGCCGAGCGGGTGGAGCGGGAGCTTGGCAGCCTGACGGTTCCCCTGAAGGTCGCGGTCATGGGCTGCGTCGTCAACGGGATCGGCGAGGGAAAGGAAGCGGACATCGGCATCGCCGGAGGCGGAAACGGCCAGGGCGTCCTGTTCGAGAAGGGACGGGAGCCCCGGAAGGTGGAGGGCGACCTGGCGGAAATCCTGATCCGGAGGGTCCGGGAGGCAGCCCGGGAAGCGGAAAACCGCGGGGCGGAGAGCTGAAGGCCGGGACGAAGGGAAGACGGGAAAACGGATGAGCTATGAGGATTTGATGAGCCGGATCGCCCGGGAAATTCCGGAGCTGGCGGGAAAGCTGAGCGCTCCCCGGGCGACCTATGTCAGATCTCTGAAAAAAACCTATATCACCTTCGAAAGCCAGGTGCTGGTGGAGGAGAAGCAGTTCCTCCGGCTGGAACGCATCCTGCGGGACGCTTTTCCCGGCCGGCCGCTGGCGGTGCGCGTGATGAGCCCCTCGCTCCGGGAAAGCTTTCTGCGGGACGTGGGCGCCTACCGCTCCGTGCTGACGGATTTCCTGAAGCGGAACTACCCCGGCATCGTCGCGTGGCTGCCGAATATCGACTGGAGCTGCCAGGGAAACCGGGTCACGCTGACCTTTCCGGACGAGTTTTCCATGGACTTTGTGGGAAGAAACAATATCACCAACCGGCTTGCGACCGCCATCCGGGAGATTTTTGACGCCCGGGTGATCGTGGAGACGACCGTGGCGGGGGACCGGGAGGCCCGGCTCGCCCGGATGCAGCGGGAGCGGCAGGAGTCCCTGCTGACCGTGACGCGGGCGGAGATGGCCGAGCGGTACGGCGGCGGCTACGACGCGGCGAAGCCGAAGGCCGAAAGGGCGGCCAGGAGCGCGGAGAAGAAGGAGCGGGCGCCCAGGGAGAAGGTCGCGGCGCCGGAGAAGGAAAAGAGCGCGGCGGAGACGGGAATCCCGATTCCGGAGATGAGCAGCGAGACCGTCAGCAAGCCGATCCTGGGCCGCGCCATCGCGGAGCATCCGACGGAAATCCGGAGCCTGAACGCCGAAAGCGGCCTCGTAACCGTTCAGGGCGACGTTTTCCTGATGGAGACCCGGGAACTGAAGGGCGGCGAGACGCTGCTGGTGACCTTTGCCGTCACCGACTACACCTCCTCCATCCTGTGCAAGTGCTTCCTGCGGTACCGGGCGCGCCGAGGCAGGAAGGGGGAGGAGGAAACCCTGCCCCCCATCACGGAGGAGGAGCGCAAAGCCGTGGCCGACCGGGTGGCCCGCATCCGGGAGGGCATGAACGCCAAAATCCGGGGAGAATGCCAGTACGACAGCTATTCCCGGGAGCTCGCCATCATGATCCGGGATATGGTGGAGATGAAAAAAGAGGTCCGGCAGGACACCGCGGAGGAGAAGCGGGTGGAGCTGCACCTTCATACCAACATGTCCACCATGGACGCGCTGACCCCGGTGGGCGAGCTGATCGACCGGGCGGTCCAGTGGGGGCATCCCGCCATCGCGGTGACGGACCACGGCGTGCTGCAGAGCTTTCCCGCGGCCTTCCGGGCGGCGAAGGGAAGAATCAAGCTGATTCCGGGCTGCGAGGGCTACCTGATCGACGAGCAGGACATCGTGGAAAGGGCGGGAGACGAACCCTACGACGGCCCGATCGTCGTGCTGGACTTTGAGAGCACCGGGCTGAACACCTCAGGCGCCCGGATTATCGAGATCGGCGCGGTGCGGCTGGAGAAGGGCACCATCACGGACCAGTTCCAGGAGCTGGTGGACCCCGGAGAGCCGCTGAAGCCGAAGATCACGGAAGTGACGAATATCACCGACGCCATGCTGAGCGGAAAGCCCCGGGCGGAGGAGATGCTGCCGAAGCTGATGGACTTCATCGGCGACTGCCCCATCGCGGCGCATAACAGCGCCTTTGACGCGGCGCTCCTGCAGGCGGAGCTGAAGCGGCTGGGCCGGAGCTTCAGCAATCCGGTGCTTGACACGCTGACCTATGCGCGGAAGCTCTATCCGGAGCTGAAGTCCTTCCGGCTGAAGGCCCTGTGCAAGCACCTGGGCGTCAGCCTGAAGAACGCGCACCGGGCCGTGCATGACGCCACGGCCACCGCACACTGCCTCCAGCGGATGTTCGAGGAGACGGCGGAGCGGTACCCGGAGATCCGCAGCTTCCGGGATCTGAACCAAAAGCTGCGGGGCGGCGCCATCGGCTCGAGCTGGCATATCATCCTGCTAGCGAAAAACCGGACGGGGCTGGTGAACCTGAACCGGCTCGTCTCCATCTCCCACCTGGAATACTTCCGCCGGCAGCCCCATATGCCCCGGGAGGTCATCCGGAAATACCGGGAGGGCCTGATCCTGGGCAGCGCCTGCGAGGCGGGGGAGCTGTTCCGGGCGGTGCTGGCGGGCGAGGACATGGAAAAGCTGAAGGAAATCGCTTCCTTCTATGATTACCTGGAGATTCAGCCCATCGGCAACAACGCCTTCCTGCTGCGGGAGGACTATGTGAAGAGCGAGGAGGACCTGCGGGAGCTGAACCGGGTCATCGTCCGGCTCGGCGAGGAAACGGGAAAGCCCGTGGTCGCGACGGGGGACGTGCACTTCCTCGACCCCAAGGACGCGGTGGGACGGGCCATCATCCAGGCCGGCATGGACTATCCGGACGCGGACCAGCAGCCGCCCCTCTATTTCAAAACGACCGACGAGATGCTGCGGGAATTCAGCTACCTGGGGGAGGAAAAGGCCCGTGAGGTGGTCATCGACAATCCCCGGAGGATCGCCGAAATGGTGGAGCCCATCAGCCTGTTCCCGAAGCATCCCCGGGGAGAGGACACCTTCCAGCCCTACTGGGACGACGCGGAGGACAACATCCAGCGCATGACCTGGGATACGGCGGAGGAGATGTACGGCTCCCCGCTGCCGGAGATCGTCGAGGCCCGGCTGAAAAAGGAGCTGAAGTCCATCGTCGGGTACGGCTACTGCACGCTGTACAATATCGCCCAGAAGCTGGTTTCCCGCTCCCTGGAGGACGGCTACCTGGTTGGCTCCCGGGGATCCGTGGGCTCCAGCCTCGTGGCGCGCATGTGCGGGATCACCGAGGTCAACGCGCTTCCGCCCCACTACCGGTGCCCCCGGTGCCACCGGGGCTACTTCGACGTGGACCGGAGCCGCTACCACGTGGGCGTCGACCTGCCGGACCGGGACTGCCCCTCCTGCGGAAAGAAGCTGACGAAGGACGGCTTCGACATTCCCTTCGAGGTGTTCCTCGGATTCGAGGGCGACAAGGTGCCGGATATCGACCTGAACTTCTCCGGCGAATATCAGAACCGCGCGCACCACTACGTGGAGGAGCTTTTCGGCCACGACCATGTGTTCCGCGCGGGCACCATCTCCGGCCTGGCGGACAAGACGGCCTTCGGATACGCGCTGCACTACCTGGAGGACCGGGGCATCCAGGCGGGGAACGCGGAAAAGATGCGGCTGGCGGCGGAGTGCACCGGCGTCAAGCGGACCACCGGCCAGCATCCGGGCGGCATGGTGGTCGTGCCGCAGGAATACGACATCTGCGAGTTTACGGCGGTGCAGCATCCTGCGGACGACCTGGAGAGCGACTTCACCACGACCCATTTCGATTTCAACTCCATGCACGACATCCTCGTGAAGCTGGACTGCCTGGGACACGACGACCCGACGATGATGCACGAGCTGGAAAAGATCACGGGGGTGAATTTTCAGGAGGTTCCCCTGGACGACCCCGGGGTGCGGAGCCTGTTTACCTCCCCGGCGGCGCTGGGGGTGACCCCGGAGGAAATCCTCTGCAACACGGGGACGTACGGCGTGCCGGAGTTCGGAACCGAGTTTGTCCGCGGTATGCTGCAGGACACGAAGCCCTGCACCATGGAGGAGCTGCTGCGGATTTCCGGCCTGAGCCACGGGACGGACGTGTGGCTCGGCAACGCCAAGGACCTCATCAACGACGGCGTCGCCACCCTGAGCGAGTGCGTCTGCTGCCGCGACGATATCATGAACTACCTGATGGACAAGGGCGTTCAGCCGAAGCTGGCCTTCACGACGATGGAGAGCGTGCGCAAGGGCAAGGGCCTGAAGCCGGAGATGGAGCAGGCCATGGTGGAGGCCGGCGTGCCGGAATGGTTCATGGACAGCTGCCGGAAGATCAAATACATGTTCCCCAAGGGGCACGCGGTGGCCTACGTCACCATGAGCCTGCGGGTCGCCTGGTTCAAGCTCCATGAGCCGCTGGCCTATTACTGCGCCTACTTCACGGTGCGGGGCGACGGCTTTGACGCGGGGACCATGATCCTTTCCCCGGATACCTGCCGGGAGCGGCTGCGGGAGATCCGCAATATGGATAAGCCCGGGGCGAAGGAGAAGGACATCGCCACCTGCCTGGAGCTGGTGCTGGAGATGAACATGCGGGGCATCCGCTTCCTGCCGGTGGACCTGTACCGGAGCGAGGTGACCCGCTTCGTGATCGAGGACGGCAACATCCGCTGTCCCTTCACCAGCCTGAGCGGCCTGGGGGAGAACGCGGCGCAGCCCATCGTCGAAGCCCGGAAGCAGGGCGCTTTCCTGTCCGTGGAGGATCTGCGGCAGCGCGCGCGTCTCGGCTCCGGCGCCATCGAGCTGCTGCGGGCCCACGGCGCGCTGGAGGGGCTGAGCGAAACGAGCCAGATCAGCATGTTCTGACGCGCGCGCAGGCAGGGATGCAGCGCGCGCGTGTCGAAAGAGAAAGGAAAGCGGAAAGGAGGCCGGAAGCATGCACAGGACCATGAACTTCCGCAGGTTCGGATGGATCGTCGGCACCCTGCTGGCTGTCGCCGCGGCGCAGCTCTGGATCCTTTCTGGCCGGCTGGGCGCCAGCCGGCAGGAGGAGACGGCCCTCCGGGTGACGCTGAACCGGCTGGAGGATGAAAACAAGGAAATGGAAGCGGAGCTGAAGCTGGTGGATACGGAGGAATATATCGTTTCCAGCGCCGTGACGCAGTACGCTTTCATGAACCGGAACGACCTGCGCTTCCGCATCACCAACCCGGAGGCGCTTTATGCCTATACCGAGAACGAACTGAAAATACTCATGGATGAGCTGGCCGACTGAGGCCTTCCTTATCCGGGGACGCAGGCTGAACATCCCGGGCGGGCCGGAGAGCGAAACAGGAGGCAGCATGCTGAAAGTCGCGGTGATCGGAATTGGATCCAACTCGGTTCGGATGCTGATCGCGGAGGTGGAGAAGGACGGATTCCGCCGCCTGACCCGCGACCGGGAGGGAACGCGGCTTTTTGCCGGGCTGGACGCGGCCGGGAACCTGCGGGAGGACAGCATGGAAAAGACCGCGGCCGCGGTGGCGCGCATGGCCGCGTCGGCCAGAAGGATCGGCTGCGACCGGCTGCATATCTTCGCGACCAGCGCCTCCCGGGACGCCCGGAACGGGGAGCGGTTCCTGGGGCTGCTGCGGGAAAAAACCGGCGCGGAGGCAGAGATCGTGTCCGGCGAGGAGGAAGCGGTGCTGAGCTTCCTGGGGGCGACCGACCTGGCGGGGGGAGGCGTTCCCTGCGGCGTGGTGGATATCGGCGGGGGAAGCACGGAGCTGGTGATCGGGCAGGGCGCCCGCATCGACGCGGCCTTCTCATGCCAGATGGGCGCGGTACGCCTGTTCCAGCGCCTGCCGATCCGGCGCCGGGAGGATATGGCCGCCGTGGAAGCGGAGGCGGAGCGGATTCTGCGGGAGAAATGGCAGTCGATGCGCATGCCCCCCGTGCCGGAAAGCTGGATCGGAACCGGCGGAACCTTTACGGCGCTGGCGGCGCTGTACCGCGGCGTGCCGTGGACGGACCGGACGTATATGCACGGAACCTGCCTGCCCCGGGACAGCATCCGGGAGATCGGCGAAAAGCTGGCGGGCATGACGCCGGAGGAGCGGCTGAAGCTGGAGGGGCTGCAGCCCAGCCGGGCGGACATCGTCGTCCACGGGATCTGCATCCTGCTGGCGGTGATGAAGCACCTGGGAAGGGACCGGATCCGGGTCAGCGAGTACGGAAACCTGGACGGATATATCCGGAAGCATTACTTCGAATGCTGAGGAAGCCTTTCCCGAGCGGGGGAAGGGCGGGCGCGGAAAAACGGACGCTGCCGGAAGCGGCCGCTTTCCGGGCTTTCGGCGAAGGCTGTGCAGAAACGAAACGCGCCGTTTCCGCGCGGCCGAAAACTTTTATATTTTTATCAGAATAAATATTGACTTTCTTTGACCTTTAGGATATAATACAGTCACCATCAAGGAAAGGGGATCGGAAGAGCTCCGGACCGGGATGGTAGGAATGCGACCCTGCAAGCGAGGCGGCGAACCTGGCGCACAAGGCCGGAGAATTGGAGGTTTGCTTGATGAGTACTTTTCTTCCTGCTGTGTTTGGTGAGAATCTGCTGGATGTGTTTGATGATTTTGACCGTGATTTCTTCCGCGGCTTCGGCCGTCCCGAGCATGTGCTCTACGGCAAGAACGCCGCAAGGATGATGAAGACCGACGTGAAGGAAACGGATGAAGGCTACGAGGTGGATGTGGAACTGCCCGGCTTCCGGAAGGACGAGATCAAGCTGGAGCTGAACAACGGGTACCTGACCATCTCCGCGGAGAAGAACCTTCAGAAGGAGAGCAAGGACAGGATGCTGCGCCAGGAGCGCTATACCGGCACCATGCAGCGCAGCTTCTACGTGGGCGAGAGCATCACGGAGGAGGATATCAAAGCCAGATATGAGGACGGCGTGCTGAGCCTGCGCCTTCCGAAGAAGGACGCCGTGAAGGTTCCTGAAAAGAAGCAGATCCTGATCGAAGGATAAACACGGACTGAAAAAGCCCGCCGGAGTCAAATCCGGCGGGCTTTTTTGCGGCAAAAATCAGATGGTTCTTTCCTTCCCCAGGAAGGTGATGGCCAGGGTCCCCGGGCCGCAGTGGGCGCCGATGACGGGGCCGATGGGATCGATCCGGATCTGCAGGTCCGGAATTTTTTTCAGCGCCAGGGCCTTCAGCTCCGCCGCTTCCTCGGGCGCGTCCGCGTGCAGGATGATGACGGGGCTCTCTGCCGGATCCGGCTGATACTCCACCAGCTTGTCCACGAGGACGTTCAGCGCCTTTTTCCGTCCCCGGACCTTGTCCACGCTCTGCAGGGTGCCGTCCCGGGCTTCGGTGATGACCGGCTTGATGTCCAGCATGGAGCCGAAGGCCGCCGCGGTGGGGGAGATCCGCCCGCCACGCTTCAGATATTTCAGGTCGTCCACGGTGAACCAGCCGTGGGCGCGGAGCTTGTTTTTCTCCAGCCAGTCCGCCACCTCTTCGATGGGCGCGCCGGCGCGGTAGAGCTCATGCGCCTTCAGGGCCAGAAGCGTCAGCGGCGCGGAAATGGTCAGCGTGTCCACGATGATGAACGTCCGCTCCGGATATTTTTCCAGCAGGCGCTCCCGCGCGGCGCGGGCCGCCTGGATCGTGCAGCTCATCTTGCTGGAGAAGGCGACGAAGAGCAGGTCCTTCTCCTTCAGGATCGGCTCGAAATATTCGATATAATTCTCTTCGTTCAGCGCGGAGGTCACGGGAACCGCGCCGGCGCGCATCCGGTCATAGTAGCTCTTGTGGTCCAGCATCTGGCCCAGGTCGTCGAAATACTCCTTTCCGTCGAGGGCGTAGGGCATGTACACGACGGGAATATCGTATTTTACCTTCAGGTCATAGGGCAGATCGCTGTCGCTGTCCATCATGAATACGTAGTCCATTTTCCATCCTCCCTTTTCAGAGCAGAATCCTCCCCCGGATTCTTTCCGGAACCCAGATGATTATAAGCCACGAAGGCTGAAAAAGCAAGGGCGCGGCAGACTCGGAAGCCCGGGACGGCCTTATTCCGCTTCGGCGGGAAGCTCGGCGGGCAGGTCGGTGGGCAATTCTGTAGGAAGCTCGGCGGGCAGCCAGGGCGTGGGATCGAAGGCCAGCTCCTCGCAGAGCCAGCGGGTGCCGTCCGTGGTCAGATGGAGCACGTGGGAATTCCGGTAGGTATAGGCGACGGAGGCGTGCCGGTAATCCAGGAAGCGGGAGGCGTCCTTCATCTCATAGAGGCGGGGGGCGTTGGTCACAATAACCAGGTCGGGGTCGATTGCCCGGTAGAGGGCGGAGACCATGTGCTGCTTTCCGTGGTGGGGGTAGCGGAGGATATCCGCCTTCAGCGCCGCCGGATCCAGCGCGTCCGCCAGCTGCTGCTGGCCGGGGAGCTCGATGTCCGCGAGGGAGAGGAAGGAGGCATCCCCGTAGCCGACCATGAACGCCGCGCTGCGGTTGTTCAGGGTCTCGTCCTCGCTGCACTTCAGCCAGGCCGTGAAGGTCACCAGCCCGTCCCCCATGGACAGGATTTCCTCATCGCCGAAGGTGCCGACCGGAATGCCGTTTCCCTTGCAGTACTCCATGGCGGCGGCCATGTGCGCCGTTTCCCCCTCGGGGAAGCAGACGAGCAGCTCCCCGACCGGCGCGGCCTCGTCGATGCTGTAAAGGCCGTTGAGATGGTCGTGGTGGGGATGGGTGTTGATGAGCCGGTCAATGTGGTCGATGCCCAGGTATTTCAGCAGGGGAACCGTGTCCAGCCGGGCGCGCTCATCACCGCAGTCCAGCATCCAGACCTGCCCTTGGTACAGGAAGATGGCCGCGTCCTGGTCCCGGATGGGCGGGAACCAGATTTCCAGCAGGTCATCCTCCCCGGAAAAGGCGAAATCCGGACAGGCGTCCGGGTCGTGAATCCGGTCGATGACGCGGGGAAGGGAAGCATCCCCTCCGTCGGAGCCGGCCCGGGAGAGCAGCTCCTGCAGGACCGAGGCCGGAGCCGGGGACGCCGCGGGAGCGGGGGATTCCGCGGAGGCGGAAAAACAAAGGGCCGGGAGGGTCAAAAGAAGCAGGGTCAGGAAAAGTGTTTTTTTCACTACGGGGTCCTTTCCGAAAAGCAAATCCGGGAATTTTTCCCGGATTTGAGAAAATTTTGGTTTCGAGCCGGAAAATGTTGACAAGCGGGTTTCCTCATGGTAAAATTTATGATTGCATCAGTATCGGATCGATGCTGGCTTGCATTTTTGTGCTTTGCTATTTTACACAGATTCGGTGAGAATTGCAAGGGCAAAATGGAAGGGATGCGCCGGACGGCGGAAACGCGGCCCGCGCGGACGTTCCGGCAGCACGCAGATACCGGGCGGACAGAAATAAGGGGTGATTTGCTTCATGGTACACGAGGTCCAAATGGGAAAGCTTCGCAAGCGCATGAGTTTCTCGCGGATTGACGAAGTTCTGGAAATGCCGAACCTGATCGAGGTTCAGAAGAACTCCTACCAACGCTTTCTCGATACCGATCTCCGCGAGGTTCTGAGCGATGTGTCGCCGATTACGGATTACAACGGCAATCTCGTTCTGGAATTTGTGGATTACTCTCTTGACGAGCCGAAAAACTCGGTGGCCCGCTGCCGGGAAAGGGATCTGACCTACGCGGCGCCGCTGAAAATTTTTGTCCGGCTGAAGAACCGTGAAACCGGCGAGATCAAGGAATCCGACGTTTTCATGGGCGACTTCCCCCTTATGACCGAACATGGAACCTTCATCATTAACGGCGCGGAGCGCGTCATCGTCAGCCAGCTGGTCCGCTCTCCCGGCGTCTATTTTGACGTGATGCTGGACAAGGCCGGCAAGGCCCTCTATTCCAGCCAGATCATTCCCAACCGCGGCGCGTGGCTGGAGTACGAGACCGACTCCAACGATGTGCTGTGGGTCCGCATCGACCGGGCCCGCAAGCTGCCCATCACGGTCATTCTGCGCGCGCTGGGCCTGGGCTCGGACGCGGAGATCCTGCAGGTGATGGGGAACGATTCCCGCCTGCAGGCGACCATCGACAAGGGCGACAACGCGAAATCCCGCGAAGAGGGCCTGATCGAAATCTACAAGCGCCAGAAGCCCGGCGAGCCCGCCTCGCTGGAGAGCGCCACCAATCTGTTCAATTCCCTGTTCTTTGACCCGCGCCGGTATGACCTGATGCGGGTGGGCCGGTATAAATATAATAAGAAGCTGGCCATCGCCAACCGCATCCACAACCATGTCGCCGCGGAGAACATCATCAACCCCCAGACCGGCGAAGTGCTGGTGAAGAAGGGCGAAGCCATCGATCTGGAGACCGCCTGGGAGATCCAGAACTCCGGCGTCAACAGCGTGGAGCTGGACTGCGAGGGCGAAATCCGCCGGGTCGTGGGCAACAACTTCGTGGACGCCGCCCGGTACCTGCCCTTCGACCCGAAGGAAGCGGGCATCCTGGAGATGGTGCATTTCCCGACGCTGAAGAGCATCATGGAATCCGTGGAGCCGGATCAGCTGCTGGAGGCCGTGAAGGAGAACGCTGCGGCCCTCGTGCCGAAGCACATCATTCCGGATGATATCATCTCCTCCGTCAGCTACATGCTGGGCCTGCCCTACGGGATCGGCACCACCGACGACATCGACCATCTGGGCAACCGCCGGCTTCGCAGCGTGGGCGAGCTGCTCCAGAACCAGATCCGCATCGGCCTGAGCCGGCTGGAGCGGGTGGTCCGGGAGCGAATGAGCATCCAGGATTCCACCGACATGAAGCCGGGCGACCTGATCAACATCCGCCCGGTGAGCGCGGCGATCAAGGAGTTCTTCGGCTCCTCCCAGCTGAGCCAGTTCATGGACCAGCCCAACCCCCTGGCTGAGCTGACCCACAAGCGCCGCCTGAGCGCGCTGGGCCCCGGCGGCCTGAACCGCGACCGCGCCTCCTTCGAGGTCCGGGACGTGCACTACAGCCATTATGCCCGCATCTGCCCGATCGAGACCCCTGAAGGTCCCAACATCGGCCTGATCGGCTCCCTGGCCACCTACGCCCGCATCAACCAGTACGGGTTCATCGAGGCCCCCTACCGCAAGGTGGACAAGAAGACCTGCAAGGTGACCAACGAGATTGACTACATGACCGCGGACGAGGAGGACCTGTACCGCATCGCCACCGCGAACGAGCCCCTGAACGAGGACGGGAGCTTCGTCCATGACCGGATTACCGTCCGCGACAAGGTGGAGATCGTCGAGGTTCCCGTGTCCCAGGTGGACTACATCGACGTCAGCCCCCGCCAGGTCGTCTCCGTGGCGACAGCCATGGTGCCCTTCCTGGAGAGCGACGACGCCACCCGCGCCCTGATGGGCTCCAACATGCAGCGCCAGGCGGTTCCGCTGCTGGTGCCGGAAGCGCCGCTGGTGGCGACCGGCATGGAATACCGCGCGGCCCATGACTCGGGCGTCTGCCTCCTGGCGAGGGAGGACGGCGTCGTCGAGAAGGTGGACGCGGACCGGATCATCATCCGGGACAGCTTCGGCGAGCGGCACACCTACCAGCTGACCAAGTTTGCCCGCAGCAACCAGAGCACCTGCATCAATCAGCGGCCCGTCGTTTCCGCGGGGCAGAAGATCGAGAAGGGCGACCTGCTGGCGGACGGTCCCTCCACCGAAAAGGGCGAGATCGGCCTGGGCCGGAACGCACTGATCGGCTTCATGACCTGGGAGGGCTACAACTACGAGGATGCCGTCCTGCTGAGCGAGAAGCTGGTCAAGGAAGACATCTATACCTCGATCCACATCGAGGAATTTGAATCCGAAGCCCGGGAAACCAAGCTCGGGCCGGAGGAGATTACGCGGGATATTCCCAACATCTCCGAGGACGCCATCAAGGATCTGGACGAGGGCGGCATCATCCGCATCGGCGCGGAGGTGCACGCCGGCGATATCCTGGTCGGCAAGGTGACCCCGAAGGGCGAGACCGAGCTGACGGCGGAGGAGCGGCTGCTGCGCGCCATCTTCGGCGAGAAGGCCCGCGAGGTCCGGGATACGAGCCTGCGCGTGCCCCACGGCGAGGGCGGCATCGTGGTCGACGTGAAGATCTTCACCCGGGAAAACAAGGACGAGCTGAGCCCCGGCGTGAACGAGATGGTCCGGATCTACATCGCCCAGAAGCGGAAGATTTCCGTCGGCGACAAGATGTCCGGCCGCCACGGCAACAAGGGCGTCGTGTCCAGGATCCTGCGCGAGGAGGATATGCCCTTCCTGCCGGACGGCACGCCCCTGCAGATCGTGCTGAACCCGCTGGGCGTTCCCAGCCGGATGAACCTGGGGCAGGTGCTGGAGGTCCATCTGGGCCTGGCCTGCCGGGCCCTGGGCTGGCATATCGCCACGCCGGTCTTCGACGGCGCGAGCTACGACGAGATTCTCGAGCAGCTTGAGCACGCGGAGGAAAAGATGGCCGCGCCGGAGGACGAGAGCGATCCCCATGTGACGGAGAATCATTTCCACAACGGGCGCCCGCTGCGCCTGAAGCTGGACGAGGAAGGCAAGGCGCTGTTCCGCCAGGGCAAGATCCGGGTCCGGGACGGCCGCACCGGAGACTATTTCGAGAACCCCGTAACGGTCGGCATCATGTACTTCCTGAAACTGCACCATCTGGTGGACGACAAGATGCACGCCCGGTCCACCGGCCCCTACAGCCTGGTGACCCAGCAGCCTCTGGGCGGCAAGGCCCAGTTCGGCGGCCAGCGCTTCGGCGAGATGGAAGTCTGGGCGCTGGAAGCCTACGGCGCCGCCAACACCCTGCAGGAGATCCTGACGGTGAAGAGCGACGATACCGTCGGCCGCGTGAAGACCTACGAAGCCATTATCAAGGGACAGAACATTCCGACGCCCGGCGTGCCGGAGAGCTTCAAGGTGCTGCTGAAGGAAATGCAGGCCCTGAGCCTGGATGTGCGCGTGCTGGACGCGGATCGGAACGAGATCGAAATTCCCGAGCTGGATCCCGAGGATGTGCCCACGCCCGCCGCGTCCATCCGCCCCTCCGCGCGGCCCATCGGCCAGGAGCAGGCGGAAGCCCCCGAGGAAGTGGACGAGGAGACCGAGCGCGCCGCGGAGGAAGCCTTCAGCATGTCCGCGGAGGATCTGGATCTGGGCGACGAAGAGCAGGATGAGGATTTCTCCCTGGACGACACGGAGCTGGACGAGGCTTCGCTGGACGATTTCAGCCCGGACGATCTGTCCGATCTGAGCCTGGACGACGATGACCTGTAATCCCCGGCCTTCGACACCTGTTTCAACCGATACGGCCTCCCCCGCCGGGAGCGGGGAGAGGCATGACCCTGAAGGGAGAGTGGAGCCTTTTGTTTGAGCTTTCCAATCTTGATTCCATCCAGATCGGCATGGCTTCGCCGGAACAGATTCTGGCCTGGTCCCACGGAGAGGTGACCAAGCCGGAGACCATCAACTACCGTACGCTGAAGCCGGAACGGGACGGCCTGTACTGCGAGCGCATCTTCGGGCCGACGAAGGACTGGGAGTGCAACTGCGGAAAATACAAGCGGATCAAATTCAAGGACAAGGACAAGATCTGCGATAAATGCGGCGTGCAGGTTACGCGCGCCAAGGTGCGCCGGGAGCGCATGGGCCACATTGAGCTGGCCGCCCCGGTGAGCCATATCTGGTATTTCAAGGGGATCCCCAGCCGCATGGGCATGCTGCTGGACATCTCCCCGCGGAATCTGGAAAAGGTGCTGTACTTCGCCAATTTCATCGTGCTGGATCCCGGCAACACCGAGGAGACCGGCCTGAAGAAGTACGAGCTGATCAACGACGCCCGGTACCGCGAGGTGGAAAGCCGCTGTGGCAAGGGCTCCTTCGTGGCCAAGATGGGCGCGGAGGCGGTTCTGGACATGCTGAAGGCCCTGGATCTGGACAAGCTGAGCGAGGAGCTGAAGGCGGAGATCGCCCAGCTGACGGAAAAGGAGCGGGACCGGGAGACCGAGGGGCAGAAGCGCGCCCGCGCGGTGAAGCGCCTGGAGGTCGTGGAGTCCTTCCGCACCAGCCATAACAAGCCCGAGTGGATGATCCTGACGATCGTGCCGGTCATTCCCCCGGATCTGCGCCCCCTGATTCAGCTGGACGGCGGCCGCTTCGCCACCTCCGACCTGAACGACCTCTACCGCCGCGTCATTAACCGGAACAACCGGCTGAAGCGGCTGCTTGAGCTGGGCGCGCCGGACATCATCGTCCGCAACGAGAAGCGCATGCTGCAGGAATCCGTGGACGCCCTGATCGACAACGGCCGCCGCG